>ONMK01000021.1:13030-28968 GCA_900318905.1 uncultured Eubacteriales bacterium | reverse complement strand
TTAATTCATTATAATGAATAAAATAATTGAAAATATAGACCTTCCTCTTTCAGTAACAGGAGAGCATATTAAAAGCGTTACCTATTCCGTAGATAAGGACGCGATTGCCGTCCACTGCCGCAAGGATAATAATCCCGTTATTGACGGCGATGTAGTAAGTGAAAGCATTGACACCTTGTTTGATGTCAAATGTATCGAGAACGACCAAAAAGCGCTTGACGCGGCAATGGAGAATGACCATCAAAGTGACTTTGAAAAACACGCGGCAGAGGAAATATTGAATCGTTATGAAGGCAAAAAATATACCTCTATTACGATTGCTTACAACAACCAGAATCCCGACGGCTGTGCAATCGGAATTGTCGGCAAGCGCACAAATGAGCCTGTGCCGGATGATGAAAGTCTCGAAGCAAAGGCAAATCGATTGGATACAATCATAGGCAACACTCTTTACTGCACAGTAGTATTTAATGACGGAACAGAACAAAAGCAATCTATCCAAATCGGCGCAACTGTTACCAAATTCGGCACGGCGCACGCCGAATCCTTTAACCAGCTGACAGAGGAAGAAAAGGCACTGAAGGATTATACGGATGTGTTTGTTACCTATTCTATAACTGAATAATTGAAAACAGAATTGCTATAGATTCGTCACGGGAATCTATAGCAATTTTTGTTATCCTATTCGATTTTTATTTTTCCGTCGGTTTTTATTTGTTTTTTAAGTCGGATATGCTCAATTATATGCTGTTCAAAAAGACGCTGATTACTTGCAATTCTTTATATAAGAGTGTACAATTAATTTTGAAATAGTATTCTTTTTTAAGGATAATTGCAGGAGGTTTGTATGATAAAGTTCAGAGAATGGCTGAGTATCCAGGTTGCAAAGCATCCGAAACGTGTGGTATTGGTATTAATTATCTTGTTCAACGTGCTTTTTATCACAGCTTCAGCTGCGCTTATTAGTTCTCTTTCTCTGCACGGAACAGAGAAAATGAATTTTTTTCATGCCGCATATTATACGGTTACTATGATTCTTGACGCGGGATGTATTGAGTCCGTAATAAAGGATATAGGCACTACGGGCGTTGCGTTAACCTTAACCTGCCTGTCGGTTATTATCATCGGTATGATAACCTTCACGGGAGCGGTTATCGGTTATCTTACAAATATTCTCAACGATTTTATAGAGAATGCAAGCGCAGGCAATACGCGGCTTTATCTGTCAAATCACACTGTCATCCTTAATTGGAACGCGAGAGCTCCCGAAATTGTCAACGATTTCCTTTACAGCGATAATAAGGAGACGGTTGTCGCTCTGGTTAAATCGGGCAGCGATGAAATTAAAAAGGAAATCGAAGAAAGACTTCATCTTACGATTGAAAAAGAGAATGAGAATGTCTGTAAAAAAGCTGATAAAATTGGCTTTTTTGCACGCAGACGGTATCTCAAAAACAACAAGCTCGATGAAAACGTTACTTTTATCGTAATTGAAGGAAATATTTTCTCTCAAAAGCAGCTCAAGGATATAAGAATTGACTTGGCTAAGGCTGTAATTATTTTGAGCAACGATCCGTCGGAGTCTGCTGCTGAGGACGGACAGCCGGACGAGGGTAATCCGCAGGCAGTAAAAGCCTTGATGCAGGTTGCGGATATTGTGTCGGCAGGAAACGCCGCTCACAATCAGAACATCATCATCGAGATTACCGATGAATGGACTTATGATGTTGTTCAGAGAATTATCAGCGGTAAAGAACTCGGCGGAAAATGCAATATCGAAATGTTCCAGGTTGAAAAGTTCCTCGGTCAGCTTCTGGCTCAAATATCAATAACGCCGGAAATGACGCTTGTATACGATGATTTGTTCTCAAACAAGGGAGCGGCGTTTTATACCGCGCCTGTGCAGACCGATGACGAAACCGCTTATATCCGCGATTACCTCTCAACGCATGAAAATGCAATACCTCTAACATTACTTAACCATAACGGCGAAAGCTGTTTTTGCTTTGTGGCGGATAATCAGAAAAATATTAATAAAGAGCCTGAGCTCAAAAGCTCAGGCTATAGTGTTAAGCTGAACAGTACGCAAGGCGAATGTAAAAGAGTGATTATGATAGGCCACAACAGCAATGTGGAAGAGATTATGAGCTGCTACGAAGCCTACATATCATGTCAGAACGGCGATAATCAAAACAGTCCGCTTAAAGTTACCGTGATTGATGAAGCCGGCAGTTTAAAAAGAATGGATTATTACAAAAGCTATCCTTTTGTTGAAGAAGTTGCCGAACTGGATATCTATAATATTGATAAAACTTTTGAGCCGATTAACCGTCTGCTATTTGACGCGCCGGAGGATACAAGTATACTTATTTTGTCCGACGATACGGAACTTGATGAAAACGCCGACTCATCAGCCCTTATGTATCTTGTTTATGTTCAGGATTTTATCAGGGAAATGCTTCGTAAAAACCCCGGCTACGATAAAAAGACGGTTAAAACTATCGTTGAAATCACAGACCCGAGGCATTATGACATAGTCAAGGGTTACGATATGGTCGAAGCGGTAATCAGCAACCGTTTTTCGGGCAATATTATCACGCAAATAGGGGAGAAAGAGTCAATATATGATTTCTATAAGAATTTGCTGAGCTATTCTTCGGATAAACAGGGTGTTCAAAGCAAGAAACCGCAGATTAAAAAGGTTTCGTCCTTCTTCAGAGAAACTCCTGCTCCGTGTACGGCTTACGATTTGGTACGCGCAGTGTTTGAAGCGTCTGTTTCATCAGCCGAAGCTTCGGAAAAGCAGTATCCCGTACTGGTTCTCGGCTATGTAAAAGCCAATGATGAAACAGTAATCTTCAGCGGCGATTTGTCTGAAATAAAGGTTTCGCTTGAAGCCGAGGATAAGATTATTGTATACTCGGATTTGGATTAACAAACTGATTAAGCTAAGAAGAATACACACGGCAGAATATAAAACCTCAAGTCGGATTTAGTAATATAAGCGCGGCAGTTTAACGGCTGCTGCGCTTTTGTTGTGCAAAAAAAGATTGAAACAATTAAATTTTGTTATGGTTTTGTTATGGATTTTATGTTATACTAAGGTACGATTATAAATATAATTGAAAAAACATAAGGAGGGAAGTAAATGAAAAGAATTCTCTCGTTAATACTTACTGCAGTAATGTTGTTTTCCTTTGCTTCCTGCAGTTCAGCCGAAAGCTCCGAAACACAGCCCGACACTGCGTTAACGACAACCGAAACGGCTGCGACAAAGCCGCAGAGCAAACCGCTTGATAATTACAAAGCTTTCAGCGGCGTTGTGCTTATGACAAAGAACGGAAAGACGGTTTTTGAGAAGGCTGAGGGCGTTCAAAATACAGACACCGGAAAGCCGATTAAAATTGATACGCTGTTCTGCGTAGGCTCGGTGGCAAAGCAGTTTACCGCTGCGGCTGTCCTTACGCTTCAGCAGGATGGCAAGCTCAGCGTAGAGGATAAGCTGTCAAAATATTATCCCGACTACGAATACGGCGATGATTTATCACTTTGGCATTTGCTGAGTATGCGCTCGGGAATTCGCGAGTTTTACGATATTGAATATATCGACGGCGCGTTTACAGAGCTGCCTGCCGGCGAGCTCAGGGAAACCGTCACGAACGATAACAGCGTCAGGGAAAACCGCGAAGCGCTCGAGGAATGGCTGCTTGAACAACCGCTTGAGTTCGAGCCTGATACTGAGTTTGAGTATTCGAATTCAAATTATTTTCTGCTGGCGAGGATCGTAGAGAAGGTTTCGGGCAAGAATTACTACGATTATCTGCGCGAAAAAATCATAAATCCTCTCGGAATGGAGCACACCTTCTTTGTCGACGAGGTTGATTTTAAAGATGTTCCTAATCTCGCCGCGCCGACGGTAAATCCCGAGACGGTTCACGTGGGCGTTACTATGGGCTTGGGAGATATGATTTCGAACGCTTATGATATTGACAAATGGCTGACCTCTTTTAGGACGAATAAAATTCTTACAAAAGAGAGCTTACAGCTTATGACGACGGACTACACCGACGATGACGAGGACCATTACGGCTTTGGAGTTCGTATCATAGGCGGCGGACTGTTCCATACAGGAGCAATCACTACCTACGAAACAATGGCGTATACCGATATTAAAAACGGAATAAACGTGTTCGCAGTCACCAACGACGACCCCGACGAAACGTACAGCGTTGTCGATATGGTTTGGGAGTTGCTTGACGAAAAGGGATACGGCGTAACATAACAGCATTTTAACAGGGCAGTGCCGAAGGGCACTGCTTTTGTTGTTTTTCAAGGATATTGAAATAATTTTAGTAAAAATCAAAAGTTTTATATATGAAATAGAAGTGTTTTATGTTATAATTAAAAACAGAATTATAACAGGAGGGTGGTTTTTTGCTTTTTAACTTGTCTTACACAACGCTGAACTTCCTTGCATTTGTGTTTGTGACGATGTTTGTTTACTTCTTATTTCCTGTAAAGAAATATAAGTGGACGGTTCTGCTGGCGGCGAGTATATTCTTTTATGCGGTAGTCGGATATAAGCTCGCGTATTTTATACTGTTTACATCGCTCAGCACGTACCTGATAGCGCTTTGGATTGAGCGCGTGTCGTTAAATTCCAAAAAACTTCTGAAAGAAAAAAAGAAGGATTGGGACAGAGAGCAAAAGAAAAATTTCAAGAATAAAATAAAAACACAAAAGCGCTTGATTATGGCGCTTTGCCTTGTTCTGAACTTCGGAATACTGGCATTTTTGAAGTATTATAACTTCTTTGCAGGCAGTCTGAACGACGTGCTCGGAGGCTTCGGAATAAGCTTTTCAGCGCCTACGCTCAACCTGATTTTGCCTCTCGGAATTTCGTTCTACACCTTCCAGTCAATGGGATATATCGTGGACGTTTACCGCGAAAAGACCGAGGCGCAGAAAAATCCGTTTAAGCTGCTGCTGTTCGTTTCGTTCTTTCCGCAGATTATCCAAGGCCCTATCAGCATTTACGACCAGCTTGCAAAACAGCTTTTTGAGCCGCACGACTTTGACTTCGGCCGTATGAAGCACGGTATGGAGCTGATTGTCTGGGGCTTCTTCAAAAAGCTGATTATCGCTGACAGAGCGTATATTTTAATCGGTGCGGTCGAGAAAAATTACGCTAATTACAGCGGAACAACGCTGACCTTTACAATTTTGCTTTACGCGATACAGCTTTACGCCGACTTCTCTGGCGGTATTGATATCTCGCGCGGCGTTGCGCAGATTTTCGGCATAGATATGATTGACAACTTCAAGCGTCCGTACTTCTCGCGCTCAATAAACGAGTACTGGCGCAGGTGGCATATTTCGCTCGGCGGATGGATGAAAAACTATGTGTTCTATCCCATCGCTATGTCAAATGTGTTTATCAACGCAAGCAAGAAGATGAAGGGCACACGCTTCGGAAAAACCGCCGCGGGAGCGCATATCGCAAAGGTACTGCCCACAAGCGTTGCCTCGCTGATTGTGTTTTTAATCGTCGGCGTGTGGCACGGAGCAGACTGGAAGTACGTAGCGTTCGGCGTTTGGAACGGCGTGATTATTATGCTGAGCATTATTATGCAGCCGCTCTTTGACGGCGCGGTTGACAAGCTTAAAATCAGCCGTAAAAATCCTGTCTTTATCGGTTTTCAGATTTTCCGTACCCTGCTTGTTATCCTCGTGGGCTATGTGTTTGACGTTGCGCCTTCGTTTGGACAGGGTATGAGGACAATCGGGCTGTTTTTCACAGGGCAGAATTTCGCGACAGGTTTTGCGGAAATCACCAAGCTCGGACTCGGCTGGCGAGACTATCTTATCCTGCTGCTTGCCTCAACCGTAGTGCTTGTCGCAAGCATTATTCAGGAGAGACATCCCGACACGACTATCCGCGCTATGCTCGATAAAAAGTCGTATGTTTTCCGATTTATCGTGCTTTATATCGCCGTGATGTCGATTGTTGTATTCGGCGTTTACGGCTCGGGCTACAACGCGGCTGACTTTGTATATATGCAATTCTGACGGAAGGGGGATAATGATGAGATACCAATTAAAAGTTACACGCACGGTAAAAGTCTCCCTCTTTCTGTTGGCGATTATGGTTTCGTGCCTTGTTTTGCAGCAGTTCTTCCTGCGCAACGTAGACCACAACAGTCTGCGTATTGAAGGCTTTTATCAGGAGGAGACCGACTCGCTCGACGTTGTGTTCATCGGAGCAAGCGATATCTACACTAGCTTTATGCCCGGCAGAGCTTACGAGCAGTACGGCTTTACAAGCTACCTTTTGGCTTCGGAGTCAATCACCTCCGAGGGTATAAAAACCGCCGTTAAGGAGACGGTGCGAACCCAACACCCGGGAATGATTGTGGTTGAGGCTAACGCCTTTTTGTACGGCAACAGCGACAATGATATTAACGAGGCGCATGTTCACAAGTTCTTTGACAACCTTCCGCTCAGCGAAAATAAAATTGATTACATCACCAGTAACGTGCCGGTTGACCAGCGCTGGGAGTACGTTTTTCCGCTCATTAAATACCACGGTCTGTGGACGGAATACCCCGAACGCTTGCATATGATTGCAAGCAACCTCACGCTTGACGCACGCGGCTTTAACTACCTTAAGGGCTTCCGCACTACCGCGTATATTCACAGCCCCGACAAGCCGTGCCTTAACGACAAGCTTGCACTGGAAACATGCGAGCTCGACTTGGACCCAAAGCTTGAAAAACAGCTCAACGATTTGCTCGATTACTGCGACGAGCAGCATATAAATTTGATGTTTGTACGCGCTCCACACTATGTAACGCAGGAGACGTATAACCGCGTTAAGCGCTCAAACAAAATGGCGTCAATCGTTAACAGCCGCGGCTACAGCTATTACACGCTTGAAAACGACGTAAAGCGCATAGGCATTGATGAAAAGCATGATTTTTATAACGTCGACCATATGAACGTTTACGGAGCGATAAAGTTTACCGACTACTTGTCGGAGAAAATCCTTTACAAGGAGGAGCTCAAGGTGGATCCCCTCTCCGATGAACAGAAGGAGAACTGGAGCGAGGTTGTCACAGCGACAAATCAGCTTTACCGCTACTGCGACGATATTATGACTAATACCAACAAGGAAAAGGGAGCGCAAGAGGACGTTTGGACGCTTCTGCAGCTCGGTGACTATTCGGGTGCTCCGATTCAGCGCACCAATCAGCCGTAAAAGGAGAGAAGTATATGAAATATCCTCACGCTTACTCGGGCGTAAAAAAGCTTTTTATTTCCGAGATACTCAATATTATCTCCGCAGGGCTGATGTTCGTCGCTGTATTGATGGTTTTGCTCGACGGAAAAATAAAACTGCCCGATATCGACACCGCCCAGTTTTGGGGCTTGGCAACGTTGGTTCTGCTTTCGTCCGCAGTGGGAATAGCAGCGTTTGTTATTCAGTTTATCGGTCTTAATCAGGCGCGCAAGGACGAGTGGTACTTCAACAAGGCGCTGTATTTTGTAGTTATCTGCGCCGTCTGTACCGTGGGAATGACCTTGACGGCAGGAACGGTAAACAGCATTTTTGCCGCGATTGACGAGGTTTTCACTCTGCTGATTAACATTTACGCTATTCTGGCAATTTTCACCCTCGCGGAGTACCTGAAAGATGTTCACATCCAGAGAACAGGAAAGGTTATGATTGTCGTGATAACCGTTCTGTTCGGTGTCGCTTTGATTTTGCAGATTGCCGCAGGCTTTGTTCCGCGCAGAGCAGAGCTGCTCGGAGCGGTAAAAGCAGGCTTTGAATTTGTCGGCTACATCGTATGTATGGTTTACTTCGGTATGGCTAAAAAGATGCTCGGCAAATCCTGATTGTATGGTAAATTCTTGTTGACATCAAAATGATGATTTGTTACAATAAAATCAGTAATATTGATGTTTACGGAAAATACTAAACAGGGAGGCATCCTATGAATACCGAAATCCGCTATTTTACAAAATCCAAAAAGGGCAATACCGAAAAGCTCGCAAATCAGATTGCAAAGGCGACAGGCAAAAAGGCGCTCACCGTAGCGACCGACCTCAGTGATAGGGTTGACCGTTTGTTCCTCGTCAACGCAATGTACGCGGCGAATATCGACAAAGAGGTCAAGGACTTCCTCGCCCGTAATAAGGATAAAATCGGAGAGGTTGTAAATTTCAGCACCTCATGCTCGGGAAAATCCACCTGGGGAATGGTAAAAAAGGAGTGCGACGCTCTGAACATTCCGCTCAGCGAAAAGGAATTCCACTGCGCTGCCTCTTGGATTTTTATTAACAAGGGCTTGCCCTCAGAGGACGACTACGCAAAGGCGCGTGAATTTGCGGCTTCAATGTCGAAATAATAAAATTATACGAAATCCCGAAAGGGTAAAATATGCTCGATTTTTAAGAAAGGATAATTATGAAACGTTTACTTAAGTTTTTACTGGTAATCGCAGGTGTGTTTCTGATAATTCACCGCCGCGTTATTTGGGCATGCGTGACCGGTACAGAAATGCCCCAGCCGCCCGAGTGGCACAAAAAATTCATCCCCTGCCTTAATGATAAGGTTGAGGACGATTTATAATCAAACACAAAAGCCCGGCAGCGATTGCCGGGCTTTGTTCTGTCTTAATGCTTCTTGGCGTCTCTGAGCATAAATTTCCTCGCGATATTTATGCCGATTTTATAGGGGAGAGGTCTGAGCGCTTTGTCAGCCTCTTTGAGCATTTTGCGGATGGGAATTTCCTGCGGACAATGTTTTTCGCATTTTCCGCAGCCGATACATTGAGAGGCAAATGCGCTCTCCTTTGTCAGTCCGACCGCCTGAGCGTACTGCATTCGACCGTCGCGCTTTGACTCAATAAACATCGTATTGTAGCTGCTAAACGTACCGGGAATGTCAACTCCCTTTGGGCAGGGCATACAGTAACGGCAGCCGGTACAGCCGACCTTCTCGTTTTCGCGGATTTTCTCGGTTACTGCTCTGAGGGTTTCAAAATCCCCTGCTGTAAATTGTCCTGCTTCCGAGTCCGAAGCTGTGCGGCAGTTTTCGCGTACCATCTCAATAGAGTTCATTCCCGAAAGCACAACCGTTACCTCGGGCTGGTTGTACAGCCAGCGGAAGCTCCACTCCGCAGGAGTCCAGTCGCGTTTGCTGTCCTTCATAACCTTCTTTGCGGCTTCGGGCAGCATATTTACAAGCTTTCCGCCGCGCAGCGGCTCCATAATTACAACGGGAATTCCCTTTGCGGCAGCCGCCTTTAAGCCGGACACGCCTGCCTGTGAGTACTCGTCAAAGTAGTTATACTGAATTTGGCAGATATCCCAGTCGTAGTCGTTCAGAATTTTTAAGAAACCGTCGGAGTTGCCGTGGTATGAAAAGCCGATATTTCGGATAACTCCGCTCTTCTTCTTTTCGGCAATCAAGTCGATTACGCCCAAGTTTTTCAGCTTTTCCCACATCGAGATATCCGTGAGATGGTGCATCAGGTAATAGTCGACATAACTCGTTCTCAGGCGTGAGAGCTGCTCGTTTAAGTACTTGTCGAGCGCGGCTCTGCTGCCCACAAGGTACTGCGGCAGCTTGGTAGCGATTTTGATTTTTTCGCGGATATTGTTCCTCTCAAAAATCTCACCGACAGCGGCTTCGCTTCCGCCGTAAATATACGCGGTATCGTAGTAATTAACACCTGAGCGGTACGCCTCCATAAGCTCGCGCTCAGCCTTGTCAATGTCAATCCCGCCGCCCTTTTTTGAAAAGCGCATACAGCCGTAGCCGAGCAGTGAAAGCTCATCGCCGTTTTTATCTTTTCTGTATTGCATAGCTCCTCCGAAGTGACTTTTATTTTCATTAATCATAGCAGAAAAATATATGCTTGTCCACGGTTTTGAGTAAATAATAAATTATTGTTCTGCTCCGATATAAAAAAATAAGAAAATAATGCCCAAATATTATTGCAAGAAAAGAGAATAAATGATATAATATACTAAAACTATAGAAAAATATCAATAATTTTATGAGGAGATAACAAGTGGGATTTTCTAAAATGAGGCAGCGGCTCGGTTACGGCGCCGCCGATATGGCGAGTAACCTGATTTGGCCGATGATATGTACATACCTCACGGTGTACTACACAGACGCGCTGTTGCTCGACGCCGCGGCTGTAGGCGTTATTACGCTCGCTTCAAAGTTTATCGACGCTATCACCGACGTGTTGATGGGAATTGTAGTTGACAAAACCGAGTTAAAAAGCGGAAAATGCCGTCCGTACTTTTTAATCGGCGCGTTGCCGCTCGCGTTTTTTGCGGTTCTTACATTCCTTCTGCCTTCCTTTGTTTCTAACAACAAGGTGCTTATTATTCTTTTTGCGTTCATCACATTTAACCTTGTAAGCACCTGCTATACAATCGTTAACACTCCGCTTTCGGCTATTTTGCCGAGCCTTTCCGCCGACCAAAAGGAGCGCAACGTTCTCGTTACCTTCCGTATGGTAATGGCTGGGATGGGCAGCTTCTGCGTAACCTTCTTTGCTCTGCCCCTCATCAACAACTTCGGCGGCAAAAAAGACCTTTACTCCTACGCTTGGACAATCGGTATCTTCTCGATCGGCGCAATCCTTCTGCTCGTATTCTCATACGCAAATACACGCGAGAGATTGTTAAACCGATTAAGGAAGAAAAAATCAAGCTGAAAGACGGAATCAAGGCGATTAACGGACAGTATATTCTGTTTGTAATCACAATGTTCATCTATCTGCTCGGCTTCGCCGTAAAGCAGGCAGGCGTATTCTATTACTACAACTATTATATCGGAGATATCGGCTCGCTCGGGGTTGAAGAAATCGTTTCTATTCAGGCGCTTGTTACCTCGCTGAGTATGGTTGCAGGTCAGCTGACAATTCCGTTCTTCTGCAAGATTATGGGCAAAAAGAAGTCGGCTATCCTTATGAACTTCATCGCCCTTGCAGGAAATGTAATCTTTATCTTCTGCGGCGCTAATCTTATCTGGCTCTGCGTAGGTACGGTATTCGTATGGTTCCCGCTCGGCTACCTGATGGGTATCAGATTCGCGCTTCTTGCCGACGTTGTAGAGTACTGCGAGCTCAAGTCGGGCATCCGCGCGGCAGGTATTTTGTCGTCGCTCGACAGCTTCCTTGCAAAGCTCGCCTTCGGCTTTAACGTAACCGTTATGCTCGGTCTTATGGAGATTGGCGGCTATGACGCAAATTCGGATATTCAGACCGAAACAGAAAAAATATTTATCCAGTTGGGCTTTGTCGGCGTTCCGATAGTCTGCATTATTGTGACAATCATCCTTCTGCTGTTCTTTAAGTTTGACAAGGAACTCCCGAAAATGAAGGCAGAACGCAAATCAAAGCTTGAAGCCGCAAAGTAAAACGCATATTAAAATTTAAGGAACGCAAGGGCCGTACTTTGCGTTCCTTTTTCAAACTAAAATAAAGGAGATGTTTTTATGAAAATAGCTATGGCGAATGACCACGCAGGTACATCAATGAAAAACGAGATTAAGGCTTATCTTGAAGCTCAGGGCCACACTGTGGTTGACTTTGGAGCTTACGACGAGAACTCCTGCGATTTGTCCGATTTTGTACTGCCGGCGGCATTGGCGGTTGCAAAAGGCGAGTGCGACAGAGGAATTTTTGTTGACGGCGTAGGCTACGGCAGCGCTATGATTGCAAACAAGGTCAGCGGAATTTACGCCTGCGTTTGTCAGGATCCGTTCTGCGCGGCGCTCGCGCGACAGCACAACGACGCAAACGTGCTCTGCCTTGGCGCGAAAATCATCGGCGGTATGATTGCAATGGAAAATGTAAAGACATTTATGGCAACCGAGCCGCTGACGGCTGAAAAATATGTCCGTCGCGTTAAAAAGGTGCAGAAAATCAACGACGAGCACTGTGTGCCCGTAAAGTAAGCTGAAAAATCAACCTGCCTTCTCCGCGGAGAGGGCAGGTTTTTTGTTTTAGTAATTGCAAATTGCGGAGTTTTATGGTATAATTGGCGTGTAGTTTTTTATGGAAGGAAGTTGATTAGTTAATGACAGACAAAAAACAATCATTATTACGGCGCTGTACCGACAAGCTTTTCGGCGGCATTGATATGAAGTGGTGGAAGGTGATCGTACTCGCTGTCGCTTCGGCTGTAATAACGTTCATTTTTTTAGTTGTACCGATTTTTGAAAAAACTTCGTTCTACAATATGGGTGTGACCTTTGAGGCGTGGATTCTGCTTGCGGTTTTCATAATGGCAAACTGCAAAAAGCCGCTTGAATCAGCGCTGAAAACCTTTGTGTTTTTCCTGATAAGCCAGCCGCTTATCTATCTTTTTCAGGTTCCGTTTTCGAATATGGGCTGGGGCTTGTTTATGTATTACAGATACTGGTTTTACTGGACTCTGCTCACGTTCCCAATGGCGTTTGCCGGCTGGTATATTCGAAAGAAAAACTGGCTGAGCCTGCTGATTTTATCGCCTGCGCTCATCTTTCTGACCTTTACTTACGTAAACTCGTTTATGTTTACGTTCAAGCATTTTCCGTACCAGCTTGTAACCGGACTTTTCTGTCTTGGACAGGTGTTGTTGTATCTTTACGTATTCACCCCGAAGCTTTGGATGAGGCTGACAGGCTTTTTGGTACCCCTTGCGGCTGTTCTGATAATCGCGCTTGTTACACCGGAGGTTGAAACTAACGTGACTACCTTCCTTCCGGACGATCAGGTTCTCACCGAAGCCGCTGTAGTTACCAATGAGGACGCTGATATAGCCGAGATTAGCGTTCACTCAACGGGAGAGAACAGCACGATCCTTATTCAGGCACATAAATACGGCACAACAGACTTTACCGTTAAGGACGGGGCTAAGGAGTACAAATACACTCTCGAAATTTACGAGGATAACGACGGGCATACCCAGACAAAAATCACTCGGAACAATTAAATATATAAAGCAAAAAGCGCCGCAAAAACGGCGCTTTTAATTTTGCTGTTATTCAACGTTTTTCATAATCCTGCTTCCAAGCCAAATAAAGAATACTGCGCTGACAATCAAAACTATAAGCGCGGCTGCCATATTCCAAAGACCTGCCAAGGCGCTCAGCTCAGGGGAGAGCGCAACAAGCGCCAGCGTTTTTGCGAACTGAGTCATATATTTCTTTTCGTTCTTAGGCTTTGCTACGGAAACCCTAACCCTCAACGGCAGAATTCTATAATCCTTAAAAATCGCGGCAAATCCTGCATACAGTAAAATCATAGCAGAAAAAATGCCCATTAAAACCGAGTATCCGTATTCCAAAATGATTTCTCCTATTTTTGGCACTTTAAGGTGATTATATAATTCATATTCTCGGTATCGTCCTGTATATAGTTGCCGTGAACATTCAGCGACAGAGGCTCGCCCTTGACGTTGTTGGTTTTCAAAACCTCGGAGAACGATTCGGAGTTTTCGATTTTTTGTGTCGCTGTAAATATTGTTGTCGAGCAGCTCGCGCAGGCGGAACTGCTGATTTGATTTAAATCTGATTCCCGAGGTGTCGATAAGCTTGGGATTTGTAATCAGCCTTTCATAATCCGCCGCAGGCATCGGCTTGTAGAAATAGTAGCCCTGAATATATCGGCAGCCCAAGTCGAGCAGAAAATCCTTTTGCTTTTCGGTTTCAACGCCCTCCGCGATAATCGGAACGCCTATTGTTTTTGTCATATTGGTGACGGATTCCAAAATGCGGATGCTCCTTTCCTCGTTGCTCTCGTCCATTCTCAAAAACTGCGCGTCGAGCTTAATGATGTCGATATTCAGGTTTTTGAGCATATTCAGCGTAGAATATCCGCTGCCGAAGTCGTCCATCAGCACGGTAAAGCCTTTTTCACGGAGCGAATGAACAGTGTCCCTGACAAGCGTGGTGTTCGAGATATACGAGGATTCGGTAATTTCAATTTTAATGAGCTTGCGCTCGAGCGAATATCTGTCGGTTAGGTTCTCAAAATATTTCGGAAGGTCGGTGTACAGAATATCCGCGACGGAAACGTTGATTGAAACGGGCAGCGGAGTGTGTCCGCTGTCAATCCAGCCGCGCTGCCAGCGGCAGACTTCCTCCCCAATATACATATCCAAATCTGAGATTAATCCGCGCTTTTCGAGTATCGGAATAAATTCGTCGGGCGGAATAACCGTTCCGTCGGGCTTTATCCACCTTGCGAGCGCCTCTGCGCCGACAATTTTGCCGGATGAAGCGCGGCACTGAGGCTGAAGATAGAACACAACCTCGTGCTGGCTGAGAGCCTGGAAAAACTTTGTTATAACATGGTACTCCTCGTCGGTGCGGAGATACATACTTTTTTCAAAAATCCGTACACGGTTGCGGTAGCCGCTCTTTGCCACCTGCGCCGCTAAAAACGAACGGTCGAGCAAGTCGAGGGTAGGATAGCCCTTTTCGACCTTGCATACGCCGAAGGCAGGCAAAAAGCCCACGTTACCGCCGCGCGAGCTTACAAGCGAGGCGATGTCGTCGTACAGCGTGCCGATTAATTCCATATCAAAAGGAGCAAGCAGACAAAAATCGTCCTGCCCGAAATATCCCGCCGTACCGCCTGTGCGCTCTCCTGCCTGCAAAAGCGCCGCGCCGATTTGCACCATCAGCAAGTCGCCCTCGTTATGACCGTACCACTCATTAAACAGCTTGAAATTCTCAATGTCAATCGAAACAAGACACCAGTTTTTGTCGTCCTGAGTTTGCAGCAGCCTTTCGGCTTCGCTGATAAAACTGCGCTTTTTCAGCAGGCCTGTCATCTCGTTTCGCTCCAAGCCCGAATACATAACAGTATTCTTAATCCCAAGATCGCGTGACTTTCGGTTGTGGCAGTCAAAGACATACATACGCATAATGCCTTTGCCGAGTCCGTAGGTGCTGCCCGTAACCAGTACAAGCTCAACCCACTGCCAGCTTCCGTTAATCAGGCAAAAATTGACAAGGAAACCTATAAGCGCTGGTTTAAGTACATTCAGGATATGGGCGCCAATACCATCCGTATCTACACGGTTCAGCAGGACGTATTCTACAATGCATTTTACGAATATAATAAAGATAACGACAATCCGCTGTATCTTATTCACGGCGTTTGGGTTAACGACTACACCCAAAACTCTCACCGTGACGCCCTTGACAAGGGCTTTAAGGAGAGGTTTTTGTCCGACTGCCGCACAATGCTCGACGTTATTCACGGCAACAAAAAAATCGGCCTCGGCAGAATGGCGTCGGCAGGCTCGGGCTTTTATCTGCACGACGTTTCGCAGTGGATTATCGGCTACATCCTCGGCGTTGAGTGGGAGGACGTAACCGTAGCCTACACCAACGAGCAGTACAAGGATATCAAGGGCGCAGGCTGTTCGGGCTGCTGCGTGTTCTCGTGGCAGGACGAGTGGTTCAAGCGCACATGGAACACAATGTACGCGGTCAACCTAAAGCGCACGCCTTACTGGTCAGACTACCAGACTAACGAGCAGTATTTCGGTCTGATCTCCTTTGACCCCGGCAGCGAGCAATCCGTCTGCTACGTCGACGGCGACGCTTCCGAATGGACGGACGATGACATTGTAGCCGACAGGGGAGATATGAAGCTCTCGATGAAGTACGACGAAAAGTTCGTTTACTTTATGGTTAAAAAGGACGGACTGAATATCGACAAGGATAAAATCTACATTCCGCTCGACATCACCCCAAAAAGCGGCAGCAGCTATTACGAGGAGAAAAATATGCTGTTCGACCGCGCGGTTGATTTTAGGCAACACCGCACAATTTACGGCGCACGCCTTGCTTGAATATTGTTCCGTCATGTTGCCCAAAAAAGTCTCGGCAAGGCGTCAGCCTTACCTCGATT
>ONMK01000021.1:0-13018 GCA_900318905.1 uncultured Eubacteriales bacterium | reverse complement strand
AAGTCTCGGCAAGGCGTCAGCCTTACCTCGATTTTTTGTCCAACCTGACGAAAAATCTTACTTCGCAATCCGCACACCTAAATTATGCGGTATTGCCTTTATAATCGAGCTTGAGGGCAAGCAGAACAGCCGCGTAAGGGTTCAGGAGCGTTACGAGGTTTTGCGGAGCAATTACTCCGAGAACGTCTATGAGTATAACGCCTATCTTAAGGACAATATCCCCTCAAAGGATTCGCCGCGTTTTACGAATATTGATATGATTTTGCAGACGGCAACGCCGCTGATTTACAACAATCTGCAGGCGCCTGCCGAGACCTTTGAAACAGGCAAGCTCACCTACGGCAACGCAAATCCGTCGAGCAAGGATTTTAACTCGCTTGCCGACTTTATGGCAGGCGACGGCTTTGTCGAGATTAAACTGCCGTGGCAGCTTCTCAACTTCTCGGATCCGTCGCTGATGACGATTCACGACGACTACTACGAACACTACGGCATCGAGTACATCGAGGTAAGCGAGATATGGGCAGGACTTTCCTCAAACGGCAGCGAACCCCGCAGAGCCGAGCTTAAGCCGTTTAAGCTTAAGAAATGGGAAAACACGGTTACATATCACGAGAGGCTGAAAAGCTCCTATTACGCTTTACAAAAATACTGGAGAAATCAGGATGAAGATCGAGATATTAGTTTATGCCTATCTCGCTGTATGTCTGGCGATGATCGGATTTAATATTGTCTGCATCTTTCTGTTCAGTCGCAACGACAGGGAGACCGAACAGAGCCGGCTGTATTACATAAACCTGATAAAAGAACAGTTCGGCAAGGCTGTAATCGACGAACGGCACCGTATGCTGATTCTTAAACGTCTGGTTCACGTGCGCGAGATGACGGCTTTTGACAAGTCGCTTGAAATTCTTTCCAAGGAATATCCCGCTGAGGTTCAGGCGTATCTGCGCGGACTGAAGAGCGTTTTTGTCGCTCTTGCAAACCGCTACAGCCGCCGAAATGAAATTCAGATGGCATACTTTCCGTATATCATCGCGCGCTACAAGCTTTTTTACGGCGAGGACTTGCCGCAGATTAACCGCATTATGGTTGATTTGCTCGAAAAGCCGTCAATCTACTGCCGCGAAAACGCGCTTAACGCGATTTACTCAATGGGTGTCAGCGAAAATGTAACCGACGCCCTGACGATTATTGACAGCACAGGCTATTACCACAACAAAAAACTTTTGACCGACGGACTGATGTCGTTTGCAGGCGATAAAAAAGAGCTCAACGAAATGCTCTGGAATCACCTTTGGGACTATTCGCTGAATATTCAGCTCGCAATTCTCGACTACATCCGTTTTTCGTCGGGCGATTTTCAGGAGAGAATGCTCGGCTTGCTCAAAGAGGAGCACAACAGCGAAATCCATTTCTGCGCCATCCGCTATCTGGGCAGATATCCGTATCAGCCTGCGTATGAGCAGCTTATGAAGTATGCCGAGCGCGAGGACGAGGTTCGCTGGGAGTACACGTCAATTACCTGCTTCGCGCTCGCTTCTTACCCCGGCGAGCGGACAATTGCGGCGCTGAAAAAGAACCTCAGCAGCCACAACTGGTACGTCCGTCTCAATGCTTCGCAGGCGCTTGAGAGCATGGGACTTGAATACGCGGACTTTATTGATGTTTTCGAAGGCGACGACCGTTACCCAGGCGAAATGATGCGCTACCGGTTCGACCGCAAAAAGCTAAGCGAAAGGAGGGCGGCTACGTGAGATTTTTTCTGTTTAACGACACGGCGTTTGAATTTATCAAGGTGTTTTTGATTTGCGTAGAGTTTTTCTTTGCCGCCTACCTTATCGGCTACTCAACCTTTTTGTTTATCGCCGTTGTCACCGGATCGTCCCAGCTTTACCGCAAACGTCAGCAGGACAGACTTAAAAACACAATCCTGAAAGACCACTTTGTGCCGATAAGCATAATCGTGCCGGCGTATAACGAGGACATCACAATTGTAGAAAACGTACGTTCGCTCTTGTCGCTCGACTATCCTTTGTATGAGATTATAGTCGTCGACGACGGCTCCGGCGACAACACCTCGGCAAAGCTGATTGAAGCCTTTGAAATGCTCCCAATCCGCCGCCCGATTCAGCGGAAAATCGACTGCCAGCCGGTCGAGTTTATTTACGAGGCGGCGACTCAGAAGGTTCCGCTCACGCTGATACGAAAGAAAAACGGCGGCAAGGCTGACTCGCTGAATATGGGCATTAACGCCTGCAAATACCCGTACTTTATCTGCATTGACGCGGATTCGGTTTTGCAAAAGGACTCGCTGAGCAAAATCGTAAAGCCCGTGCTTTAAAACGAAAACGTTGTCGCTGTCGGCGGAGCTGTCCGCCCGTCAAACAGCGTTGAAATCAAGGATGGCAAGGTAATCAATTACCGCCTTCCGCGCAATCTGCTCGCGTGTATGCAGGTGCTCGAGTACGACCGTTCGTTCCTCGCATCTCGAATTCTCTTTGACAAGTTCAACGGCTCGCTGATTATTTCGGGCGCGTTCGGCTTGTTCAAAAAGGACACCGTAGTTGCCGCAGGCGGCTACGACGCCTCAACCATGGGAGAGGATATGGAGCTTGTCGTTAAGCTTCACGATTACTGCGTTTCAAACGACGTTCCGTACCTTATCCGCTACGCTACCGACGCAATCTGCTGGTCGCAGGTTCCCGAAAACTTGGGAGACCTGTGCAAACAGCGCAGGCGCTGGCACATCGGACTTTTCCAGTCAATGTGGAAGCACCGCATAATGCTCGCAAATCCAAAGTTCGGACTGACGAGCTTTGTATCATATTTTTACTTTTTAATTTACGAGCTTTTGTCGCCGTTTATCGAGGTTTTCGGTATATTGACGATGATACTCGCACTGTTTGTCGATTTGATTAACGTGCCGTTTATGCTGTTGTTCTTCGGAATTTACGCGCTTTTCGGCTCGGTAATGTCGATGACGGCGTTTTTCGCGAGAACTCAGACAATCGATTTGAAGCTCAAATTCCGCGATGTGCTCAAGGTTTTAATGCTCTGCACCTTTGAAATCTGCGTTTTGCGCTTTATTATGGCATGGGTACGCGCTACGGCGTTCATCGGCTATAAAAAGAAAAAGACGCAGTGGGGCAGAATTCAGCGCCAAAAGATTAATTTGAAATAAGGTACGCCTATGAAACTTAAAATAACAGCGATTATTACAGCCGCGGTGCTGTTGATATTCACATCATTATCCGCTCACGCGGCGGTTTATACGGTCGAAAAACCGACAAACGGCAATACGATTTATATTGCAGGAGATCCCGATATGTACCCGATTGAGTACTACGATACTCAGGATAAGGAGTACAAGGGTATTCTACCCGAGCTGTACAAGAAAATTTCGGACGACAGCGGTATTGACTTCTCTTATATAGATTCGGGAATTGTAAACGACCAGTACCGCCTTGCCAAAAACGACCAGGTTGAGATAGTCTCAGCTCACGCAAAGGGCGACGTTGACTATTTGTCCGACGAGGTGCACATCCTCACCTACAAAAAGGGCGATGAGCAAATTGAGCTGTGCGTAGGCTTTACGTCAATCGCGCCCGACAGCTTAAAAAATACCGTTACTACTGCGCTTAAATCCACCTCGTCCGAGCAGATTTTGCGCCTGTCTGTTGAGACGGCGGTAACCGAATCGCCCAACGATTTTCCGTTCTGGATGATATTCGTAATCGCGGGACTTGCTGTGCTGTGCATAGTCTTGGCACTGCTCATTTTCATTCGCCGTAAAAAGGATAAAGAGGCGAAGGCAGACCGCATGACCGACGCTGTAACGGGCATCGGCAACAGCCTGTACTTTGAGCACTGGTATAACAACTTTATCTCTCCGGCGTCGAGTCCTCTATATTACATAGCCTACATCGGAATTGACATTCAGCGAATTCTTCAGTACGCCGACGGCACCGTGTCCGAGGAAATTCAGACGTTCGCAGCCTCTGAGCTTGCCGCGCATGCAGGCGAGACGGGCTTTTGCGCACGTGTTTCGGACGGCCGTTTTGCGCTTGCGTTTGAAGCGCCGGTTGAGCAGCAGGCGAGAGAGTATATCGAGCACCTGCTCTCAAAGCTCAACCAGTTCAACAGTGACGTAATGCTTAAATATCACATCCATTTTCAGGCTGGCATATTCCACCTTGACGCGCCGAATATTCCGTGCGAAAAGGCGTTGTTTAACGCCCGTCACGGCTTTTATCACGCGCGTGAGATGAACGCTCCGTTTGTGTTCTCCGATTCAAAGCTGCTTGGGCGCGAGGAGTACGTAAAGAGCCTTAAGAGCAAGCTGCGCGACGCGCTCGACAACAAGGAATTCCGCCTGTATGTGCAGTATATTTTTGACGGCAAAGGTCAAAAAGCGTGCGGCGCAGAGGCGTTGTCGCGCTGGGACAGCCCCGACGAAGGTGTTATTGCCCCTGCCGACTATATCCAAATGCTCGAAACCGCCGAAATGATTGACGAGCTCGACTTTTACATTCTCGCTGAGTGTTGCCGCACACTTGAAAGTTGGAAGCAAACCGATAAGAGAAACATTTGGCTGTCATGTAATATGACGAGAATTACGCTCTCTAACGAAATCTTTGCCGAAAGGTTCAAGGAGATAATAAGCAGGTATGATTTTGATATCGGCAAGCTGGTAATCGAGATTACCGAGGATGCTTTTGCCGAGAGCAAAAAGCTCGTTAGAGGCAACATTGAAATCTGTAAGCAGATGGGCTGTCAGATTGCGCTTGACGACTTCGGCTGCGGATATTCCTCGGTCAAGGATTTGGACGATTATCCGATTGACATTATCAAAATCGACCGTGAGCTGATTATCGGCTCGCATAGGGAAAAAGGCAAAAAGCTCTTGCTCGGCATTATCAATCTGTCTCATTTCCTCGGCATTAAGGCGCTGTGTGAAGGCGTAGAGACCGAGGAGGAGCTTACAGCTTCCGTAAACGCCGGCTGTGACTACATTCAGGGCTATTTGCTCGCGAGAACAAACCCTGCCGACGAGCCGTTCGTCGAGCGAAATATTACATTTGAATAAGCAAAAAATAACGGCAGCCCGTTTTGGGTTGCCGTTGTGTTTTATAAATTAACGCTTTACGAGTCGTAAAAATGCTTGCCGTCGTCCGTTACAAGTCTCTCCGCCTTGGGATATTCAAAGGTTTTCGGGTTGTCGGCGTTCTTTTCAAGATATTCCGCAAACTCAGCGGCGTACCACTTTGCCATATCGAGGTTGTGCATAAGGTACGCACCGCAGTTTACCGCGGTTGCGCCGGGAACTTCATCAGCATTTGCAACTGACCTGAATGCGCTTAACAGCAGGTTGTAAATTTCTTTCGGAGTGCGGCTGCCCTTTAAAATCAGATAAAATCCCGTAAGACAGCCCATCGGTCCCCAGTAGATAATCTCATCCTTCCACTCGGCGTCGTTGCGCAGGAAGGTCGCTATAATGTGCTCGAGCGAGTGCATAGCTGCAACATCAATCACGGGCTCTCTGTTCGGCTTTTTGAGCCTGATATCATAGGTCGTAACGGTTTTATCACCTAACACATCGACGCGGCTGGTGAAAATTCCGGGGACAATTTTGGTGTGGTCTACGGAAAAGCTCTGTATAAGTTCCATATTCATATCTCCTTCTCAGATTAATCATTTTATTTACAAATAAAGTGTAACATAAACTGTCAAAAGTATCAAGGAAAATTGTTTTAGAATATACAAATTTAATGAAATTTTTGTAGACTTCTTTAAATTTTTATGATATTCTTAATATAAGGAAAATTAGTCAAAATTTGAGGTGCTAATATGAAGTGGAAATTAAGCGGACTTGTTAACCGCGGGATCGGCGCGTTCGGTGTTTTGATGAATTGCAAGCTCGTCAGCATTATAATCTTTTTGTTTACGGGCACGCTGCATATTATCGACCCACGCGGCGGCTTGCGCGGAACAGTTACAATGCTCTCGTTGTTTATTGCCCTTTACGCGCTGCTTTCGATTGTGTTTATTCTGACGGGCAGCAATGACAAGGTTGGAGAAGGCAAAAAATTCGCGAGCGATATGGTAAGGGACACATTTAAGGGCGATGGGAACCCCATGGTGAAAATAAACGAGGTGCTGTCGCAAAATGAAAAGTTTGAAAAAGGAATGTCCGGCTTAAATACCAAATCCAAGTGGGATCAGCGTATTCAAAAGCTGAACGAAAGACACAATAAACAGACGCAGGCAAGCAAGTTTGTAATGATAGTCTTTTACATTATCCTATTAGCCTGCACGGTTGTGCTGTTCGCCTGGCCCGATGATGCGATAAGCCTGGTTCACATAATTTTCGGTGCGATGTTAATTTTCGACGGCTCCAGCGGAGTGTGGGGCATAATCGTAGCAAAAAGAAGCGGAATCCCAATGAAAGGTCAATGGGCATCCTTTTTCTTAAATTTGCTTTCTGTGGTAATCGGCGTGGTGTTTATAATTTTGTCGAACGACTCGGCTGACTTCACAATGATGCTTTGCGGCATAGTGCTGGTAGTCAAGGCGCTTTCGGATTTGTTTATTATGATTCGCAACCACGAGCTTATTTCGACTGTCAAGAACACCGTTAACGAGATTAAACATCAAAAGCCGGAAGAGGCGGAAGTGCCGGAAGAAACAGAAAAACCGGAAGATGCGGAAAAAACCGAAGATGTGAAAAAAACAGAAGAATAAATTATAAATATTTTTATAGAGAGGAATGTGTTTAATATGAAAAAAATTGCAGCAGTTCTTTTATCGGCGGCTATGATAGTGCCTTTTGCGGCATGCTCAGCCCAACAGCAACCCGAAAGCAAAAAGGAAGCCGAGAGCAGCAAAGCGGTTGAAACCGCCAAGGAAGCCGAAAATAACCGCGAGACCATTTATCAGGTTGCCTTGCTCCAGTCGCTTACTCAGGGCTATTACGACGGCATTATTAAGGTAAGCGAGCTTAAACAGCACGGCGACACGGGTATCGGCACCTTTGAGGGCGTTAACGGCGAAATGATTGTGCTCGACGGCAAGGTTTATCAGGCTCTCGGTGACGGAACCGTTAAAGAAGCCGATGATAACGAAACCGTTCCGTTTTCTAACGTAACCTACTTTGACAAGGATCTTTCTGCAACTCTTTCCCAGACAAACGACATCAACGCCTTAAAGGAGTCGCTGAACAAGACCGTAAACGAGAACGGAAAGAACCTGTTTTATTTTGTGAAAATCAACGGCACGTTCAAAAAGATGAACGTGCGCAGCGAGCTCAAGCAGGAAAAACCTTACAAGAGCCTTGACAAGGCGCTTGCCACCGACCAAAGGGAGTTTAATTACGATAATATCGCCGGAACAGTCGTAGCGCTCTACTGCCCCGACTATATGGGCGGACTGAACACCCCGGGCTGGCACTTCCACTTTATCTCGGACGACAAAACAAAGGGCGGTCATATTTTGGATTTAGCCTTTGATTCAGCTCAGGCGGAGTTCGACGCAACTCAGGACTTCGATATGTACCTGTCGGATAACTCGGAGTTCCAGAAAATGGAGCTGTCAAAGGATGTAAGCGACGCCATTAAAAAGGTAGAGACAAACGAGGAATAATTTCAGGGGGAAACAAAAATGAAATCAAGTAAAATTTACCAGGTTTCAACATTACAGGCGTTAGCGCTTGGCTATACAAGACCTGTTGTCAAGGTTCACGAGCTGCTCGAGCACGGCGATACCGGACTGGGAACCTTTGAACACGTTGACGGCGAAATGATAGTTTTAGACGGCGTGTGTTATCAGGCTAAGCAGGACGGCAGCATTGTCCGCACGGCAGACGACGCAGGCGTACCGTTCGCGGTTTCGGGCTTTGTCAAGGACGGCAGAAAATTTGAGATGGGCGAAATGAAGGATATTGACGCCATTAAAACAGAGCTGACCATAAAAATCGAGGAAGATTTCGGCTTGAACAGCATTCACATCGCGCGCATTGACGGATTGTTCAACGTTATTCACGCGCGCGCAGGCGCACCTTACCGCTCACAGCACGTTTCGCTTAAGGATATTCTCTCAAAAACACAGAAGGATTTTAGCTTTGAAAATATTCGCGGAACGCTTGTTTGTGTTTATTACCCCGATTATATGGACGGCATTAACGCCGCAGGCTGGCATATGCACTTTCTGTCGGAGGACAGAACGCTCGGCGGACATGTTTTTAAGGCAACGCTTAGCTCGGGTGAATGTATCGTACAGAAAATGGACAGAATAGAAATACAGCTTCCCAGAGAAGCGGCGTTCGACACCTACTCGCTCAAGGAAGCCTCGCAGGACGAGATTGAGGAAGTTGAGCAGGGCAACGGCTGAGTTTTAATACATAAATTATTCAGGGAGTTTCTTATGAAAACGCTTTGCTTATACTACACAAGAACCAACAAGACTAAAGAGGTTATGGAGAATATCGCCCTTATCACAGGCGCCGACCTTGCGGAGTACACCGACGGCAAGGGGAGAGGCGGTATTTTCGGGTATATCGGAGCTTGCTTTGTGTCCGTATACCGTACCATTCCGAAATTAACCATAAAGGGAGATATCAACCTAAAGGCTTATGACCGTGTGATTATCGGTATGCCTGTCTGGGTTGAAGGTCCCTGCGCGATTGGCAGAGCATTTATCAAAAAGTACCGCGACAAGCTGCCAAAGGACGTGTACTATGTGGTTACTCAAATGGGCGGCAGCGATTATATGAGTAAGATAAAAGCGATGGACAGCTTGCTCGGCAGGCAATCGTCGGGGCAGTTTTCGGTAAGAACAAAAGACAATGACTATTTAAAAGAGAGTACGGATTTTGCAAAAACGCTTGTGTAAATCCGTCAAATAAATAAACAGAAAACGCAGTCCGTAACGGGCTGCGTTTTTATATTAAAAATCTGAATTTTAATCACAGAGTTCTTTTTTACAAATCACTTGACAAAATACGATATTCGGGATATAATTAACCTACTAATTAGATAGGAATAGTATATAACTCAAGAATTAACGATTGCGGAGTTTTATTATGTGCGAAATTTACGGCTTTTCGGGCAACCGGAAAAAAGAACTGAATAATGATTTGCGCGAGTTTTACTCCCATTCAGACGAACATCCGAACGGCTGGGGACTTGCGCTGTTCGATGAACATAAAATCGAATTGTCTAAGGAAGCCTGCCGCGCGGATAATAGCGCGTTGCTTGGTGAAAAGCTCAACATTCCGATTATTGCAAAAAACGCGCTGGCGCATATCCGCTTGGCGACAATCGGAAATGTTGAGCAGGATAACTGCCATCCCTTTACGGCTTCGGACAACAGCGGCAGAACGTGGACGCTGATACACAACGGAACTGTGTTTGAAAGCGATAAGCTCAATAAATACATTTTTCTGCAAAAAGGGGAGACCGACAGCGAACGGATACTGCTCTATATCATCGACCGTATCAATGAGGCAATCGAGCAGTTAAGGCGTTTTCCAAGCGCCGAGGAGCGTTTTGATATTTTGGATGAGATTGTCCGCGGCAGTTCACCGAAAAATAAGCTTAATTTACTGATTTATGACGGCGAGACACTATACGTCCACACAAATTTCCGCAATTCGCTTTACTATCGGCGCGGCGAAAGCGGCGTGACATTTTCAACGCGCCCGCTGTCGGAAGAAGCGTGGAAAAACGTGCCGTTCACAACCTTGCTCGGTTATAAAAACGGTACGCGCGTATACACAGGAACAAATCACAACAACGAATATTTCTTTGACCCGTCAACATATAATCCGCTCTATATGGCATATTCAGGTCTGTAAGGAGAAGAAAAATGAACGCTCAAAATTTGATATACGACCGTTTTATCGCACCGCTTCAAAAGCCGCGTGCAAACTACATCGGAATTGAAATAGAGATGCCCGTCGTAAACCTCAGCGGTGAAAAAACCGATAAAACCGTCAGCATAACAGCCGTCAAAAAAGCAATTGAGCATTTCGGCTTTACTCCCAATAAATTTGATGATGACGGAATTTGTCACGAAGCGGTATGCGGCGATACCGGCGATGTTTTCTCGTTCGACTGCTCGTACAATAACTTTGAGATTTCCCTCGGACGTGTGCGCACGCTTCATGAGGCGCAGGCGCGTTTCCGCGATTATGTGCGCTTTATCAACGGAGAACTGAACAGATATCATCACTCGCTGACCGGAATGGGAATTAACCCGAATTATAAAATCAACGACTTCAATTTTGTTCCGTCGCCGCGCTACCGTATGCTTGAAGGCTATCTGAAAAAGTGCAAAGTTTGGAAAGGGCAGTTTCATCCGTTTTACGGCTACGGAACATTTTCGAGCGCGTCTCAGGTTCAGCTTGACGTCACCGAGGAAAACCTTTGCGAGACTATTGAAGCGTTTTCCCTCGTCGAACCGCTTAAGACTGTGCTGTTCGCAAATTCATTTTTCCCCGATAAGCCCGAACTGCTTTGCGTAAGGGATTATTTTTGGGAGCAGAGCCCTCACGGAATTAATCCCGGAAACGTCGGCTTTTTTGAGCCGCTCCCGAAATCTACCGGTGAGATAACGGATTATTTGAGCAAGGCGAGTATCTTCTGCGCCGAGCGTGACGGAAAATATCTGTTCTTCTATCCGATACCCTTCGACGAATACCTGAAACGCGACACCGTCGAGGGCGAGTACTACGACGGAGATTATCACACTTGCTCCTTAACGCCGAGTGCCGGAGACATAGCGTATTTGAGAACATATAAGCAAATTGACCTCACGGCAAGGGGAACGCTTGAATTCCGTTCCGCGTGTACTCAGCCGCTTGGTGAAGCGATGACCGTAGCGGCGTTTCATCTCGGTTTGATGAACCAAACGAAAAAATTGACCAATTTAATGAAAAACTCATTTTTATATCAGGTAAATGAAAAACCCGAACAGCTCCGACAAAAAATGAACCGTGCGGATTTTCTTTCTTTTGTAAATGCGGATGAACTGAAAGCGCTGTTAAGCGATGTATTACAGCTTTGCGCCGAAGGGCTGAAGGAACGCGGCTATTCCGAGGAAATTTATCTTTCGCCGCTATATGACCGTGCAAGGACGTTGACCTCGCCGTCGGTCTGTCTGTTGCGGCAAAACGATGTAAATAAAGCCGTCAGAGAATACGCAAAACTGTAGGTGAAATGATGTCAAAGATATTCAATACAAAAAACATCAGCCTTTTGGGCGGTACCTTCGGCTTGGAACGCGAAACCCTGCGCGTGAACGCCGCGGGCGGCATGGCGCAAACGCCGCATCCATTTCCCGACGATTTGCACATCGTTAAGGATTTTTGCGAAAATCAGGCGGAAATCAACACAGGCGTTCATGACAGCGCACAGGGAGCTATTGACGAGCTTTTGCAACATTCAAAGCGCTTGTCCGATGAAATAAATAACCGCGGAGAAAGGCTCTGGCTGTATTCAAATCCGCCGATGATTAAAAGCGCAGACGATATTCCTGTAGCCGTTTACGAGGGCGATATGCAGGGCAAGCATAATTATCGCCTGTATCTCGCCGAAAAGTACGGCAAGTACAAAATGGCGCTGTCGGGTATTCATTTTAATTACTCCCTGTCGGAAGAAATGCTGAAATACAGCTTTTATCACTCATCGCGCAGCGATTTTACAGCCTTTAAAAATCAAGCATATCTGCGTTTGGCGCAGGGGTTGCTTGAATACGGCTGGCTGATTAATCTGCTGCTCTCATCCTCTCCTGTCTGCGACGGTTCATATTTCGGCAAAGACAGAGCAGGTGAAGCCGTGCTCACAAAGTACGCTTCCCTTCGCTGCGGAGAAAAAGGCTACTGGAATACCTTTACGCCTATCCTGTTCTATGACAATATCACGTCATACGCAGGAAGTATTCAGAGGTATCTTAACAGCGGTACGCTGGCAGGCGTGGGCGAGCTGTATTATCCCGTTCGCCTTAAGCCAAAGGGTGCAAACCGTCTGAACAATCTCGTGCAAAACGGCGTTAATCATATCGAGCTGCGCAATATAGATATTAACCCTTTTGCGCCGTCAGGCTTGGATGTCCGTGATTTGGAATTTTTGGAATTGCTGATTTTGTGGATTTTCTCAAATTATGAGGACAGTCTGTCGTATAAAGACCAAATCCGAGCAGTTGAAAATCTTAAAAAAGGCGCGCTGTACGACATTGACAGCACGCTGATAAACGGAAATGAGCCGCTTAGAAAAGCTGGCTTGCGCGTCCTCGGAGATATAAAGAAGTTTTACGGCGAGACAGAAGCAATAGATTTTCAAATAAATAAGCTGACAGAAAAAGGTGAGCGCTATGCGGAAAAGGTCAGCGCGATAGCGCAAAATTATTGTTTTTCAAGATAAAGGCAGAAAATATTATTACTGTTTTACACTTCCGATTTGCTTGCTTCACATATTTGGCAGCACCGCCATAGTTATGAGTAGTGTAAGCAATAACATAGTCGGCGTGGTCAAGCATCCACTTGTTTCTCCATGAAATTGCATATTTTGGATACACCAACTCAATACCTTCTGGCAAAATACTGTCTGCTATTTCTTCATTTGGCATGTACGCCAAAACACGATAAACACGGATTACAGGGTATTCAACTTGCAATTCTTTAGTTGCGCGGTATGCCATAGTATCAAAGTTTCCATGTGTCCTAACATAAAAAACTGTTACCTGATGATGAATTAGCAGATTTAAGATTTTTTCTTTAAGAATAGGAAAAAGACTATCCGGTGAATCTCCGTGACCGAAAAATGTACAAGCAAACATAATTAACCCTCTCGCGACTACCTATATATAGTTAATTATAATTAACAAAATTTTTGCTGTCAACCTATGTATAGGTAATCAATCGAAATCTCATATTATCATTTATTTAACCGAATATAGGTAAAGATAATATGGGAGATAATTATGGAGTATTCAGAGTTATATGCTAAAAGAATCCATCAGC
>ONMK01000095.1:5328-8101 GCA_900318905.1 uncultured Eubacteriales bacterium | reverse complement strand
ACCTCATAAACCACAACAACCTTTTTCTTGCTTTTGCGTTTATATTTGTCCGCGATTTTTAGAATGTCCAGACCTTCGACCTGAATAAGATCGGGCTTTATTTCCTCCAAAAGCTTAAGCGCTTTCTTTGTGAACTTAGCGTACGGAACGGCTCTTTTAAGCGGGTCGTTTGCCGCCTTGAGCTTGATTACGTTAACGGGGTAGTCTACGTTTTCATCAACATTGAGCTGGGTTTCGTTTACTCTGTCCCAGCACAGGAGGTTCATTTTTGAAAAACGCTTCAAAAACGCTATTCTCTTATATGTTCTTGGTTTGGGTATCGACCCGATCATTACAACAGAAACCATTTCCTTCATTTTTTACACTCTTTTCCGCTGTTTATTTTACTAAAGATTCAAAGACGTCCAGCGCTCTTCTTACAACGTCGTCCATGTCGTAATACTTATATTCGGCAAGTCTACCAAGGAAAACAACGTCCTTCTCCTGAGCCGCCATGTCGCGGTACTGCTGAGCAAGAGCCTTCCACTCGGCAGTGGGGAATGTGTAGAAGGGTTCGTCGCCGTCGCAGGGGATCTCTTTCAAAATAGTCGTTTTGTCGCTCTTCTGACCTGTCATTTTTTTGAACTCGGTAATTCTTGTATACTCGTAGTCCATCGGCCAGCGGGTGCTTGCCGTGGGCTGATAGGATTCGCAGTCGTGCGTTTCAAAAATAAACTTTATGCTGCGCCACTTCAATTCGCCCAGCTTGTAGTCAAAGTAATAGTCAAGCGGACCGGTGTAAATCAGCTTTTCGTACTCTATGTCGCCAATGATCTCCTTGTAGTCAGTGTTCAGCATTACCTTGATTTCCGGGTGATTAAGCATATTGCGGCACATCTGGGTAAAGCCGCCCTGTGGGTTGCCCTGGTACTGGTCGGTAAAATAGCGGGTATCTCTGTTTTTGCGGAACGGAATACGGCTGATAACCGACTTGTCAAGCTGTGACGGATCAACGCCCCACTGCTTGATGGTAAAGTATTTAAAGAACTTTTCGTAGATATCCCTGCCACCCTGCGACAGAACAACGTCCTCGCTCGTTTTGATCTCGTCGATCTTTACCTTGCGGCTCTCGATGAACGCGTCCATCTCATCCTCGGATAGATTCATGTTGTAGAGCTGGTTGATCGTTTCAAGCGAAATGGGCATGGGAACAAAATTGCCGTTTACATAGGAAAGCACGCGGTGCTGGTACTCGTGCCATTTTGTGTACTGACAGACGTAGTCGAAAACCTCCTTGTCGTTTGTGTGGAACGTATGAGGTCCGTACATCTGAACCAAAATGCCGGCGTCGTTATATTCGTCATAAACGTTGCCGCCGATATGGTCGCGCTTTTCTATTACAAGCACCTTCTCGTGCATTTGAGTGGCGATACGCTCGGCAACGGTGATACCCGCAAGACCTGCGCCTACAACTACATACTTGAATTTCATAGCAATATCTCCTTTTAGGGATTATAAGAGGATTATTTCCCGATTATCCTTCTTATGTCCTCAACCATTTTTCCGTAAACTACATCAGCCTTAAACTGCGCTTCATACAAGGCTCTTGCCCTGACCTTCATGCCCGCGACCTCATTCTTGCGGTCGGCGAGGTAACAAAGGCGCTCCGCAAGCTCGGAAGCGTTGTTGTACTGAAAACCTATATTGTGCTTTGCCGCCAAATCAGCCATCATGCCTGTGGGGGCAACCATAACGCTCAGACCGAGCGCCAGGTACTCGCAGAACTTGTTGGGCATTGACCACTCAAAATTTTTGTTGACTCTGTACGACAGCAGACCTACGCTGGAAAGCTGACCGAGCGCGCAAATCTGTTTGCGGTCTACCCATCCGGGGAAGATGACGTTGTCGGCGCCGTTAAGTATCTGCTTGTAGCTTTCAAGCTTTTCGCCCATGCCGCAGATAACATATTTTATATGCGGATTCTTCTTGGCTGTTTCAAGCGCGGCGTACATAACTGGTTCCAGCTCGACCGCGTGGCCGAACTGACCGAAGAAGCAGCATATAGTGTCGTCCTTTGACAGCCCTTTATCATACCAGAACTGAAAATCCTTATCATCCAGCTCAACGTCGGTGTCGGGATAGGACACATAGTAATAATTGTCGTTTTCGTTTTTCTCGCGGCCGGCGTATGATAGCGCCCAGTCAAGGAACTTATCACTGGTGGCAAAAATACCGGTCGCGTTTTTAAGTGTGTAAGCGAGCTGACGCTTAAAGGGAGTGATAGCCACATGCACCAGCTTTTTCATCTTGGGAAAATAATTTTCGTAAAGCTCCGGCCACAGGTCGCGCACGTCTACAAAAACGGGCACGTTGTGCTTTTTGCCGTACTTTACCGCCGCCAGCGCGAGGTCGATATTGGGCATAGCCGCAACAATAACGTCGGGCTTTTCCTTTATTTCCATCAGCTTGCCGAACTGCTTCCTCTCGTCGCGGTAATGCATGATGCGTCCGTAGGAAAGGTTCTTAGTATAATTTCTGCCGTGCAAAAGGTGAATCGAGTAATGGTCGTTCACCGGCAGACTGACTGTGTGATCGAAGCGGAACTTCTTTAAATTGTGATCAAAGGTTGAGGCGTACCACAGGATATCAGCGCCCGCCTTGTCAAATTCCTCGGCAATCAAGCCCATGCGCAGCAAGCGCTGCTGACCTTCGTCGGTAGGCAGTGCCTCACCTTCTTTGACAAGCCATACTTTTAAGGGTTTACTCATATGTTCTCCTCCATCTCGATCTTTTT
>ONMK01000095.1:0-5319 GCA_900318905.1 uncultured Eubacteriales bacterium | reverse complement strand
AGACAGCCGTTTTAAAAAGTGACTGTCAATTCCAAAAATATACCTTACAAATGAATAGAAATATTGTGTCGATACGGTGAATTCGTCCGTCAAATCCAAAAATGCAGTGCGAAATTGAAAATCTGTACCAAATTCCTGATTATTATGTTTTCACGGTATAAACAGCCGCAAAACCGTTTATACCGTGACTTGGTGGAGATAACGGGGCTCGAACCCGTGACCTCTTGACTGCCAGTCAAGCACTCTCCCAGCTGAGCTATACCCCCGAACACTGCTACTATTCTAATGCATTGCGCGATAAATGTCAAGATTTTTTTTCATTTTTCCGCGCCGCTATTGAATTAAAAGCACTTTTCATATATAATGTAAGAAAAAGTGCGGAGGTGCTTGTATGAAAACTATAAAATTCGGGAAAACCGGCTTAGAGGTTCCCGCTATCGGCTTGGGCTGCATGAGGCTTACCGAGCTTGAAGAATGGGACATTCCAAAATATATCTGGCACTGTATTTCGCTCGGAGTAAACTTTTTTGACCACGCGGATATTTACGGCGGAGGAGAGTGCGAGCGCCTGTTCGGCGAGAGCCTTAAGGAAATAGGCATCCCGCGCGACCAGATCATTCTGCAGTCGAAGTGCGGCATCGTTCCCGGCTGGATGTACGACCTCTCATACGAGAACATTATCCGCTGTGTTGACAATTCGCTAAAGCGGCTCGGGACCGAGTACCTCGATATTCTGCTGCTTCACCGCCCCGACGCTCTTGTTGAGCCCGAGGAGGTAGCGAAGGCGTTTGACGAGCTTGAAACAAAGGGAAAGGTGCGCTATTTCGGCGTGAGCAACCACAAGCCCTCACAGATAGAGCTGCTAAAGACAGCCGTTAAGCAGGATATCCAGACAAACCAGATCCAGTTCAGTATTCCGTTTTCAAATATTATATCAAGCGGAATGGAGGCTAATATGAACACTGACGGCGCTGTTGACCGCAACGGCGATGTGCTCAATTACTGCCGCCTCAACAACGTCACATTGCAGGCTTGGTCTCCGTTCCAGAGCGGAAAGGGCGCCTTTGTCGACAACAACGACGGTTACCCCGACCTCAACTGGGCGCTGGGTGAGATCAGCGCAAAGTATAACGTCACCAAGTCGACCATCGCGGCGGCGTGGATTTTGCGCCATCCCGCAAAAATGCAGACCATAGTTGGAACCATGAACTATTACCGCATGCTTGAGATCTCGCGCGCGGTAGATATTGAGCTTACACGCGAGGAATGGTACCGCCTGTACCTGTCGTCCGGACATATTTTACCGTAAATAATTTACTTTGCCCTCGGCTTTTTGCCGGGGGCGTTTTGCTTTTCAGCTATTCAATCACAAATGAGCAAGAAGTGCCTTTTACAAGAGCAATAAAATACGCTATTTGCAATTATTGCAAAAATGTAAGAAAAATTTTTGATTGAAAATGAACGAAATTGCTTGACTTTGCTCAAATTGGTGATATACTATGATTAGGGGTGATTGAATTTGCTTACTCAGGAGAGGTATCAGTCAATCTTGAGCATGGTTAATGAAAAAAGCGCGGTTACGGTTGCCGAGCTTGCCGAGGTTCTCGGTATCTCGGAATCCACCGTAAGACGCGACCTCACGGCGCTCGATGAGCTTGGCAAGCTTAAAAAGGTTTTCGGAGGAGCTACCTCCGTCACCAAGCCCGAGGGCATTTACGAGGACAACGTCAGCCTGCGCGAGAATTTAATGAGCGAGGAAAAAACCGAGATCGCCCGCTACAGCGCAAAGCTTATCAACAACAGCGATTTCGTGTTCATTGATTCTGGCACAACCACTTCACGGTTGATTGATTTTATCGACAACAACAAGGCAACCTATGTTACAAACGGCATCGTCCACGCCCGCAAGCTGGTGCAGAAGGGGCTTAACGCCTATCTGATCGGCGGCAAGGTAAAGGCTGCAACCGAGGCTGTTGTGGGAGCGGAGGGAATTGCCAATATCAAAAGCTTTAATTTTTCAAAAGCGTTTATGGGCGCCAACGGTATCGACATCGACTCGGGCTTTACCACCCCCGAAATTGAGGAGGCTATGCTTAAAGAGGCGGCGGTCAACCGAAGCTACATGGCGTTCGTTCTCGCCGATCACACAAAATTCAGGCGTGTGTTTTCCGTAACGTTTTCTCCGCTGAGAAAATGCTGTATCATAACGGATTCACTGCCTGATAACAGATACGCTAAGGAAACGGTCATCAAGGAGGTCATGAAGTGATTTATACAGTTACACTCAATCCGTCCATCGACTACATCGTGCGGCTTGACAAGCTTACAAGCGGGATAACAAACCGCACAACAAGCGAGGAATATTACTACGGAGGCAAGGGCATCAACGTTTCAATGGTGCTTGCCGAGCTTGACCTGGACAGCACCGCCTACGGCTTTGTTGCGGGATTTACGGGCAAGGCGATTGAAAACGGTATCCGCAACGACCATATCATTACCGATTTCATAAAGCTTAAAAACGGCATTTCAAGAATCAACATCAAAATCAAAGCGGGCGAGGAGACAGAAATAAACTGCCAGGGCCCGCATATCGACGAAACCGAGCTTGAAAGGCTGCTGCAGAAAATAGACCGCATCTCAACGGGCGACACGCTTATTCTTGCGGGAAGCATTCCCAACACCATGCCCGACGACGTTTATGAGCGCATGATGGAGCGGATCAGGTTCAAGGACGTGCGAATAGTTGTTGACGCGACCAAAAAGCTGCTTGTCAACTCGCTTAAATACCGTCCGTTCCTTATCAAGCCCAACCGTCAGGAGCTCAGCGAGATTTTTAATGTCGAGGTAAAAACCGAGGAAGATATCGTTCATTACGCCAAGGAGCTTCAGAAGCTGGGCGCGCGCAACGTGCTTATCTCACTGGGCGGCGAGGGCGCCATGCTTATCGACGAAAACGGAAACAAGCACAAGGCAGGCGTTCTTAAAGAGAAGGTCATCAACACCGTAGGCTCGGGCGACTCAATGGTAGCGGGCTTTGTGGCAGGCTACGAAAAGACCGGAGATTACGCCTACGCGCTTAAGCTGGGCAGCGTATGCGGCAACGCTACGGCGTTCCTTGCGGGCTTGGCTACTAAAGAAAAAATCAACGAACTGCTGGAAAAATTTGAAAAACAGTTTGGCTGAACAGTTCGTTAAATAAAATAATTCTTTATACAAGGAGGTTAATTTATGCGTATCACCGACCTGCTTAAAAAACAGGGCATCTCTCTCGGCGTTGCTCCCAAGACAAAGAGAGAGGCAATCGACATTCTTGTGTCGTTGCATGAAAAGTGCGGCAATCTTGTTGATACCGCGGCGTACAAGGACGGTATCCTTGCCCGAGAGGACATGGGAACTACCGCTATCGGCATGGAAGTCGCTATTCCTCACGCCAAAAGCGAGGCTGTAAAGGCTCCTGCTCTTACGGCTATAACGGTTCCCGGCGGCGTTGACTACGAGTCGCCCGACGGCGCTCCCTGCAAGCTTATCTTCATGATCGCGGCTACCCTCGACGGAGACGTACATCTCGAGGTTCTGGCGCGTCTTATGCAGATGCTCATGCACGAGGACTTTACCGCAAAGCTCAAGGCGGCAAAGACTCCCGAAGAATTCCTGAAGGTCATCGACGACCAGGAAACAAAGCAGTTCCCCGAGGAAGCGGCTGCTCCCGCGGCGGAGAAGAAGGAAGGCTACCGCGTTCTGGCGGTTACAGCCTGCCCGACAGGTATCGCTCACACCTATATGGCTGCTGAGGCTCTTGCCAAGGCGGGCGACAAGATGGGCATCACTATCAAGGTAGAAACAAACGGCTCCGGCGGCGCAAAGAACGTTCTTACCGCTGAAGAGATAGCAAACTGCGACGGTATCATCATTGCGGCTGACAAGAACGTTGAGACCGCGCGTTTCGACGGCAAGCCCGTACTTTCGACAAAGGTTGCCGACGGTATCCACAAGCCCGAGGAGCTTATCAACAAAATCGTCAACGGCGAGGTAGGCGTTTTCCATGCCGACCACAAGGCCGCTGCCGCCGCTTCGTCGGCAGACGACGAGAGCCTCGGCAGAAAGATCTATAAACACCTGATGAACGGCGTATCGCACATGCTCCCGTTCGTTGTAGCCGGCGGTATATTTATAGCAATCGCGTTCCTTATCGACTCGTTTGCAGGCGTTGACGCGGCTGATCCCAAAAACTTTGACGCTAACGGCAACAGTCTTTTCGGTACGGTAACCCCCGTTGCAGCATGGTTTAAGAATATAGGCGGAGTTGCTATGAGTAACTTCATGCTGCCGATTCTTGCTGGCTTTATCGCTATGTCCATAGCAGATCGTCCCGGCTTGCTTGTAGGTATCGTTGGTGGTGCGCTGGCTTCTGCAGGTAATACCTTCTGGAATCCCGGCGGCGACAGTGATGCAGTTTCCGGTTTTCTCGGAGCATTGCTCGCGGGCTTTGTCGCAGGATGGCTGCTTAAAATGCTTGAAAAGGCATGTGACCATTTGCCGCGTGCTTTGGAAGGTCTTAAACCTATTCTTATCTATCCGCTTGCAGGCTTGGGCATAGTCGGCGTAATGATGTGTGCGGTAAATCCCGTTATGGGCATAATCAACAAGGGCTTGGTAGACGGCGTTACCTATATGGCTGAAAAACCTGCGCTTCTTGTTCCGGTTTGCGCTTTAATGGCTGCAATGATGGCAATTGACATGGGCGGCCCGTTCAATAAGGCAGCTTATGTAACCGCTACCACTCTGCTCTCCAGCGGCACACAGGCTTCTTACAAGGTAATGGCTGCCGTTATGATCGGCGGTATGGTTCCTCCGCTCGTAATTGCGCTCAGCACCACTATTTTCAAAAAGCGCTGGACTCTTGCTGAAAGAAAGAGCGGCCCCGTAAACTTTGTAATGGGAATTTCATTTATTACCGAGGGCGCCATTCCTTATGCGGCAAGCCATCCGCTTCAGGTTATTCCGAGCTGTATGGTAGGCTCCGCCTGCGCCGGTGCTTTGTCCGGACTTTGGAGCTGCACTCTTATGGCACCTCACGGCGGTATCTTCGTCTTGCCCACAATCGGAAATCCTGCTCTCTACTTCCTTGCGCTTGCAATCGGCGCTGTTGTGGGAACAGCCTTGCTTACGCTTCTTAAAAAACCCGTTAAAGAATAATTAGGTAAATAATCATTAAATATTAAGGAGAAATGACTTATGGTATCTAAAAAAGTAACACTTGTAAACGCTCAGGGCTTCCATATGCGTCCGGCTTCGGTATTTGCTACCGCTATGGGCAAA
>ONMK01000072.1 GCA_900318905.1 uncultured Eubacteriales bacterium | reverse complement strand
CCTTTTTTAAAGACTTTTCAATGTTAAAAGGCAATTTTACCCGCGGTTTATACAGGCGCGGGGTTGATTGAACGCTTTAGTACGATGAATTGAATGATTTTTCAGTAAGCGAATTATTATAATTGACTTAAGGAATAAAGAGTTTTTTAATATTCCCTTGGGTAATTACTCTTGGGAATTATCATAAAGAAAATAAAAAAATCCTGCAAAAATATAAAAAAATGAAGGAATGAATGATATGGAATTAAAAATCAAAAAGCTCAGGGACAACGCGCGTATTCCAAAGCGCGCTACAGACGGCGCCGCCGGAATGGATTTGTACGCCTGCATTAGTGAGAGCATAACTCTTAACCCCGGTCAGCTTGCGGTTATCCCTACCGGCATCGCTATTGAGCTGCCCGACAACACCTGCGCCGCCTTCCTTTACGCAAGGAGCGGCCTCGGCGTAAAGCACGGTATCTGCCTTTCAAACGGCGTCGGCGTTATCGACAGCGACTACCGCGGCGAGGTTTGCGCGGGGCTTTGCAACGTGTCGGACAAACCGTATGTAATTGAGCCCGGTGAGCGTGTGGCTCAGATGGTGATCGCGCCGGTGCTCACTCCCGAAATAGTTGAGGTCGACGAGCTCGGCAGCACCGACAGAGGCGAGGGCGGCTTCGGCTCAACGGGCAAAAAGTAAACGTCAATATAAGACATTATTTTGTTGAAATTCAAATTTTTAATCGGTATCATACTAATAAAGATGTAAAGGAGCCGAAAGCATGTTTTCATTTTCTAAAGAAATAGGAATCGACCTTGGCACTGCCAACACGCTTGTCTGCCTTAAGGGCAAGGGAATAATCCTCCGCGAGCCGTCGGTCGTGGCTGTGGATATCCGCACCGACACGGTTTTGGCGGTCGGTTCGCAGGCTAAGGATATGATAGGAAGAACGCCTAACTCGATCGTGGCGGTCCGTCCGCTCAAGGACGGCGTTATCGCTGACTTTAAAATAACCGCGAAGATGCTGCAGCATTTTATAAAAAAGTCCGTAAAGCCCGGCATATTCAGCAAACCGCGCGTAATAATCTGTATGCCTACGGGCGTTACCGAGGTCGAGCGCAAGGCGGTCGAGGACGCGGCGTATCAGGCGGGCGCAAAGCCTCCCGTAATTCTGATAGAGGAGCCTATGGCGGCGGCGATCGGCGCGGGGCTTCCTGTGGACGAGCCTACCGGCAGCATGGTCGTTGACATCGGCGGCGGTACGAGCGAGGTCGCGGTTATCTCGCTGGGCGACATAGTTTCCGCCTGTTCGGTAAGAGTCGCGGGCGATAAGTTTGACGAGGCTATTTTGTCGCACATCAAAAAGCAGTACAACCTGCTTATCGGCGAAAGGACAGCCGAGGACATCAAAATCAAAATCGGCTCGGCTTATCCGTATGAAAACGAGAAAAGCATGGTCGTAAAGGGCAGGAATCTTGTAGACGGCCTGCCTAAGGACGTCACAATAACGGCTGCCGAGGTAAGAGAGGCTCTTGCAGACCCGCTCAATACAATAGTTGAGGCAATCAAGACCACGCTTGAAAAAACTCCTCCCGAGCTTTCCGCCGATATAATCGACCACGGCATTATGCTGACGGGCGGCGGCGCTCTGCTCAGGGGAATCGATATGCTTGTTATGCAGCAGACGGGTATGCCCGTTCATGTGGCTAACCGTCCTCTCGACTGCGTTGTTGACGGAGCGGGCAAAAGGCTCGGCAAGGCTTTGGCAAGCAAATATAAGCACAACAGAAGTTAAAGCCTATGCGTAACGGAAGAAGAAAGAAAAACCGCGATTTCAGAGCGCTTGTAATAACGCTTGTAATAATCGCGTTTCTGGGCATTTTGTCGAGCGTCGGCAACTCGCCCGTTTCAAGCGGAATAAACGCCGCAAGCAAGGGGCTGTTTAAGCTGACAGCCTCGGCCGCCGCGAGCAATGATTCCGCCTCGCCCGAGGAGCTCAGGGAGCAGCTTGAAGCCCTGCGCAAGGAAAACGCCGAGCTCAGAAAGCAGCTTGCGGATTACACCGACATAAAGGACGAAAACGAAAAGCTCTGGAAGTACTACAACCTTAAAAAGGAAAACCCTTCGTATGAAATAGCGCCAGCAAACGTTATAAGGCGCGATGTAAACGACGACTTCTACTCTTTTACGCTCGACGTGGGAACAAGCGTCGGCGTGCATGTAAACGCTCCCGTCATTTCCGAAAACGGGCTTGTAGGCTGGGTTTGTCAGGCTGACACCGTGTCCTGCAAGGTAAAGACGATTCTGTCGCCCGATACCAAGGCGAGCGTAAGCGACAAACAGAGCAAGGACAGCGGAATCCTGAGCGGAAGCGTTACGCTCTGCGACCAAAACCTGACGAGCATGAGCAAGCTTGCCGAGAACCACAGCATAAAAAAAGGCGATATGATAGTTACCTCGGGCACGGGCGGAGTTTACCCCTCGGGGCTGCTTATCGGCGAGGTCCAGTCGATAGAGTTCAATAAATACGACGCGTCGCGCAGCGCGATCATAAAGCCCTACGAGGATGTGCGCACAATAACCTCGGCGGCGGTCATCACTGACTTTGACGCGAAGGGCAAGGTGGTACCGGGCGATGAAAAGAAAAACTAACCGCGCGGTTTTCCGCTATATCGCGTTCGGGTTTGAGATACTGCTGCTCTGGGTGCTTCAAAGCACGCCTAAGCTTTTGCCGGAGCTGCCCGGCTCAAAGCCGTTTTTGCTGCTTGCGGCGGCGCTGTCATTTGCGGCGTGCTCAAAGCCTGTTCCGGCTGTTGTTTTGGGCGCGGTATGCGGCGCGCTGTCGGACATTTCGGCAAACGGCGCTATAGGCTATTTTTCGGTTGCCTTTACGCTCGTTTGCTACGCTTCGGCTGTGCTGCTCAATACATATTTGAACCGCAACGCCATGACGTCGGCAGTGCTGGCGCTGGGCTCTGTAATTGCGGTTTTGCTGCTTTATTTTTTGCTTTTCAGGGTATTCGCGGGAGTTCCCGACTGCGGCGCGCTGTTTGTAAGGCACTATTTGCCCAGGATGGGCTATACCGCGCTTGTGTTTTTCCCGCTTTATTTTTTAAACAGCTTTTTAGCTTCAAAGCTGAAATGATTTTTGGAAGGAGTGAAAGGATATGCGCAAACGTCTGCGCGGCAAAACGCCGTTTGTTGTATGCGCTGTCGCGGTGCTTTTGGCAGCGGCTATATTCACATGCCGCCTTGCGGACTGGCAGCTTATCCACGGCGCCGAGTACAAGCGCCTTTCCACTCGCTCCACAAGCTTTAACGTCGACACACAGCCAACGCGCGGCGAGATACTTGACTGTAACGGCTCGGGGCTGGTCACGAATATCACTCATTATAAAATCGTTATCGACAAGCTTTACGCCGATGAAAAAACCCTCGACAAAACCCTGCTCAACCTGATAGGCATTTTGAAAAATACGGGAAGCAAGTACAACGACGTGCTTCCGATAACCATTCTTAACGGCGACTACGCCTTTAAAAGCGATTCCGACGAGGAAATAGAGGAGCTTAAGGACGAGCTTGACGCGGACGGCGACGCTACGGCGCGTCAGTGCGTAGAGCTTTTGTGCAAGCGGTATGATATAGGCGGCGACTTAAGCGACGAGCAGAAGCGCGGGCTTTGTTCGGTCCATTATAATATGGAGCTTGAGGATTACTCAAACTCTAAGCCGTATGAATTTGCCTCTGACGTCAGCCGCGAGGCGGTCAGCGCCGTCAGCGAGAACACCCAGGGCGTGGGCGGTATCGACGTGCAGACCTATCTTGTCCGCGCCGCTCAGAACCCGACTCTTGCTCCGCATGTGCTGGGAGCATTGGGCGCTATCTCTGAGGAGGAATACGACAAATACTCAAACGAGGGCGTCAAGGAATACACTATCAACGATACCGTGGGCAAATTCGGTATAGAGCTTGCCTTTGAGGATGAGCTGAAGGGCGAGGGCGGCTCCAAGATAATCCGCCGAAACTCCGACGGTACTATCGTCGACACCGTTGAAACTATAAACTCAAAGCCCGGCAACACGGTTTATCTTACGCTTGACAGCAATATCCAGAAGGCTGCAGGAGCCTCGCTTGAAAAGAACATCAAGGCGGCTCAGGCGGAGGGCAAGGCGGAAAGCGAGGAAAAGGGCAAGAAGCTGCTCGGCGAGGACTGCCAAAGCGGCGCCGCGGTAATGCTTGACGTCAGCAATTTTTCGGTGCTGGCGGCGGCGAGCTATCCTACATACGACCTCAACAAATACAGCGAATACGGCGATTACTATACAGAGCTTGAAAACACAAAGACTGTTCCCATGTTCAACCGCGCCTTTTCGGGCACGTTTGAGTGGGGCTCGGTGTTCAAGCCGTGCGTGGCAATGGCGGCGCTTGAGGAGAAGATAATCACGCCCGACACCGAGATATTCTGCACCGAAAAATACGACTACTACCCGTCAAACGTGGTAAGGTGCATGCACCGCCACGAGAACTTAAACCTTCGCGGCGCTCTTGCGCAGTCGTGCAACTACTACTTTGCCGAGGTCGGAAGACGGCTCGGTATTGACACCATGTACCTCTACGCCGAAAAGTTCGGGCTGGGAGAATACACGGGCGTTGAGATAGAGGAGGCAAAGGGCACGCTTGCGGGGCGCGATAGCGAGAGCTGGATGCCCGGCAACACGGTTCAGGCGGCGATAGGACAGTCCGACAACGCCTTTACGCCTGTTCAGCTTGCCACATACGCGGCAACTATTGCAAACAACGGAACGCGGCTCAAAACGCACATAGTCAGCAAGATAACCGACTATGAGCGCAAAAAGACGATTGCCGACTATTCAAAGCCCGAAAAAGTTGACGAGTGCGGCGTGAGCGAGAAGAACATCAAAACCGTTCAGCAGGACATGCTCTCGGTAACCCAGAGCGCCGACGGTACGGCAAATTCGGTGTTCGGAAATTACAAGGTCAAGGTCGCGGCAAAAACGGGTACTGCCGAAAACAGCGGCTCCGACCACACCACGTTTATCTGCTACGCGCCATACGACAAGCCCAAGGTCGCCGTCGCCGTTGTGCTTGAACACGGCGTTAAGGGCAAGTACTCAATGCAGGTGGCAAAGGACATGCTCGACGCGTATTTTGCCAAATGATTTTTACCGGCTTTTGGGGCGGTGGCAATATTACTAAAATAATCAATAAAATTTTGTTTGATAAAACTGAATACTTTTATTGCATTTTACAAAAATTTGTGTTAAACTGAGTAAGAGGTAGTATAATATGGACAATGTAATCGTTGTCGCTTCGGGAAAAGGCGGCACGGGCAAGTCGACCGTGTGCATTTGCCTTTCCGTAGCGCTCGTTAAACAAGGGAAGAAAGTTTTGCTGATTGACTGCGACTGCGGCATGCGCGGTCTGGATATCATGCTTGACATCGAGCAGGATATTCTTTTTGACGCGTCCGACGCGGTGTGCGGCAACTGCAGCTTCGGCGAGGCGATTTACAAAAGCCGTCACAACAAAAACCTCTTTTTGATGGCGGCGCCGTTTGACGCCGAAAACGAGCTGAGCCCATCTGTGTTCAAGCAGCTTGTGGACTCGGTGAAAAACAACTTTGACTATGTTATTATTGACTCTCCCGCGGGTATCAGCTCGGGCTTTGTAACGGCTGCCGCTCCCGCCGACAGAGCGCTTATCGTTACCAACGCCGAGCCTACGGGCGTTCGCGGCGGTTTAAAGGTGAGGAAAAAGCTTGAGGCGCTGGGAGTCAAGAACCTCAGGCTTGTTATAAACCGCTTTGATAAAAAGATGTTTAAAAAGCTTGGGTTTTATAAGGATCTGGACGCGGTTATCGACGCGGCGCAGACTCAGCTTATAGCGCTGGTCCCGTTTTCCGTAGACATTTCGGTAATTATGCAGCGAGGCGCTGCCGGGCTTGAAAAAAGCCCCGCTCTTGAGGTGTTCGACCGTTTGGCTAACCGTCTTGAGGGCAAGCGCGTTCCGCTTTTGTTTGGATGAGTTTGATTAACGTAAAACGTTTGGAGGAAAGAGTATGAATATTGCATTAATAGCACACGACGAAAAGAAAGAGCTTATGGTTCAGTTTTGTATTGCATACTGCGGAGTTCTGAGCCGCAACAATCTTTGCGCCACCGGCACCACGGGCAAAATGGTATCTGAGGCAACAGGCCTTACTATCCAAAAGTTCCTGTCGGGCTCTCAGGGCGGCAGCCAGCAGATTGCCGCGCGTATAGCGTGCAATGAAATCGACATGCTGCTGTTCTTCCGCGACCCGCTCAATCAAAAGCCGAACGAGGCTAACGATATGGATATGCTGCGCCTTTGCGACATGCACAATATTCCCGTAGCTACCAACATAGCCACCGCCGAGGTGCTCATTCACGGACTTGAGCGCGGCGACCTTGACTGGAGAAATATTATTAAGTGATTCAATAAACGCCGGTGGGTACATATGCCTGCCGGTTTTTTATTATTTATATGAGGAGGCTGCTTCCGTGTTATGTAAAAACTGTCAAAGGGATATCCCTGATAAAGCCGGCTTCTGTCCGTACTGCGGTCAAAAACAAACAGGTGAAAGCCCTGCTTCTCAGCCTGAGGCTCAGGCGCCCGCGGCACAAAAGAAAAAGGCAGGCGCAAAAAGGCGATAATTATATCCGCGGCGGCTGCTGCGCTGGCGGCGTTGATCGTTGTGGAGATCTTTGTGATAAAGCCGCTGGTTTTTCCGAGCGACAATACGCCGAAATTAAGCGAGAGCGAGTTGAAAGCCGACCGTGAAAAGCTGCCGTCAAAGACATATTTGTGCGCCGGAGGTATGCATACCGTAGGCTTGAAAAATAACGGATATGTTGTGGCGAGAGGTTCGAATGCTGCGGGACAGTGTGATATCGACAACAGCGTATGGAACAATATCGTCGAGGTCGGCGCGGGCGCGCTCCATACGGTGGGTTTAAAGGCCGACGGCACGGCAGTTGCCGCGGGAAGCGATGAAAACGGAAAGTGCGATATTGGCGGCTGGAAGGATATTGCCTCGATTAGCGCGGGGTACTACCACACATTAGGCTTAAAGAACGACGGTACGGTCGTAGCGTCCGGCAGCAACAAATACGGACAGTGCGACCTTGACGACTGGAAGGATATCATTTCGGTAAGAGGAGGCAATTATCACACTGTCGGGCTGAAAAAAGACGGTACGGTCGTGGCAAAGGGTAACAACGATAAAGGACAGTGCGACGTAAGCGACTGGACCGATATCGTGGCGGTCAGCGCGGGAAATGGTTTTACTGTAGGCGTAAAATCCGACGGCACTGTCGTAGCGGTCGGAAATAACGAGCAGGGGCAATGCGAGGTAGAGGACTGGAAGAATATAGTTGCGGTCAGCGCGGGCTCGTTCCACACGGT
>ONMK01000138.1 GCA_900318905.1 uncultured Eubacteriales bacterium | reverse complement strand
CCGTCAACAGTCATGTCGAACTCACCCTTTTCAAGGTCATCGTCTTTAACTCCGAGTGAATCAATAGCAGCGCCCTTTTCAGCCTTTTCCAGCGTAGAGCTGATAATGGCTTTGTCCTTGAGAACTATTGTATTAACGCCCGAATTGTCAGCAAGGTCGGCGCCGATAACCGTATTATATTCGTCGGTTTTATAGCCGACTACAACAACTCCGCCGCCCGTACGCGCAACTCCCGAATACAATTTATATTCGCCGCTGCCCTCATCAGCCTCAGGTTCGGTCATCGCCTTTAACAGAACACCCTTTACTATGCGGTTGAAATAAGCGATGTCCTTTACATCCTTTATCACCTTTCCCTTGTTATCGTCCGGATAGCTTGCGACTATAACTCCTTCTCCGTCAGAAACGTAAAAGCTGTCGACCTCCAGATTCTTGGCTATCGTTTCATAATCCTCCGCAGGCGTCTTTTCGTTAACGATATAAGAAGCCATGTATGCCTTGTTAAACGATTTATCGGCAAATTTTGCGGACAAAAGTACTTCTGATGAAGCATAATCGGACACCTTGGCTTTAGCGTAAGCGAGCTGAGCGTCAAGCGCCTTTGATGACGACGAACCGGACGAATTTGAACTTCCGCCCGAAGAACAGCCCGCAAGCGCCGTTAAGGTAACCGCAGAGGCGGCAAGCAAAGCCGTTAGTTTTTTGATGTGATCAGTTTTTTTCATAGAAATACCCCTTTCTGTTAATCATTTAATAATATTTTATAAAAAATCATATTGCTTATAGTGCTTTTTATCAATTATAACACATTAGTATAAATTTGTCACCTGTTTTTTTATTATTCCAACAAAATTTTTTTCAACTTGATATTACATGCGGATTATAAAAAGTATTGACGAAACGTGATGTTTTTTGTATAATTTACTTATGCTTTTTGCAAAAAATGATTACGGAGGAACAACAATGACAAAACCAAAGAAAATTGTGCTTGCCGTAGCGTCGCTTATTATTGTCGGGCTGCTGATTTATGTCGGCGTTTCGGGCGGCGCTTTGGGCAAAGTAAAGTGCCTTGACTGCGACGGCACGGGCGTTACATCCCACGCGGAATGCAGCCTGTGCAGCGTGCATGAGGACGAAGAAAAACCGATAACCTGCCCCGAATGCAAAGGCGCTAAAACCGTTGACGGCGAGGACTGCGGAACCTGCGGCGGCGAGGGTGAGGTCACTCCCCACTACGTCACCTGCCCTGACTGCAACGGAACGTCCGCTATTGACGGCAAGGACTGCAAAACCTGCGGCAAAACAGGCGAGGTTTTATGCCCCAACTGTAAGGGCAGCGGCGTACTGCTTTCCGCTCCCTGCTCCGAGTGCGGCGGAGAGGGCGAGGTTCAAGGCTCCGCTTGGGCTCTGCTTCCGCCGATTATCGCTATCGGTCTTGCACTTATCACAAAAGAGGTATACTCCTCGCTTTTCATCGGTATTCTTGCCGGCGGACTTATGTACTCAAACTTCAACGTGCTTAAAACCGTTGACGCTGTTACAAATGACGGCCTGATAAGCGCGGTAACGGCTACTGCGGGCATATTCATATTCCTGATCGAGCTCGGTATAATCGTAGCCCTTGTCAACAAGTCGGGCGCTTCAGCGGCGTTCGGAAAATGGGCGGCTAAGCATATCAAAACAAGAACAGGCGCAATGCTTGCGACATTTGTGCTCGGCGTTCTGATTTTCATTGACGACTATTTCAACTGTCTTACAGTCGGCTCGGTCATGCGCCCTGTTACCGACGGTCACAAGGTATCGCGTTCAAAGCTCGCGTATCTGATCGACGCGACTGCGGCTCCCGTGTGCATGATCGCTCCTATCTCCTCCTGGGCGGCGGCTGTAGCGGCTTACGCCGAGGACGCTCAGGGAATCAATCTGTTCATCACCGCTATTCCGTTCAACTTCTACTCACTTCTCACATTCGTATTCATCATCGCTTTGTGCGTAATGAACTTCGACTACGGCTCAATGGCTCTGCATGAGTACAACGCGATGTACAAGAACGACCTTTACACCTCAGGCGAAAGAGTTGACGCCGAGGAAGAAGCTCCCAACCCCAGAGGCAGAGTATTCGACCTGCTGCTTCCGGTTATTATCCTTATCGGCATTTCGGTATTCGCGCTTGTTTACAACGGCGGAATCCTTGACGGCGTTCCGTTCATTACGGCGTTCTCCGATACCGACGCGACAGTCGGCTTGCCTTGGGGCGGTCTGATCGCTCTTATCTTTACGATCATCTACCTCAACATCAGAAAGATCGTTACCTTCAAAGAGGCTATGGAAGCCGTGCCAAAGGGCTTCTTCGCAATGGTTCCGGCTATTCTCATCCTCACCTTCGCTACCGCGCTCAAGAATATGACAGGTCTGCTCGGCGCGATACCGCGCTCAAGAATATGACAGGTCTGCTCGGCGCGAAGTATTATGTGGCGGTTCTTATGAACGACGCCGCCGGCTCGCTGCAGAACTTCCTGCCCGCTATCATCTTTGTTGTGGCCTGTGTTCTGGCGTTTGCTACGGGAACATCATGGGGCACCTTCGGTATTCTCATCCCGATCGTTATTACGCTGTTTGACCAGAACCCCGACTCGACGATCAAGATCATTTCCATCTCGGCTTGTCTTGCGGGCGCTGTTTGCGGCGACCACTGCTCTCCTATCTCGGACACCACCATCATGTCCTCCGCCGGCGCGCAGTGCAACCACATAAATCACGTTCAGACGCAGATACCGTACGCGCTTACCGTTGCGGGAATCTCGTTTGTAACATACATAATCGCGGGATTCGTTCAGCAATGGTACATTGCGCTGCCGATAGGAATCGCGCTTACGATCGGTACGCTGATCATAATTAAATTCACTCGCAAAAACGAACACCTTGAAAAGATGTACGAA
>ONMK01000065.1 GCA_900318905.1 uncultured Eubacteriales bacterium | reverse complement strand
GAAACAGGAGCAACTCCAAACCCCTGCATCGACTGCAACCGCTTTATAAAATTCGGAAAGCTTTTTCAGCGCGCCGAGGAGCTCGGCTTTGACTGCGTTGTGACAGGTCACTACGCTTCGGTTGAATATAATGAAAATGAAAACAGGTACCTGCTGAAAAAAGCTCCCGACATCAACAAGGATCAGAGCTATGTGCTTTACTCGCTTACTCAGCGGCAGCTTGCGAAAACCGTTTTTCCGCTCGGTGAAATGACCAAGGAGCAGGTTCGCGCACTTGCCGAGGAAATGGGCTTTATCAATGCGCGCAAGCACGACAGTCAGGATATTTGCTTTGTCCCCGACGGCGACTACGCCCGCTTTATCGAGGAATACACCGGAAAATCATATCCCGGGGGCGATTTTGTCGACGAAAGCGGCAAGGTGCTCGGAAGGCACAAGGGGATAATCCGCTACACCGTCGGTCAGCGGAAAGGGCTTGGACTTGCCCTTCCGCAGCCGATGTACGTTAAGGAAAAGAACCTTGAAGAAAACAAGGTCGTCCTCTGCCCCAACTCCGAGCTTTTCTCAAGGGAGCTGCTCGCCGACGAGCTCAATCTTATCGCCTTTGACAAAATCGAACAGCCGCTGCGTGTTTCGGCGCGCGTGCGCTACAATCAAAAGGAACAGCCCGCAACTGTATATCAGCTTGACGACAGCACTATCCGCGTTGTTTTCGACGTGCCCCAGCGCGCTATATCGAAAGGTCAGGCAGTAGTTTTGTATGACGGCGATTACGTTCTGGGCGGCGGAACAATTCTGTGAGTCCCGCATCACTACAGAGGTAGAAACATGAAACATGCCAAAAATAAACAAACCCCGAAAAACAAATACAGCGCATCCGCAACTATCGGAATCATCATCACGGCGCTTGCGGTCGTGCTGTTCATAAGCGGCGCCGTAATGTTTTTCGTTTCAAACAAGCCGGCTTCGCAAAAGAATCCGCCGAAAACGCCGAACTCCGCTACCGAGCCATCTTCAACAGCCGGAGCCGCTACTGCGGATTCCGCGCCGACAAGCCGGCCGACTACCGTTCCCGACTTCACTTTGCCTGCGCCCACAATCCCCGATATCGACAATGCTCCTCAGATTTTTATTGATTTTCTGAAGGAGGGCGGAATCGATCTTGACGCCGTTGCCGACGCAGGCGCTGAACAGCTTGTCGTTGTAAAATCAAGCGGCAGCTCGGCTCACATCTTCTTTTTTGAAAACGACGGCGGAATGTGGAAAATCGACTCCCCGCTTTCCTGCAGGGGCAACGTAGGCGCAGAGGGAACTGCCGAACCCGGCGAAGAAGGCGAAAGCCCGGAAGCGACCTTCAAAGGCTTTTATCCTATTGTTTCGGCTTTCTATCAGGATGAAGCTCCCGAAACGGGACTTGATACGGTTCAAATGGATCCCGAATCATTCTCGGGGCTGTCGGACGACCCGAGCGACTACAGCTGCGGCTTTATGTATGAGCTTAATACCGGCACGGATAACGGCGGCGTTAATCAATACTTCCACACAGGCAGCACTCCCACCGCCGGCGACATATCAATCAACAGCAAAATGCTTCAGTCATATCTGAAGAATCTTGACTTCGGCAAAAAACCGTATATTCTGATTATCTGACAGAATCTTCATTCAGCAAAGGAACAACATCTATGCTCAGCTTTAACAGAATTAACGATACCGAAAACCAAACCGAGCCTAAGGCAGTCAATAACAATGAACCCCGGCGCAAGCAAATGGATTACAGCTGGCAGCCTGTTTCAAGCGATCATCACAAATCGCGCACAAGAAAACTCAGCACGGTAACAATGATGATCACCGCCGCTCTTGTGGCATGCGGTATATTGGCGGCAATTCTGATTTTTGGGCGAAACAACAACAGCGGCGAAAGCAACAGCACACTGCCCGCCGCCGTTTCAACAACGGCTCAACCGACTACCAAGCAGCCGTCGACCCAAAACCCGACAAAGACAACAGACTCTTCTCAGCCCTCAACGGACGGCGGCGCGACCGCGGCAACAAAGCCCAAAAAGTCACTGCTCGATTTTATTGACAGCCTTGATATTGACGTGGACGGGATCTCTCCGGATCAGCCCCACATAAAAGACAATACCCTATTTCTCGAATACTATTTCTTCGGCGAATACACTCCCGAGGACGAGGATTCACCGCTTCCAACACCCGAAAGCGAAGAGCCCTCGTTATTCAGCGGATATATGCAAAGGCTGGCGGTTATCAGCCAATATATTGAAGCTCAGGTAGAAAAAAACGGATATTCGATCTCAAAAATCGTTGTCGAGGGATACGACAGCACGGGCAAACAGTTTTATCATATACAAAGTTCCCCGAAAAGCTGAGATTGATTGGAGAAAAGCTTACGGAGCTGTTTAAGCTATGAAATGTAATCACTGCAATAAGGAGCTTGAGGACGGGCTGAAATTCTGCCCATACTGCGGCAGACCTCCCAAAGCTCTCAAAACAATTCCCATTCCTAAAACACGCGTTTATAAAAATCCAAAAGAATCCGAACCCGAAAATCCCGAGCCCAAAACGCCCGGACCTCAGGCCGTTCCCGAACCTTTGCCGCAGCAAAAGCCGCAATACAGGGTTTCGTGGCATGACGAGGGCGCCGAGGAGCTTATAGACGAGGCTGAGGAGTACGAAATAAAAAAGGAAAACAAGCGCTTTTTCATTATTGAAGGCGTTTTACTTGCGCTGGCGGTTATTTTTGCCGCCGCTATAATTTATATTTCCTTTTTCCACAAGGACAATTACACCTACTACACCATGCAGGGCAATTCAATGCTCGACACCATAGCCGACGGCGACAAGGCGGCTTCCGTCAAGCTTGAAGGCGCACCGCAAACCGGCGATATTGTGGTTATCCCATACGGCGGCGACATTTCGATCAGGCGCGTTATCGCCACAGGCGGTCAGACTCTTTGGCTCGATTACGAAAACGACAGAATAGTTGTCGACGGCAACGAGCTGAGCGAGGATTACATCAGCGGCTCAACGTTCTCCGGCGTAAGAGAAAACTACTTGGTTCCGTACAATATCCCCGACGGCAAGGTCTTTGTGCTGGGCGATAACCGCGCGGAGTCGATCGACAGCCGCTATGAGGAAGTCGGGCTTATTGACGAAAAGGATATTATTGCCAAAGTCGACCATATTGACAGGCAGTAATACATATAAATTAAGAGGTTTATATGAAGTACGGTGAAAGTATATTTGACATAGCATACCTTCTGTTTGCCGCTGCGTCGGGCATTATTATCCTTCTGAAAAAGCGTGATCCCGCGGGACGGCTCATGGGGCTTTCCGCCCTTGTTCTCGGCGCGGGCGACGCTTTTCACCTTGTTCCGAGAGTAATGAATTACTTTGCTGACGGTGATTATTCATTTTGGCTCGGAACGGGAAAGCTTATTACCTCCGTTACCATGACGGTTTTTTATGTGCTGCTTTATTTTCTGCATTGCCGCCTTTACAAAGCCAAATGCGGCAGCGCAATAGGTTTTTCCGTTTTTGTCCTCGCCGCCGTAAGAATCGCGCTGTGCGCTTTTCCTCAGAACGGCTGGTTTACCAACTCAGCACCGCTTTCATGGGCGATCGCGCGCAACATTCCTTTTGCCGCTCTCGGTCTGATTATTGTTGTTCTGTATCTGCAAACGCGACGTGAAATCCGCGGGCTCGGCAGAATATGGCTTTATGTCACGCTTTCTTTTTTATTCTACATTCCTGTAACGGTGGGCGCAAACGCGGTTCCTCTGCTCGGAATGCTCATGCTGCCTAAAACCGTATGCTACATGCTGATTATCGCCGCGTTTTTGAAAACATCATTCCGCACGGCAAAGAATCAGGGAAATCCCGATAGCCGCGTTTAGTATATTTTTGACATTTATTGACATAACTATAAGAAAGCGCAATATATGTCAAAATATATAAAAAAACAATTTTAATATTAGTATTAGCTAACAATTGACAGAATGTGACAAAATACGATATAATATATCGGTAAACCTATAACCATTAAAAGTAAAAGGGGATTGAACTCATATGAGAAAGAGCAGGCTGGCTCTGACAGTTCTTATCGGCGTTATCGTTGTCGTACTGGGTATTTCCGTAGTTTCTTTTGCCGCCGCCAACCGCGGCAATTCCGACTCTCCAAAATCCGATGACGTCGCTTTATCCGCCTCCGTGTCAAAGGACAGGCCGCGTTCTACTATGCTCAGCGGCATAACAAATATAAAAGCTTCAATAGTTGAAACCCAAAAAATCACACTCACCTGGGATGCCGTTGACGACGCCTCAGGCTATTACGTCTACATGCGCGATATCGACAAGGTCGGCGAGTACGCGCTTTCGGCTAAGGTAGACAAACCCACGGCGGCTGTTGACAAGCTGACGCCCACCACGCGCTATCAGTTCAAAGTCACCGCCTATTCCTCAAAGGACGGCGTGATTTACGAATGTCCCGCTTCCGAGATAGAAGTCCTTACAAAAACCGGCGAGGTTCCGAGCATTCAGGCGGAACGCTCCTCAGAGGTTCTTAAAATCAGCTGGGCAAAGGCCGACAAGGCTACGGGCTACGATATTCACCGCTCCTGCAAGGCAAGCGGCAATGAGTTTGTATTTTGCAAATCCGTAAACAGCACCACCACCGAGTTTGAGGATAAGGACGTAAAGGAAGGCGAGCTTTATACATACAGGGTTATTCCCTTCCGTACCGTAAATGATGTAAAATACTATTCCGAAAAAGGCAAGACTATCGACCTTTTAAGCGGTCTGAGCGCTCCTGCCGACCTGATGGCGATAAGCAGCAACACCCGCATAACCCTTTACTGGAAAGCCAAAAAGCTTGCTTCGGGCTATAACATTTATATGGCAGAGGGCAAGTACGGCAAATATAAGCTCCTCGGCAACACCGAAGATACCTCTTATTCCACTGAAAAGCTAAAGGCGGGCGAAACCTATTACTTCCATGTTCAGCCGTATAAAAAGATGGATAAAAAGACCATTACCGGCACATGGAGCTCGCTTAACATCAAAGCCGCCAAGGAATCGGATGAAACCCACAGTGCGCACAAAAGCTCGGTCGCGGGCTCGGGTACATATGTTGAAGTAAGCATCAAGCAGCAGCACCTATGGTTCTACGAAAAGGGCAAGCTCACACTTGAAACCGACGTTGTAACAGGCAACGCCGACGGCGAGTGCGATACCCCGACAGGCAAGTTCACAATGACCTCGCGCGCGCTCGACACCACGCTTACAGGCCCCGGCTATTCCTCATTCGTCAATTACTGGATGGGCTTCTACGGCGGCTGCGGAATCCACGACGCAAGCTGGCGCTCAAGCTTCGGCGGCACTATTTACAAGGGCAACGGCTCACACGGCTGTGTAAACACCCCCTTGGAAAAGGTAAAATACATATACGAGCACACCGACTACGGCACGCCCGTTTATGTTTACTAAACAAGTCACAAAACATTTAACAAGGACGCATTTTGAGTGCGTCCCTGTTTTTTAATACTAAATACCTGATAAAAAGCGGACAGCATTTGCGATCTATTTATATCAGGAATTAGCAAAAGCTCAAAAACTCCGCCTGCCAAAAGACAGACGGAGTTTAATTTGTGTTTTATCCAATTTCAGACCCGCCGTTGTGCCGGGGCTTCCGATAACGCCGAGCTTTACAAAGGCGGCTTTGGGTGCAGCGTCACGCTGCCGTCACGTTGCCGTTGCTTATTTATCGTTAACAGCAGCCTGAGCAGCAGCCAGTCTTGCGATCGGCACACGGAAGGGTGAGCATGATACATAATCAAGACCGATCTTGTGGCAGAACTCTACAGATGAGGGATCGCCGCCGTGCTCGCCGCAGATACCAACGTGGAGGTTGGGGTTAACGGGCTTGCCGAGCTTAAGAGCCATCTCCATGAGCTTGCCAACGCCTGTCTGGTCGAGCTTAGCGAAGGGATCGTTCTCGAAGATCTTTGTATCATAGTAAGCGTTCAGGAACTTGCCTGCGTCGTCACGGCTGAAGCCGAAGGTCATCTGAGTAAGGTCGTTAGTACCGAAGCAGAAGAAGTCAGCCTCTGTAGCGATCTCGTCAGCTGTAAGAGCAGCTCTGGGGATCTCGATCATTGTACCAACCTCATACTTGAGGTCAACGCCTGCAGCGGCGATCTCAGCGTCAGCGGTCTCAACAACAACCTTCTTAACGAACTTGAGCTCTTTGATCTCGCAAACCAGCGGAATCATGATTTCGGGCTTAACGTTCCAGTCAGCGTGCTCTTTCTGAACCTCGATAGCAGCGCGGATAACAGCCTTTGTCTGCATCTTTGCGATCTCGGGATATGTTACGGCAAGACGGCAGCCGCGGTGACCCATCATGGGGTTGAACTCGTGGAGGGAAGCGATGAGAGCCTTGATGTCCTCTACGCTCTTGCCCTGTGCGTCAGCCAGCTTCTTGATATCTTCTTCCTCGGTGGGAACGAACTCGTGGAGAGGCGGATCGAGGAAACGGATGGTAACGGGGCATCCCTCAAGAGCCTCGTACAGAGCCTTGAAGTCGCCCTGCTGATAAGGCAGGATCTTCTCAAGAGCAGCTTCTCTCTCTTCAACTGTATCAGCGCAGATCATCTCACGGAACGCAGCGATTCTGTCCTCTTCAAAGAACATATGCTCGGTACGGCAAAGACCGATACCCTCAGCGCCCAGCTCTCTTGCCTTCTTAGCGTCAGCGGGTGTGTCGGCGTTTGTTCTTACCTTAAGCTTTCTGAACTTGTCAGCCCAAGCCATGATCCTGCCGAACTCGCCTGCGATCTCAGCGTCCTTGGTAGCGATAGCGCCGTCGTAGATGTTACCGGTTGAACCGTCGATTGAGAGGTAGTCGCCCTCGTGGAACTCTTTGCCGGCGAGTGTGAACTTCTTGTTCTCCTCGTCCATAGCGATGTCGCCGCAGCCCGATACGCAGCATGTACCCATACCGCGGGCAACAACGGCAGCGTGAGAGGTCATACCGCCGCGAACGGTCAGAATACCCTGAGAAGCCTTCATACCTGTGATATCCTCGGGAGAGGTCTCAAGACGAACGAGAACTACCTTCTCGCCTCTTGCGTTCCAAGCCTCGGCGTCCTCGGCTGTGAACACGATCTTACCGCAGGCAGCGCCGGGAGACGCGCCCAGACCCTTGCCGATAGGAGTAGCAGCCTTAAGAGCAGCTGTATCGAACTGGGGATGGAGCAGTGTGTCGAGGTTTCTGGGATCGATCATCGCAACAGCCTCTTCCTCTGTTCTCATGCCCTCGTCAACGAGGTCACAAGCGATCTTCAGAGCAGCCTGAGCGGTTCTCTTACCGTTTCTGGTCTGGAGCATGTAGAGCTTGCCGTGCTCAACGGTGAACTCCATGTCCTGCATATCTCTATAGTGGTTTTCGAGGGTAGCGCATACGTCCTTGAACTGTGCGAAAGCCTCGGGGAATTTCTCAGCCATCTGAGCGATAGGCATAGGAGTACGAACGCCTGCAACAACGTCCTCGCCCTGTGCGTTTGTAAGGAACTCGCCCATCAGCTTCTTCTCGCCTGTAGCGGGGTCACGGGTGAACGCAACGCCGGTACCGCAGTCGTCGCCCATGTTGCCGAATGCCATTGACTGTACGTTAACGGCAGTGCCCCATGAATAGGGGATATCGTTGTCGCGGCGATATACGTTTGCACGGGGGTTGTCCCATGAACGGAATACGGCCATAACAGCGCCCATCAGCTGCTCCTTGGGATCGTCGGGGAAGTCCGCGCCGATCTTAGCCTTGTATTCAGCCTTAAACTGGGTAGCAAGCTCTTTAAGGTCGTCAGCGTCAAGCTCTACGTCCTGAGTAACGCCCTTCTTGTCTTTCATCTGGTCGATAAGCTCTTCAAAGTACTTCTTACCAACTTCCATAACTACGTCAGAATACATCTGGATGAATCTTCTGTAGCAGTCCCAAGCCCAACGGGGGTTGCCGCTCATCTCAGCGATGGTGTTGACAACAGTCTCGTTAAGACCGAGGTTGAGGATTGTATCCATCATACCGGGCATAGAAGCTCTTGCGCCTGAACGAACCGATACGAGCAGGGGGTTCTCTTTATCGCCGAACTTTTTGCCGGTGATCTCTTCCATCTCCGAGGAGCTCACGCATGTTTGCGTTACCTTCTGAGAAAAGGTAAACCCATTTTCTTGCCATAGTGGTAGTCCTCCTATAATAAGTTTTGTAGTGGCTGCGGCTGACCGTTAAAGCCGCCGACATATCTAAGCCTAACAAATATTATACCAAAGAATACAGAAAATAGCTACATGTTTTTGGAATTTTTTTCAAATTTTTTCTTATAAAAAACATATATAATTTTTATGAATATTGTATAAATCGTTTAATTTGCGGTTAAAAGGGTATTTTTTGAAAATATGACTTGAAATTTCTATTTTTTATGCGATAATATGATTGGGTATAAAAAGCCCTATTTATCTTATTTTTGCGAGGAATAACATGAGTAATTGCGCAATAATTCTGGCAGGCGGCGAGGGCAAAAGGATGAAATCCGACAAGCCGAAGCCCATGTCTTTAGTGCTTGGCAAGCCTATGCTCCAATGGGTGATTTCCGCCCTAAAGCAGTCGGGTATCGACGATATCTGCGTTGTAAAAGGGTACCACAAGGAATATATCGAGGAATATCTTGGCACTCTCGATTTTTCTGTAGAGAGCGTTTACCAAAAGGAGCGCCTGGGAACAGGACACGCCGTTATGATGGCGAAGGATTTTTTAAAAAAGCACGACGGCAACGTTGTGATCCTCAACGGCGACGCGCCGTTTATGACGAGCAAAACAATAAAGGGTTCGCTGGAGCAGCACACAAACGCGGGCTGCGCGGCCACGGTGATCTCGGCTGAGCTTGACGACGCCACCGGCTACGGAAGGATCGTACGCGACGAAAACGGCAACCTCAAGGCTATTGTTGAGCACAAGGACGCCGACGAGGAAACTCTGAAAATCAACGAGGTAAACTCGGGCGGTTACTGGTTTGACTGTCAGCTGCTTTTAGGCGTACTTGACAAAATCAAATCCGACAACGCCGCCGGCGAATATTATCTTCCCGACGCTATCGGGCTTTTGCTCAGCGAGGGCAAGACCGTAGGCGCTTTTACCGCCGAATGCAGCGACGCGGTTCTTGGGGCAAACGATCCCGAACAGCTTGAAGAGCTTAACCAAATCGCCAAAGCCAAGGGGTACAATTGTTAATTGCATTATAAAAAATTTTAATATAAGCTACAGAGAAACAGAAAAAGGAGAACAACAATGAACTTTCACGGAAAAGACATCAAAATCTTCTCGGGCAACTCTAACGTTGACGTAGCGCAGGGAATCGCGGGCTGTCTGGGCACTCCGCTCGGCAAAAGCGACTGCACTCATTTTTCGGACGGTGAGATCGCCGTTTCACTGCACGAGTCTGTTCGCGGCAGCGACTGCTTTATCGTTCAGTCGACCTGCACACCCGTCAATGACAACCTGATGGAAATGCTTATCATGATAGACGCCATGAAACGCGCTTCCGCAGCAAGAATTACCGCCGTTATGCCCTACTTCGGCTATGCCCGTCAGGACAGAAAGGCTAAAGCGAGAGATCCGATTTCGGCAAAGCTTTGCGCGGACATCATCACCACCGCAGGCGCCGACCGTGTTTTGACAATGGACCTGCACGCAAACCAGATCCAGGGCTTTTTCAACATTCCCGTTGACCACCTTCACGGCGCGGGCATCCTCGCTAACCACATGAAGGAAAAAATCGGCGGCAACTTTGACGACTTCATCGTTGTATCCCCCGACTTAGGCTCTGTAACCCGTTCAAGAAACTTCGCTTCAAAAATCAACACAGGTCTTGCCATTATCGACAAGCGCAGACCCAAGGCAAACGTTTGCGAGGTAATGAACATCATCGGCGACGCCAAGGGCAAGAAAGTAATTCTTGTTGACGATATGATCGACACCGCCGGCACACTTTGCAACGCGGCTAACGCTATCGTTGAAAAGGGCGGCGCTACCGAGGTTTACGCCTGCGCTACCCACGCGGTTCTGTCGGGACCCGCTGTTGAGAGGATCAAGAACAGCGCTATCAAGGAAGTTATCCTGCTCGACACCATTCCCGTTCCCGAGGAGAAGATGATCGACAAGTTCACCATCCTCCCCACCGCTCCCGTTTTTGCGGAGGCTATCGCAAGAATCTACAACGACAAGCCCTTTACAGCGGCGTTCAGCTGATTCGACGGGTTTTTCGTAAGGAATTATTTATAATCAAAGAAGCGTTACAGGCGGACTTTTGCAAAGTCCGCCTTTGCGGCTATATCGAACAACACGAAAGGAAAATTATGTTTGGAAGAAATAAGTTGGGCGCTGCCGAGTACCTGATAGTCGGGCTTGGCAATCCCGACAAAAAGTATGAAAACACGCGGCACAACTGCGGCTGGCTTGCGCTCGATTACATCGCCGACAAGCTGTGCGTAAGGGTGAATAAAATAAAATACAAGAGCTTTGTGGGCGAAGCTGAGATAAACGGCAAAAAGGCTCTGCTTATGAAGCCTACCACTTACATGAACAACAGCGGCCAAGCGGTTGTTGAGGCGATGAACTTCTACAAAATCAAGCCGGAAAACGTCATTGTTATTTTTGACGACGTATCGCTTGACGTCGGCAAAATGAGGATACGTCAAAAGGGCAGCGACGGAGGTCAGAAGGGCATGCGCAGCATTATTTACCTGAGCGGCAGCGACGCGTTCCCGAGAATAAAAATCGGTATCGGCGCAAAGCCCAACCCCAACTGGGACTTGGCTGACTGGGTGCTTTCAAAATTCACCGACGGCGAGCGCGAAACGCTTGACAAGATGTTTGAAAACGCGTTTGAGGCGGTAAAGCTGATCACCGACGGCAAAATAGACAGGGCTATGAATATATTTAATTAGGTTTTACTCGCAGGGGCAACCCTTGCGGTCGCCCGTTCCCCGCAGTTTATCTGTGGGGAAATTGACAGCCGCAAGGGCTGTCACTACACTAAAACAGTAAGGTACTTTATGAACAAAACCAATTTCCTTCCCGAGGTTTTCGGGCGCAACAGCGCCTTTCGGAATCTTCTGAAAAACTCAAAAACGGGAAAATCACTTTGCGTTTCGGGGCTTTTCCCCGTCGCTAAGGCAAATTTAATAAATGCCTTGTGCCGTGCCAAGAAAAAGACGGCGCTGTGCATTGCCTCGGACGAGCGCGAGGCTCAGACCCTGTGCAACGATTTGTGCTGCATGGGGCTTTCGGCGCTTGTGTACCCGGTGCGCGACTACAACTTCCTCGAGGAAATAAGCAGCCGTTCGCACGAGTACGAGCACCAGCGCTTAAAGGTGCTGTTAAAGCTCATTGAGGGCGAGTGCGACGTGGCGATCGCCTGCGCCGACGCGGCGTGTCAGCTCACCGTCCCAAAAAAGGTGCTGAGCGACACTGTGCTTGAGCTTGCCGAGGGCAAGGAGATCCCTATCGAAAAGGCGGTGCGCACGCTCAGCCTGCTCGGCTACGAGCGGTTCGACGCGGTCGACGGCAACGGCCAGTTCTCGCTTCGCGGCGGTATTCTGGACTTTTTCATGCCCGACAGCGAGTACCCAATTCGCGCCGAATTCTGGGGCGACGAGATCTGCGACCTGAGCTACTTTGACTTGGAAACACAGCGGCGCTTTAAAAAGGCGGGCAATATACGCCTTACGCCGTCAACGGAAATCATAATCGAGGACAGAGCGGCTCTCGCGGATAAAATCACTCACAAGGCGGGACTTTTGCGCGGAAAAACAGCCGCGATCGCAAGAGAGCGGCTTTACGGCGAGGCTGAAAGGCTGCGCTCGGGCGTGGTTTTGGCTAACGCCGACAAGTTTATAAACCAGATATACGACAAGCCAGAGTGCCTGCTCGACTACATCAGCCGTGACAGCCTGCTGTTTTTGAGCGAGTTTTCAAATGTGCGCGACCGAGGCAAGGCTATGGACTACCAGAATTCCGAGCAGCTCACCCAGTACTTCAAGGACGGCGTTCTGGCGCGCGGCTTCGACCGCTTCTCGCTGACCTTTAACGAGTGCATGGAGTTTTTCGCCGCTCACGGCACGATTGTGCTGGAAAGCTTTGTTCACGGCAGCATTCCTCTGCCGCTTAGCGACGTCATCAGCTTTTCGGCAAAGCAGCTCAGCCAGTGGAACGGCTCCTACAAGCAGCTGACCGAGGATCTGCGCGGGCTTAACACCCCCGATTCGAGCGGCGTTGTGCTTGCGGGAACAGGCAAGGCGGCAAACAACCTTGTTGAAAGCCTTAAATCCGACGGCTATAACGCGGAGTTTACAAAAGCTCTGCCGAAAGCCGAACGCGGCGTGATTTATGTAATGGAAGGCGCCTTGAGCGCGGGCTTTGAGCTGCCCTCGGAAAAGTTTTTCCTGATAAGCTACGGGCAGGCGGCTTACCGCCCGCAAAAAAAACCCAAACGCAAAAAGGAAGGGCAGGAAATTTACAATCTGTCCGAGCTTTCCGCCGGCGATTACGTCGTTCACAGCGTTCACGGAATAGGCGTTTTCGGCGGGATCAGGAAAATCGACACCCACGGGATCACCAAGGACTACATAAAAATCGACTACGCAAAGGGCGACGTGCTTTATGTGCCCGTAACCCAGCTTGACATGGTCGCTAAATACATAGGCGCTCAGGAAAACAGCCGCGTAAAGCTCAGCCGCCTTGGCTCGGGCGACTGGCAGAAGGCTAAATCCCGCGTAAAGTCGTCCGTAAAGGACATAGCCAAGGAGCTTATCGCCCTTTACTCGGCGCGAATGAAGGCAAAGGGCTACGCTTTCTCGCGCGATAACGAGTGGCAGCGCGATTTTGAGGCTAAATTCGAGTATGAGGAAACCCCCGACCAGCTCACCTGCGCTTATGAGATAAAGCGCGATATGGAGCGCACCGTGCCGATGGACAGACTGCTTTGCGGCGACGTCGGCTTCGGAAAAACCGAGGTAGCGCTCAGGGCGGCGTTCAAATGCGTGTCCGACAGCAAACAGTGCGCGCTGCTCTGCCCCACCACGATCCTCGCGTGGCAGCACTATCAGACCGTATGCAAGCGGTTTGAGGGCTATCCTGTCCGCGTTGAGCTTCTCTCGCGCTTCAGAACCGCCAAGCAGCAAAAGGAGATCCTTGAAAAGCTGAAGCGCGGCGAGATAGATATGGTCGTAGGCACTCACCGCCTTGTGCAAAAAGACGTTGTGTTCCGCGATTTGGGGCTTGCGATAATCGACGAGGAACAGCGCTTCGGCGTTCAGCAAAAGGAGCGCTTCAAGGAACTTGTAAAGAATGTAGACGTGCTTACACTGTCGGCAACCCCTATCCCGCGGACGCTGAACATGGCAATGAGCGGACTGCGCGACATGAGCGTGCTTGAGGAGGCGCCGCTGAACCGTCAGCCCGTGCAGACCTATGTGCTGGAGCACGACGAGGCGGTCGTCAACGAGGCGATAAGGCGCGAGCTGAGGCGCGGCGGTCAGGTGTTCTACCTGCACAACAACGTTGAGTCCATAAGCTCAGCCGCCAATCGCATACACGAGGCAATCCCCGAGGCGAGGATAGCCGTAGGCCACGGCAAGATGAACGAGCAGGAGCTCAGCGAGGTGTGGCGGCAGATGCTCGCCCAGGAAGTCGACGTACTTGTGTGCACCACCATTATCGAAACGGGCGTCGATTTGCCTAACGCAAACACGCTTATTATCGAGAACGCCGACTGCATGGGGCTTTCGCAGCTTCACCAACTGAGGGGAAGAGTGGGCAGAAGCGCGCGCCGCGCCTACGCTTATTTTACCTTCCGCCGCAGCAAGGTGCTCAGCGAAATACAGCAAAAGCGCCTTGAGGCGATAAGGGAATTTACCGAGTTCGGCAGCGGATTCAAAATCGCCATGCGCGACCTTGAGCTCAGGGGCGCCGGCAACATCATGGGCGCTCAGCAGCATGGTCACATGGAGAGTGTCGGCTACGACATGTACCTAAAGCTTTTGGGCGAGGCGGTAAGCGAGGAACGCGGCGAAACGCCCAAGACCGACAGCCTTGACTGCCTTATCGACATCTCGGTTGACGCCCACATTCCCGAGGATTACGTTGAGAGCCTGACTCTCAGGCTCGACGTTTACAGGCGCATTGCCGACATAAGGAGCATTGAGGACAGCGAGGACGTTAAAGATGAGCTTTGGGACCGCTTCGGAAGGATACCAAAGTCGGTGCTTGGGCTTATTGACATTGCGCTTATTAGAAACAGGGCACACGCTATGGGCGTTTATGAGATACGCCAGAACGACAGCGCTATTCTGCTTTACGTCAAGGAGTTAAAGTCGCCTGCCGTAGCTGATCTGCTTATCGCGCTTAACGGAAAGGCGTCGCTCAACGCGGGCGCAAAGCCGTTTTTATCGGTCAAATGTCAAAGCGGCAGCGAGGCTATACCTACTTTAAAGCGGATTTTCGGTTTATCACATAAATAATCCAAAAGTTTTTTGCCGAAAAAGCATAAAAATTTTGATAAATTATAGACATTTGCGAAAAAAATGTGTATAATTATATGGTACGCACCCAGAGCATGGGCAATAAACTAATAAGGATGGTATAAATTATGAAACCGACAGTAAAAGTTCTTTCTCTGTTGCTTGCCGTAATGATGCTTTTCACGGCAATTGCTTCAGGCTGCACATTCAGCAAGGAATGGTGCTACAAGACAGATGATGACAAGCTGGATATCGGCGTATATATTTACGCGCTCTATAACGCATACAACCGCGCTCAGACTTATGCCGAAAAGCTCGACGACTATGATCCCTCAAAGGATTCATGGCTTGACATGGAGATCACCGACGACGACGGCAACAAAGAGGTCGCAAGCAAGTGGATCAAGGAGCAGGCTGAGGAGAGCTGCCTTGAGCTGATGGCGCTTGAGGCTGAAATGAAAAAGCTTGACGCTACCGCCGACTCCGCAACTTTGCAGGCGCTTGAAACCGACGCCGAGTCAAACTGGTATTTCGGTACAACCAATACCGAGTATTTGCAGTACTACTCATTTACTCCTTTAAAGGATACATTGGAGCCCAAGGGCGTTTCGCTTGAAAGCTTTAAGCGCTTTTCCGCAAACTTCTCCGCTAACTGCGAGAAGATGTTTAAGCTGCTTTACCTCAAGGGCGGCTCTCAGGAAGTTAAAAAGGAAGAAATCACAAAGTACTTTGAAGAAAACTATGTAAAATACTCCTACCTGCCTATTCCGCTGTGCGAATCGACCACAGACGAAACAACAGGTCAGAGCAAGAACGTAGCGTATGACGACGCAAAGATAAAGAAGATCACCGACGAGATCGACAAATACGTTAAGCAGGTCAACGACACCAAGGATACAGCAAAAGCCGCGGAGACTTCAGAGAAGCTCATTAAGGAATTTGCAACGGCTAACGGCATGGAGGAAAGCGCTATTTCCACAAGCACGGGTATCCGCAACGAAACAAACGTTGACACAGATGTTGACAAGGTTATCGCCGAGCTGGGTGAAGGCAAGGCAAAGGCAATAAAGGTCGGCAAGGGCGAGAACGCAACGGCACCAACGACAACACTATCATAAGCAAGATGAAACAAAAAGATTTCCAGAAGTATCTAAAGGATTTGGCGGCAGACTTCAAGCACGACAGGAGCGACGCGGTCGACAGCTACAAGCCCGATATGTTCTTTGTCGCTAAGGAGCCCGAAACTACAGCCGCCACAGAGTAAGGCATTTTAAATGCCTTGAAAGGAAGGTGTTTTAATGAAAAGACACTCAAGGTTCACAGCGGCGCTTTTATGTATTTTCTTTGCGCTGACATCCGTATGCACTCTCAGCGTTTACGCTGACAATGAGGACAACAACCCCGGGGAAGGACAGATCAGCTACGACGACGGCGGTCAGTCAAGCTACGACGACGGCGGCCAGTCAAGCTACGACGACGGCGGCCAGACAAGCTACGACGACGGCGGCCAGACAAGCTACGACGACGGCGGTCAGTCAAGCTACGACGACGGCGGCCAGACAAGCTACGACGACGGCGGCCAGACAAGCTACAGCGGCGGCGGCCAGACAAGCTACAGCGGCGGCGGCTCGGGCGGCGGCACATATTATGACGGCGACGGAAACCAGTACTCGGATCCCGAAGACGTTTATGTAGGCGGCGACCAGACCTATGTTCCGCCCGCAAGCACTCCGTCAACCACCGCGGCGCTATACGATACCTCAAAAGAAAAGGTATATGACAAAACTCTTTCAAGCAGCGACTGGAAAAGCATCAAGGAAAAGCTCAACGGCTCTAACGGCTCAGAGGTCAAAAACGGCGTTGTGGACTTTTCCGACATGCAGGCGGTCGCCTCCGACGGAAACAACGGCCACTGGCTGCTGATCCTCGGAATCGCATTGGCGCTGCTCAGCTTCGCGGGCTTCGGCTATCTTATTTTCTCGGCTGTTTCAAGGCGCAAAAAAACAGCCAACGTTCATTCGGGCGGCGGAAAATACTCAG
>ONMK01000064.1 GCA_900318905.1 uncultured Eubacteriales bacterium | reverse complement strand
CGGCGAAAAGCAGTTTAAGATTTCAATTCCTTCAGGCACTGCTAACATCATCTTCAGCAACGGAAACGGCGCTCAGACAGTTGATATTCCATACAGCGGCGGCGTAACCGGTTATTACATAACAGGATGGAGCGACGGCAAGGCTACTGTAGGAAGCTGGTAATCCCTGCTAAAACCAAATACCACTAACAATTCCCCCGGGTTTTCCCGGGGGATACTTTTTGATTTGATTAGTACATTATACTTAAAACTCAGTACAGCACTACTATTTATCGTGATTTTTATATCTTGTCAAAACGTGAAAAATATGGTAAAATTCTTATTTGGAAATAGAATGAGATTTTCACAAAAGGGGGTCATCGTTTGAGAAAGCTTGCGCAGAGGACTGAGGCTGTTGTCAGCCTGAGCGCGCTTGAGCATAATGTGCGCCGCATACGTGAGATCATCGGCGACGGCGTTGAGATAATGGCGGTGCTCAAAGGCGACGGCTACGGACACGGCGAAAAGGGCATTTATTCAACTCTTAAAAAGTGCGGCATCGAGCGTTACGCAGTCGCGGTTTGGGAAGAGGGCGCTTCGCTCAGAGAGGCGGGCTGTACCGAGCCGATTTTGTTGCTTGGCGATACCTGCGACGGTCAGCTTGAAAACATAATCAAATACAACCTGACCCCTGCTATTTTTTCATATGATACGGCTCAAAAGCTTAATATGCTTGCCCGCTGGAGCGGAATAACCTGTCCTGTCCATATTAAGATTGACACCGGAATGAGCAGGATAGGCTTTTCGGCAGACGAGCGTTCAATAGAGCTTATTCAGCGGATAAACGACCTTGAAAACCTTAAAATCACGGGTGCGTTCACTCATTTTGCGCGTGCCGACGAGGCCGACGGAATAAGCGCAAAGGCTCAGTTTGAAAAGTACATTCAAATGCTTGAACGGCTTGAGGACGCCGGAGTATCTGTTCCGTGCAAGCATGTGGCGAACAGCCCCGCGATCCTGCTACGCCCCGAAACGCGTCTTGACGCTGTTCGCGCAGGAGACATTCTTTTCGGTTTGTGCCCGATTGACGAGAACGACTGGGCAAAAGCGGACTTTCGACAGGTTATGAACTGGTACACCTATGTAGTCATGGTCAAGGAGGTTCCCGCGGGAACCGAAGTTGGCTACGGCGGAACATATGTTACCGACCGCCCAACAAAAATCGCTACGATTCCCGTAGGTTTTGCCGACGGCTACAGCCGCGCGCTGTCGAATAGGGGAATGGTAAAAATCAACGGCAAAACCGCGCCTATTATCGGACGTGTCTGCATGGATCAGTTTATGGTTGACGTTACCGAAATTGAGGACGTAAAACGCGGCGACACGGTAACGCTGCTCGACGACGAGCTCAGCGTGCTTTGGATGGCGGACTTGCTTGATAAAAACGTTGATGAGATCGTCTGCGGCATTTCAAAGCGCGTGCCGAGAATATATGAGGATTAAGGAGATTAGGATATGGCTAATTATATTTTTAAAATCATCAAAAACGCGAGCTTCGGAAAAATGAAGCAGGCTGTAAATACCTGCCACGAGCGCTCGGGCTTAAGCAAAAGAAAGATTTTCTTTGATATGCTCCATTGTACCAGAAAGTACGGCGCGGGTTACTATGATTATCAGATTTTCGCGTTTTATAATCTTAACGAAAAGCAGCGCGCCACATATGTTACCCGTTTGATCAGCAAAAAGTTCAATACCTTTATGAATGATTATGAGTACGCTCACTTTCTTGAAAATAAAGACGAGTTCAATAAGCTTTACAAAAAGTATATCGGCAGAGGCTTTATCCAGTTTCAGGAGGCTACAAAGGAAGAGGTAAGGGAGTTCTGCTCAACCAGAGAATACCTGTTCTGCAAGATGCAGGACCTCGAATGCGGTCACGGCTGCGAGCGTATAAAAATAAGCGATTACGAGAGCTTTGACAAGCTTTATGATTATCTTAAAGAAAAGGATTTCTGCATTCTTGAGGATAACATCGAGCAGCACCCCGCTTTGAAAAAGCTTTATCCCAACGCCGTTAACTCCATGCGCTTCATCACTGTTCTCGATAAAGACGGCGAGCCGCATTTGCTTTATATTGTACAGAAAATGGGTTTGGGCGGCAGCATTATCGACAACAACTGCCTGTTTACTCCCGTTGATCCCGAAACGGGTATAATGAAGTACCCGGCTCATTCGGGAGATACTCTAAAGGGCATTATCTACGAGGAGCACCCCGACACCCACATCAAGATACAGGGTTATCAGATCCCCTTTGTAAAGGAAGCGGTGCAGATGGTACTCGAGGCCGCAAAAGTCACTCCGCAGATCCGCTATGTCGGCTGGGACGTAGCTACAACGCCCAACGGCCCCGCTATTATCGAGGGCAACACCTACTGCGCACATGACTTCTGGCAGCTTCCGCCTCATACTCCCGACGGAATCGGTATGCTTCCTACAATAAAGAAGTATATTCCCGAGTTTTTTGAGGGAAAGATTAAATAAACTGAGGTCTATCATGCGTAAAATACTGGCAATATTATTATTAGCATTATCGTTTTCTTTTGTTTTTGTATCATGCAGCAGCGAAGAAGATACTTCTTCAACTGTTTCGGAAACAAGTGAAGATAACGCCGAAACCTTGAATATAGATGAGTTGTTGGGGAATATTACCGAAGCAACAACAGTTGAAAAAACAACGGCCGCACCAACTACTGTTCAGCCTGCCACGGCTGCGCCGACCACAGTTGAGCCCACTACCGTCGAGCCGACATCTCAGGCTGAAACAAAAGCCGCGGTTCCAAATACAACGGTTGAAAAAAAGACCGAACCTGTTTCCGTGAAAGATCCGGTAACTGATTCAGGCGATAAAAACATTACCTATGTTCTTAACACAAACACGCATAAGTTTCATCATCCTTCCTGCAGTTCCGTTGATGAGATAAAAAGCAAAAACAGACAGGATTTTACCGGCAGCAGGGAAGAGGTAATCAATCAGGGATATGAGCCCTGTAAAAGATGCAATCCATAAACCAACAGAGACACGCTTTTTGCGTGCCTCTGTTTTTTAGCTAACTAACGTGAATAGTTTTTTGGATTAGCAGCCGCAGCCGTCGTTACAGCCGCAGCCGTTGTTGTTGCCGCAGCCGTTGCCGTTACCGCCGCAGCAGCAGAGAATCAAAAGAATCAGGATGATGCAGCCGCAGCCGCCGTTATTTCCAAAGAAATTCATACATTTACCTCCTTTCGTTTACATTACATACTATTGCGAAAGGAGAAAAGTGTTACATAACAAAAAGGGGAGAAGCCTAAAACTACTCCCTTTGTAATTATATTTCTGTTATAGAATATTATACGTTGAATCTGAACAGCACAACGTCTCCGTCCTTCATAACATATTCCTTGCCCTCACTGCGCACCAGTCCTTTTTCCTTTGCCGCAGCCATGCTTCCGCAGGCAATCAAATCATCATACGCGATAACCTCGGCGCGGATAAAGCCGCGCTCAAAGTCGGAGTGGATCTTTCCCGCTGCCTGTGGAGCCTTTGTGCCGTTTTTGATAGTCCAGGCGCGAACCTCCTGCTTACCGGCTGTAAGATACGAAATCAAGCCCAAAAGCGCGTAGCATTCCTTGATAAGGCGGTCAAGACCGCTTTCCTCAAGCCCCATGTCGGAAAGGAACATAGCCTTTTCTTCATTGTCCATTTCGACTATCTCTTCTTCGATCTGAGCGCAGATAGGCAGCACGCCGGCGTGTTCCTCAGCGGCGATCTCCTGAACCTTTTTAAATCCCTCGTTCGAGTCAAGCCCGTTTGAGAAATCGTCTTCGCTCATGTTAGCGGCGTAAATAACGGGCTTGCTTGTCAGCAGTGCTACTTCATTAAGCAGCGCCTGCTCGTCCTCGTCGCACTCAACGCTTCTGGCAGGCTTGCCCTGTTCAAGAGTTTCAAGAACTCTGGTGTAAAAATCGACGTCGCGCTGATACTTCTTATCGCCCTTAACCATTTTCTTTGTCTTGTCGATCCTGCGCTCCATCATCTCAACATCCGAGAGGATCAGCTCAAGGTTGATAGTTTCAATATCTCTCGCGGGGTCAATGCTGCCCTCAACGTGGATAATATCGTCGTTTTCAAAGCAGCGCACAACGTGAACGATAGCGTCGCACTCGCGGATATTGGAAAGGAACTTGTTGCCCAAGCCCTCGCCCTTTGACGCGCCCTTTACCAAGCCAGCGATATCAACAAATTCAATGCTGGCAGGCGTGTATTTGTCGGGATCGTACATCTCGGCAAGAACGTCAAGTCTTTTATCGGGAACCGCCACAACGCCCACATTCGGCTCGATCGTGCAGAAAGGATAGTTCGCGCTCTGGGCGCCGGCGTTAGTAATAGCGTTAAACAGCGTGCTTTTTCCTACATTAGGAAGTCCGACTATACCTAATTTCATTTATCTTCATACTCCTTTAATAATCTTCAATTTGTTATTATATCACAGATGATTTGAAATCTCAATGAGTTTATGCAATTTTGTGATCAATAGGACTTACATTTCTTATAAAAATCAAAGTTATTACAGAATCTCGGCTTATTACAGCAAGATAAAACAGTTGCGAAAAATGCCGTTATATAGTATCATAAGATTGTTAAATTCATAAAAGGGGAAAAATTATGGAAGAAAAAACCGTCTTTCTAAAGGTGGAGGAACAGAACCTTGCAAGCGCAATGGGCAGCGGCAGCCTTGATGTTCTGGCTACGCCTGCCGTGGTGGCTCTTATGGAATACGCCGCTTCGTCACTTGCAAACGATATTTTGAACGATCCCGAACTGACAACGGTGGGAACGGCGATTTCCATTCAGCACACAAGCCCGACGCCTCTCGGAGCGGACGTCACCGCAACGGCAAAGCTCGTAAAGCAGGACGGCAGACTGTTTGAGTTTGAGGTAAGCGCCGCCGACCAAAAAGGGGAGATCGCGCGCGGAATTCATACTAGAGTCAGCGTAAAGGCAAAAAAATTCCAGGAAAAAGCAAACTGCAAATTCATGAAATATAAGTACGTTTTATTCGATTTGGACGGCACTGTCAGCCGCAGCGCCGAGGGGATCCGCGCCTCGCTTGAGTACGCCATCAATGAGCTCGGCGTTGAGATGCCCGACCTCAGCGACTACACGCGCTATATCGGGCCGCCGCTCATCGATACATTCAAAAACCTTGTCGGTCTTGACGACGAGCGTGCCGAGATCGGCGCGCACCTTTACCGCAGCTACTATAACAAGCGCGGTAAGCTGTTAAACAGCGCGTATGAAGGCGTTGAACAACTGCTGAATGACCTTAAAGGCAAGGGCTGCATGCTTGCGGTCTGCACCTCAAAATACGAGCCGTTTGCCCGGGAGATAATCGAGCTGCTTAATCTTACAGAGTATTTTGACGCAATATGCGGTTCAACTATAGACGGCAGCCGAAAGGATAAGCGCGATTTGATCCCTTACGCCGTTGAAGCTTTGGGAGGTAATTTTGAGCGCGACAGAAATCAGACCGTAATGCTCGGCGATACTTGGTTTGACGCGCTCGGAGCAAAGGAATGCGGCGTTGATTTTATCGGCGTTGAGTACGGTTACGGCGACATTGAGGCAATGCGAAACGCAGGCGCGTCGGTATTTGCAAAAACCCCCGGTGATGTTGCCGCTTTGCTTCAATAATCATAAAATAAATCCATTATCACCCGCATAGAATATATCGGGTGATTTGATGTTTGCGATTCAGTTTTCGGTAAAGCAGTCAAAAAAGAAGCTTATTTTATTAGCGGCAATAGGCGCTGTGCTTGCGGCAATCTGTATTGCGGCTACCGTAAATATCCTTGAAAAGCCGCGCGATACAGCCAAAAGCGATAGTTGTGGAGAATACTCTCTTGATGTTAAAAACGGCGATTTCAGCGCTTTTTTCGGGCAGTTGGGTATTGATTCGGATAACGCGCCCGAAAGCGAACAAAGCGTCAGGATACCTGAAGAATTTGACGAAGTATATAATGAGTATAATGAGCTTCAAAAAAAATCGGGGCTCGACCTTTCAATATACAAAGGCAAACAGGCAGAACAGCTTAAATTCCGGATAAAGAACGGCGCTGTAAATTACGCGGTGCTGCTATTGATCGACAACAGAGTTATCGGCGGACATCTTACAAACGGTGAATATAAAAGCGAAATGCTGCCATTGACGGAATAGTTAGATAATATGGAAAGACTTGATAAACACCTTGCCTCGCGCGGTGTCGGAACACGCAAAGAGGTTCAAAAGCTGATAAAAAGCGGAGCGGTTACGGTTGACGGTTCTGTTTGTAAAATAATTGACAGAAAAATTGACGCTGAGAATACGGCAGTTTTGGTGAACGGACAGCCGGTGGGTGAAAAATTTATTTATATAATGATGAACAAGCCTGCAGGTGTCGTGTCCGCTACCGAGGACAAGCGCGACAAAACGGTTATTGATATTCTTCCCGATGAGCTGAAGCGCCACGGGCTTTTTCCGGCAGGAAGGCTCGATAAGGATACCGAAGGTCTGCTTATCATAACCAATGACGGAGACTTCGCACACAGAATGCTGTCGCCGAAAAAACATGTGGAAAAGCGATATATCGCAACTGTCGATGGTGAAATAAGCGAGGAAACGATCAAAAGATTTGAGCAGGGGATTGAGCTGTCGGACGGATATAAATGTATGCCCGCAAAGCTTGAATTAACAGCAAAAAATAACAACAATGTAGGAATAGTTACAATATGCGAGGGTAAATTTCATCAGGTAAAGAGGATGTTTGCTGCATGTGGACTGAATATTGTGCACCTTCAACGAATATCGATCGGAAATTTGTATTTGGATAGCAATTTGCCCATAGGAGATTGTAAAACTATGACAAATTTGGAAATTATGCAAGTTTTTATCGGCAATATACACTAAAATAAGGATTCAAATTTTATCTTATAATTATTTTAAATAAAATAAGGGTTAAATATTTAGTTAAAATCGGTATAGTAATAACTTGCGAAAAGTGATATATTATATATGTAAGTTATTACAAAAACGGAGGTATTATTAAATGGCAAGTCTATCATTAAGAAACGTGTACAAAATCTACGACGGCAATGTAACCGCGGTTAAGGATTTCAATCTTGAAATCGCTGACAAAGAGTTCATCATCTTTGTAGGTCCTTCCGGTTGCGGTAAGTCAACAACCCTGAGAATGATCGCAGGTCTTGAGGATATTTCAAAGGGCGAACTCTACATCGGCGACCAGCTCGTTAACGACGTAGCTCCTAAGGACAGAGATATCGCGATGGTTTTCCAGAACTATGCGCTTTATCCTCACATGACCGTTTATGATAACATGGCGTTTGGTCTTAAGCTCAGAAAGACTCCTAAGGATGAGATCAAAAGAAGAGTTGAAGAAGCAGCAAGAATCCTCGGCATCGAGCAGTTCCTTGAAAGAAAGCCCAAGGCTCTTTCCGGTGGTCAGAGACAGCGTGTTGCAATGGGTCGTGCTATCGTTCGTGATCCTAAGGTATTCCTTCTTGACGAGCCGCTCTCAAACCTCGACGCAAAGCTCCGTGCTCAGATGCGTACCGAGATTTCAAAGCTCTATCAGAGACTTGGAACAACCTTTATTTACGTAACCCATGACCAGACAGAGGCTATGACTCTTGGTACAAGAATCGTAGTTATGAAGGACGGCGTTATCCAGCAGGTTGATACTCCTCAGAACCTTTATGACAAGCCCTGCAATATGTTCGTTGCCGGCTTTATCGGATCACCTCAGATGAACTTCATCGACGCTGTTATTGCCAAGAAAGACGGCGGTTACACCCTCAACTTTGATAAGTATGAGGTTCCGATCCCCGCTGATAAGTGCGCAGGCGGCAAGCTTGACGATTATGTAGGCAAGGAAGTTGTATTCGGTATCCGTCCCGAGCACGTTCACGACGAGCAGGAAGAGCTTGCTAAGGCTATCATGCAGTTCGACGCTAACGTTGACGTTACCGAGCTTATGGGCGCTGAGATTTATCTCTATGTTAACATCGCAGGTCAGCCTTTGACCGCACGTGTTGAGCCTACCTCCAAGTCAAAAGTCGGCGACAAGATCAAGATTTGCTTCAATCTTGAAAACCTCCACATCTTTGACAAGGATACCGAGCAGGTTATCACCAACTGATTATTGTAATTACATAGGGCAGCCCGAGCGGCTGCCCTTTTTGTATATTGATTATTTATGAAATTTATTTTTCTTTAAAAAAGACTTGCTTTTTTTCTTAAAGTATGGTAATATATATCTTGCGGTTAAAAAACCGCACATGCGCCGGTAGCTCAGCTGGATAGAGTGTCTGACTACGAATCAGAAGGTCGGGAGTTCGAGTCTCTTCCGGCGCGCCATAGAGAATGAGAGTACAGCAGTGAGTGACACATTATTACTGCTGTATTCGAATTCTTTAAAGTTTATTTTCGGATTGGGTTGTTCGTATCTTTACCCCAT
>ONMK01000061.1 GCA_900318905.1 uncultured Eubacteriales bacterium | reverse complement strand
TTCTGATCGCTCGCCTTCAAGTCCTGTTCCCTGCTTGCTTGTTGAAAAAAAGAATCGGATAGTACCTTTTGGAACTATCCGATTCTTTTGGTGCAGGTAACAGGACTTGAACCTGCATGAAATTGCTTTCACATGGACCTGAACCATGCGCGTCTGCCAATTCCGCCATACCTGCGTATGCTCTCGATTTTTACACGGTGAGAGTCCCGAGGCGGAGCACTTAGCTTAAACCCGCAAGTGTTATTATATCAAACATCGGCGGAATTGTCAATTACTTCTTTAAAATTTTTTAAAACCTCATTGTCAGCGAGATTCGGTTTTTGACTGCGTCTACCGAAAGGATCTTTACCGTTACTATGTCCCCTACCTTTAAAACCTCTGACGGGTGCTTTATGTATTTGTCGCAGATCTGCGAGATGTGCACAAGTCCGTCCTGATGGACGCCTATGTCTATAAAAGCCCCGAAGTCGATTACGTTGCGCACGGTTCCCTTAAGCTCCATGCCCTCTTTTAAGTCCTTTATGTCGAGCACGTCGCTTCTGAGCATGGGAGCCGGCATTTCATCGCGCGGGTCGCGGCCGGGCTTTGAGAGCTCCTTTACGATGTCGTCAAGCGTAGGCAAACCGATTCCGAGCTTTTCGGCGAGGGTTTTTGTGCCCGCCGCCTTTACGCGGGTTGGAAGATCGGCAAATTTCGCGGATTTTATTTCTTTATCAGAATAATTAACGAGCGTCAGAAGCTCCTTGGCGCTTTTGTAACTCTCGGGATGAACGCCCGTATTGTCAAGAGGATTTCTGCTTTCGGGCACTCTGAGGAAGCCCGCGCACTGCTCAAAAGCCTTGGGACCGAGCTTGGGAACTTTTTTTAATTCTGCACGAGAACTAAACGCGCCGTTTTCCTCGCGGTATGCTACGATATTTTTGCAGACCGCGGCGTTAAGTCCCGATACTCTGGCAAGCAGCGCCGGTGAAGCGGTGTTAAGGTCGGCTCCTACAGAGTTTACGCAGTCCTCAACAACGCCGTCGAGGGTTTCGCCGAGCCTTTTCTGCGGCATGTCGTGCTGGTACTGCCCTACGCCGATCGCCTTCGGCTCTATTTTAACAAGCTCGGCGAGCGGATCCTGAAGGCGCCTTGCTATAGAAACGGCGCTTCTGAGCGTAAGGTCAAGCTCGGGGAGCTCGGTTGCGGCTAACTTTGAGGCGGAGTAAACCGACGCGCCCGCCTCGCTGACTACCATGTAATACACCTTGCGGTCAAGCTCTTTGAGCAGGTCTGCGGCGAACATCTCGGTCTCCTTGCTTGCCGTGCCGTTGCCGATAGAAATGATATCGACATTGTGTTTCTTTATAAGCCTGAGCAAAGTCTGCTTGCTCTCGGCGATTTTGCGGTCGGAATGAGTGGGATAAATAACCGCGGTGTCGAGCACCTTGCCCGTGTCGTCAACAACGGCGACCTTACAGCCCGTGCGGTACCCCGGGTCGAGACCGAGAACGGTTTTGCCCTTTACGGGCGGCTGCATAAGAAGCTGCTTAAGGTTGACCGCAAACACCTTCATGGCGTTTTCGGCGGCGGTATCTGTGATTTCGGAGCGGATCTCGCGCTCAAGCGACGGGAAGATAAGTCGGCGGTACGCGTCCTCGCCCGCGGCTTTTAAAATATCGCTGCAGAGCGGATTTGTGTTTCTGTCAAGAAGTCTGTTTATCACGCGCAGCGGCTGATCCTCGTCGAGAGTCAGGCTCACCTTTAAAAAGCCCTCCTTCTCTCCTCTATTTACGGCGAGAACACGGTGCCCCGCGATCTTCTTAACGGGCTCGCTGAACTCGTAATACATTGAATACACGCTGTCCTTGTCGGGGTCGGCGGCAGCGGAAGTCAGCACGCCCTGAGAGCGCACAATGTCGCGCAGACGCTTGCGGATCTCGGCGCTGTCCGAAATCTGCTCGGCGATAATGTCCATTGCGCCCTGCAAAGCCTCGTCGGCGGAGTTTACGCCCTTTTCCTCGTCAATGTATTCTTCTGCCGCTTTTGACGGAGAAAAGCCCTTTTCCTGCTTGATTACGGCAAGGGCAAGCGGCTCAAGTCCGCGCTCCTTGGCTACTCCGGCGCGCGTTTTGCGCTTGGGGCGGAACGGGCGGTAAATATCCTCAAGCTCGCTTAAGGTCTGAGCCTTTTCAAGCGATGCGGCTACCTCGTCGGTCAGCTTTTCCTGAGCCTCGATAAGTCCTCGTATCTCCTCGCGGCGCTTGTCGAGATTGCGCAGGTATTCAAGCTTTTCGCTGAACTCGCGGATAAGCTGGTCGTCCATTGAGCCGTGCATTTCCTTGCGGTAACGCGCGATAAACGGAATGGTGTTGCCGTCGTCGAGCAGCGCTATGATATTAGCGGCGTACTCCTCTTTTATATTGAACTGTTGTGCTAAAACCTTTGAATAATCCATAATACCTTCCTTTTTTCATTTCGGATTTTCGGTCGTGCAGACAGAATGATTATGCCGCAAACGTTTTGTTCCCGAACCGATTTCTTGTTTTATTATATCAAACCCAAATTATGTTTCCATTTAAGAATGCGTTTTACCGAGGCGTCGATTTGCTCCTGAGGTATATCGCCGTTTTTTACGGCTTCAAGAACCGCGGGATACTGCGCCTCGACATCGGTGCAGCAGAGGATATCGTTGCCGCACTTTGCAGCCGTAACCGCAGCCGCTTCGGCGCCTGTATATTTTGCGATCGCCTGCATTGCCAAGTCGTCGGTCATTATCACGCCGTCAAAGCCAAGCTCGTTTCTGATTATGTCGTGAACCTTTTTTGAGAGCGACGCGGGGTAATCGGCGTCGACGTCGGCCATGATATTGTGCGCGACCATAATACTGTCGGCGCCAGCTTCGATCCCTGCCTTAAACGGGATAAAATCTCTGTTTCTGAAATCGTCAAGCGGCCTGCTGTCGTAGGACATGTCCTCGTGGGTGTCGGTGTTGTCGCCGTAGCCCGGGAAGTGCTTGAGCACCGTTCCGAGCTTTTTATCTTTACAGATATCCACCACCTTTTTTACAAAGGTACTGACTTCATCGGGGTCGCCGCTGAATGAGCGGTCGTAAATAAACGAATCGGGGTTTGAGGTAATGTCGCACACGGGCGCGTTGTTAACGTTTATCCCCAGCGAGGTAAGCAGCTCCGCCTTTTCGGTTTCGGTGGCGTCGATCGCTTCCCAGCCTCCGCTTTGATAGACGTTTTTTGGAGAGTCAAAGCCCGATGAGCGCAGCTGCTCGTGATAGCTTACCCTGAGCACGGTACCGCCCTCCTCGTCTACTCCGATAAGCAGAGGGACCTTTGACCTCATCTGATAGCCTTGTATCATTGCGCGCACATCATCGGCTGATTTGCCGTCAAAATCATTTCCAAACAAAACATAGCCGCCCATGTGGTATTTTGTTATCCATTCCTCGCCTGCTCCGGCAGGCGCAGCCGAATAGAACATCTGCCCCACCTTTTCTTCTAACGTCATCTCGGAGAGCAGCTTGTCTGCAATGTCGGTTTCAGGGGGCTTGGTGACTTCGGTTGTCTCAACGACAGAAGCGCCCGACGGCGAGGCACCTGACGAAGCGATGTTTTGAGATGAAGAACTGCCGCCCGAGCAGGAAGCTAAAGATGATAGCATTACTGCGGCAAGCGCTATAGCCGAAAAGCGTTTTGTTATTTTCATGGAAACACCTCGCTATAATTTTATACTATTTTCAATTAAAACACTTTAAAACAGATGTTAGCGAAAAATTTTGCATAACAAGGCGGAGGACGCAGGAATCCTGTCGGATTCCGAGGACGACAACGAAGTTATGCGGAATTTTACGCAACAGATGTTTAAGGGTTTTATTTGATAATAGTATTATAATATATATTGTACTATTTTTTATGTATGTTTGTCAACGACAGCAGAAAAAACGGAGTCCGAATACCGAACCCCGTTATTCTATACAGAATCAATTTAGAATGCGCGAGAGGACCGACTCGCGGGTGGTGTTCAAAACGATAGAGAACTCCTCGCAGATCATTTTCTCAGCCTCTTTAAGAAAACGCTCGTCTGACATGTGAAGCCTTTTTCCTTTTTGGATCTGCTCGCGCTCGTGAAGGCTTATCAGGCGGATAAGCCGTATCAGCTCAACGCTGTCGCCCGATGAGATAACCGCCTTAAAGGTTTCGCTGCGTTTAGGCTTATTATCGTTCCACTCGCCGCATTCGGGCAGGCTGTCAAGTATTCCTTCAGCCTCCTCAGCGGTCAGCACTCGGCGGATCTTACCTACAAGCTGCTGGTTCGAAACAGGCACAAAAAGCGTTGAGGTGTTTGCGCTTACAGGTTTAAGCACATAATATTCGATTTTGCTGTTACCGATACGCTTTTCGGTAACGCCGTAAATCTTGCATACGCCGTTGGAACCATAGAGCACGGTCTGACCGGCAGAAAACATAATCTCACCCCACAATTTTCAGCAAAAAACCGCATAGCAGCGCGGTTTCTCAACAATTTGATTATACCACTTTAAGTAATAAAATGTCATAGGCATTTTCACTAAATATCAAATGATTTTCGCCGTATGAATAGCTCAACCTGTTTTGTGCCTATAAGAGAAACAGCCGAGTGGGGTGCCTCGACTGCTTCAGGGGGTAAATTGGGTTATAGAAGGAATAATCAAAAATAAAAAAATGAATAGAAAAAATATCAAAACTCCTAAAAATTACCAAATAGATTCAACCTCAAACCCACTTTCACTATAATCATTCTACACTCTTTAGGGTTATTATTCCATTGCATTTGCAACACTATTAAGATTAAAAGATAAAATTCCTGTAAATATTTTTAGTAAATATAAACAATACGCAGCAATATTTTTTATGAACAGCAACAAAGCAGAGGCTTGCTTAGTCATTTTACAATAAAAAAAGGCTGAATTAAAATGCAATTTAATTCAACCCTTTTGAATTTTTATTCAGTGGGAACGGGCTCTTTGCCCTTGCTGACGATCACGATAACCTTGGTGCCGTACTCAACGGTCTCGCCCACGCTCTTGTCCTTGTAGCCCACAACAATACCCTCGGCGTATTTGTCGTCATAAGCGTATTCAGCCTCGCCTATAAGCCCCTGAGCCGCTATATCCTGAGAGGCTTTTTCAAGCGCAAGTCCCTCGATTTCGGGCAGCTCTCGCATACGGGCGCCCTTGCTTATAGTAAGGCTTACGGTAACGCCGGCAGCCTTGTCGTTTTCGGTAACATGAGCTCCCGCAGGAGGATTCTGCGTCATAACGGTACCCTCTTTATATTCGTCGCTGAACTCGTCCGTGTAATTTTTCAGGATTGTTATAGATGTATCGCTGCCAACCTCTTTAACGACCTCGTCATAGGTTTTACCGAGGTAGTTGGGAACCGTAGCGCCTGTCCACTCGGTGTTTTCGGTTGAAGCCTGGGTAACGTCCTGCTTGCTGCCGAACATATCGGAAAACATGTTGGGGTTCATCTGAACAAACAAAAATCCCAAAAATCCCAGTACAACGGCAGTGATTGCGGCGGCGATAATGGTTATTGAAACCGGCGACATGCCGCGTCTTTTCTGCTTTTGCTCGGTGGCGTGAGAAAGGTTCATGCTCGCCGTGCGCGAGATCTCGTCCTGGATAGCCTTTGCCGTATGGGCGACAGAAAGCTGAGAGCGAAGCTCGTCAAAGTCGGTGATGCGGTTCTCGCGCTCTACCTGCAGGCCGTTCGCCAAAGCGGAAACAACGTGAGGCGGAAGCCTTTTAACGGTATTTGTGCTCATAAGCAGGCGGCTGTCGTTAAGGCGCTCGGGCGCGCTCTTGGGCAGGCGGCCTGTCAGCGAATAGAACAGCGTGGCGCAAAAGCCGTAAATATCGGTGATATCGTCAAGCGGGAAATTATCCTCGTACTGCTCGGGAGCGGCAGCGCCCGAAAACAGCTGAGATTTAAGCGGAGTACCGCGCTTGCGCTCGCTCTCGGTGGCAAAGCCCGAGATTTTTATTTTGCCCTGGGCGGTTATGTACATGTTTTTGGGAGAGATAGCGTAATGACCGACGCCGCGCTTGTGAAGCGCCTCCAAAGCCGAAATAACAGGCATAAACAGAGGACGGACTATATCCCAGTCAAGGCTGCCGTTGCTGCGCTCGACATACTCCTCAAACGGAATAAGATCCTCGTTTTCCTCAATGACGTAGGCTGTATTGTTTTCCTCAAACATGTTGTGGACATTCATCAGCGCCGACAGCTCCCTGAGCTCGGACAGAATGCGGTAATAGTTGAGGAAATCATCCTTTAGCTTATTGAATGTGTTGCGGTTCTCGTAATTGACCCTTACGGCAACCTCGTCCTCGCGGCGGATAAAAAGCCCGATGGGAAGGAACTCGCAGACTATTACCACGTCGCCGGTCTGCTTGTCAAAGCCCAGATAACGCGTGCTTTCGCCGTTGGTGTCAATACCCGCGCCTACGATATATCTGTTGGCAAGCTCGGTTCCGTAAGGAAGGAAGGGAGCCTGCTGCTTTTCGGTATTGTCAAAACCGCACAGCGGACAAACGCTTTCGCTGCCGATTTCCTGCATACATCCCATACATAATGACATATATGTTCACTCCAAAAAATTCTCGTTAATTCATTCTTCTTTTAACAGAAATATTCTGTCTGACGGCGGAAAACAGAGCCGCCGCATTTTTATTCAAAAGAATTATACCACAGTACTATATTTCTTTTCAAGATTTATAGATGTCATATTGATTACAGTTTTGTTATAGATAAGCATGAAATTTTACATACTCTTTTTATTATATCATACTTTTTTGCTGTTGTCTATATATTTCATAGAAAAATGGGAACTCATTTCTCCGGCACGATCTTTTCCCCTATGTTATACGGGTTTTCGATCTCGGCAATAAATCTCTGGATCTCCGTGGCGTCGGAGATATTAACCCTTCCGTCGCCGTTTATGTCGCCCCTGATTTTGAGGCTGTCTTTGTTTTCGGAATCAAACTCCGCAAGCAGCCGCTGGATCTCGGTAACGTCGTCAACGCTTATCGCCATGTCTTTATTGCTGTCGCCCCTAAGATACGCAACGTCAAAGTAATTTGAGAGCCATGTGTTGCGTCTTACGCACCAATCCTTTAAATAAGCAAAGTTCTCGTCATAAGTTTTAAACGGCTTCATCATAATATTGATCCACCATCTGTTCGCTTTCCAATTCGCCTCGGAAGCGTTGCGCTCTATTGCTTCGCTGTAGGTCTGTTTAGCGTTATCGAGCAGACCGTTGTCGGCTCCGACGCTGTCAAACAGATGATAGTACTTTATATAAACCTCTCTTACCGCTTCGCTGAACCACTTGTTTTTGCAAAGATATTTAAAAATATTCTTTTTATTGGCAGTCAGGTTTTCCGCTTCGTAGGTCGCAATGCCCCTTTTGCCGTATTCGGTATTGCCGTTGCCCAGCGACAGGTCATAGTCCCACGGCGGTCCGGCGTAAAGCTTGCCGTCCTTGTAGTAGAAGAAAACCGAGCTCATGTCAAAGTCAAAGGTCTTTGCGAACTCGTTGAGCAGGTAGAATTTGGCAAAGGAGTCAATGTCGATAACTTCCTCCGCCTCATCACGGTCGCCGTTATACATAATTTTGATGATATTTTCCATTGTGCTTTTTATATATTCAAGCTGCTCGTCGGTCGGCTCCTCGGGCTCGCTCGCAATAAAGCGCAGCCCATGCGCCTTGAAGTAGGTGACGTCCTCTTCCTCGCGCTGAGCCTCGTACTCGATAAGAAAGTCTTTTTTGCCGTCGCTGCCCTCAATGTCGATATCGACTCTGTCCTTGCCCTCCTGAACGGGCTCAAACAGAAAATAGAAGCCCCTGAAGGAACCGTCTACCCAAACCTCGACAGCCTTGAAGTTTGAGGTATAGCTGAGCCCCATTTCCCGGGCGAGAGAAAATACAGTATAGTTGCGCAGCATGGACGGGTCAAAGGCGTTGGCTATAAGCGCCCACTTTTTGCCCTTTCCAAGTCCGAGAACGTCCTTTTTCTTGCCGAATTTAAAGGTATACGGCTTTTTTGTTACCCAGCTGAGCGCGGTCGTGTTGCCGCGAACCTTGAAGGTGCAGTCGTCGGTGAGCATGCTGCCGTCGGTATCCTTGATAAAGATTTTGGCGTTCTGATAGCCGTCCTCCTTTTGCAGCTCGGTTCCGTTGCCGTTTTCGGTATAGACAAAAATCTGGGGAACGGTCATTTCCCAGCTGCTCTCGGTAACATAAGTGCGCTCGCCGCCCTCATCGTCATCATCGGCAAAAGCCGCGAAGCCCGACATCGTAACGCAAGACAAAGCGATCGCGGTGCAGGTTATCAGAGATATTATTCTTTTTCGGAATTTTACTTTCATAATCAACTATCCTTTCGTGTATTTATTATCAAAAGCGCCTTACCCTCATGCACGGTTATTTCGGCTTTGTCTGCCGTAAAAATATTTGACACGCTGTGCGTCAAAACGCCGTGTTCAAGCGGATAGTAAGCGCCCTTATAGCTTAAAACAGCTTTTTGGCAGCCGTATGGAAAAACCGAAAAGGTCAGCCCCTTGCAGCCGCTGTATGTGTAAGCTCCAACGGTGAGAAGCTCTGCTTTTTCATTCTCAGAAAGAATTATGCAGCGCGAGCCCCTGTCGGCAAGGTACTCCGTTACCGATAGATTCGCAAGCGTGTGATCGAGCCTTCCTCCCGTTGCCGCAAGCAATAGGAAGTCGGTAAAGCCGCGCTCCAGTGCTGTTTTTACACAGTGGAGGGTGTCGGTGTCGTCCTTTTCGGGGTTAAGGCGGATTATCTCAACGTTTGAAGGCAGCTCGCCCTCATATGAATCAAAATCGCCGACAAGCAAATCGGCGGTAATATCCGCTTCAACCGCGGTTTTATAGCCCCTGTCGGCGCAGATTATATAGTCGTCAGGCTTCAGAGCCGCCCTGATAAGCGCCGCGTCGGCTCCGGGCGCTCCCGCGATAACAACGCAGCGGCGGTTTTTGTTTATTTCAGTTGCCAATGCTTTATATCCTTTACTTCGTTATACATAGCCACATAGCTGTCGTGGCGCGTCTTTTCGATTTCGCCGTCCGAGAGCGCCTGCAATACGCGGCAGCCTTTTTCGCAGGTGTGGGCGCATGAGGTGAACTGACACTGCCCGAGATATTTTTCAAACTCGGGAAAGCAGTATTGCAGCTCATTTTTGTCGATGATCTCATAGCGCTGCAAGTCAACGGTAGAAAAGCCCGGGGTATCGGCGACATAGCAGCCGTTCATTTCAAACAGCTCAACCACCCTTGTGGTGTGCCTGCCGCGGCCGAGCTTTTCGCTTATCTGCCCCGTTTGAAGCTCAAGCGAGGGAAACAGCATATTGAGCAGGGTGGATTTTCCCACGCCGCTGTTGCCGATGAACGCCGTGACCTTGCCCTGCAAAAAGCTGAGCAGCCTGTCAGCCTCGGCGCGGTTGCCGGGCGAGCACTGAAAGACCTCAAGCCCGGCGTTTCTGTATATCCGGGAAACCCTGTCGCCGTTTTTGATATCGTTTTTTGACACGACGATAACCGGCTCCATATGATTATTGACCGCCGCCGCCGTCATTTTGTCGATGACCATATAATTCGGCTGAGGGTCGACGGTGGAGCAGACGATAACAAGCGCGTCGATATTGACAAGAGCGGGGCGCTTCAGCTTATTTTTGCGCGGCAGTATCTCCTCGATGGCGCAGAATCCGCCTTCGTCGGGAACGGTGATTTTTACCCTGTCGCCCACAACGGGAGAGCCTCCTTTTTTTCGGAAGCTCCCCCTTGCTTTACACTCGTATTCGGTTGTGCCGCAGCGGACATAGTAGAATCCGCCGATAGACTTCATTAAAAGCCCTGTTTTCTGTTCCATATTAAATTCCGTACGGATTATATTCGTTTGGATCCGTGTATTCCACGGGCGGTTCTGTGTACTCGGTAGCTGGCTCGGTGTACTCGGTAACAGGCACTGTGGTAGGCTCTGTCGGCGGTACATATTCATGCGTAACAGTGCTCACTGAGCCTGTAGCAAAGTCGATGGTATATTCGCGGTAAACCTGTCCGTCAAGCTGAACGACTACCGACTTTGTGCCCGTGCCCTCAAACTCAAAGGTAGCGGTCGGGTTGAGCGCCGGTGTAACGGGACCCGAGCGGCTTGAATCGGTCTCGCCGTCAACAATGACCGTCATCTGAATGGTATTCTGAACAAAGGTCGGCAGGTCGACGTTGATTGTGACCTTGCTCTTGTCGCCCTTGCCCGAGCTGACCGAAAGGGTTACAACGGTGCCCGAGGTGACCTTGCCGTGAGGAAGCGGAGAACAGCCGATTACCGTATCGCGCTTTTCCTTGCTGTCGTCGTCATAGACTGTTTCAACCGTGATTCCAAGCTCGGACAGAGCGGACTCTGCCTCCTCGAGGTCCATACCGAGAACCGCGGGTATCTCAACGGTCTTGGGGCGCTCGCCGTTTGACACAAACAGGTAAACGGTTGAGCCGATAGGCGCTTTTGCACCTGCCGTGGGGAACGTGCCGATAATGTAATCCTTTGGAGTCCTGCTGTTTTCGACCATCACTACCTCGGGAATAAGGCTGAGCTCCTTTAGAGTTTTTTCGGCGTCGCTCTGCTTTGCGGTAGAGGTGAAGAACGGAACCGAAATTTCATCGCCGTTGCTGTTTACCGTCAGAACGATCGTTGAACCCGCCTTTACCTTCATTCCGTTTGAAGGCTCCTGGGCAAGAATAACGCCGAGCGATTTTGACTCGTCAAAGCGGTTTTTAAGCTCAAACTGGAAGTTGTCGGGATTGTTGTCCTTAGCCTCCATAAGGGTTTTGCCCACATACTCGGGAACAACAACGTCCTTGGTCTGGCTTGATGTAATTCCCTTCACCAGGAAGAAAACAAAGAACACAAGACATACTGCGACCGCCGCGATAATAACGCCTTTGATTGCGTGGAACGCCGCGCCGTGCTCCTTGATGTCATCGTCGGTATCCCTTGTCTCTGACTTTTCGGGCTTGCGGGGCTTTTCAGCCTTCTGAGGCTTGATTCTTTCGGGCGGAGCGGCATGCTTTGAGGCAGCCTCCTTTTTCTTTTTTGGGTTTTCCATAAAGCGAGTTGGCTGCTTGTCAACAAACGGATTGCTGTACTCGAAAACTATTGACGGGTTAAGGCGGAAACGCTCGATATCGCTGAGCATTTCAGCCGCCGAGGTATAGCGCTGCTCGGGCTTTTTAGCCATTGCGCGCATTGTTATCTGCTCAAGTCCGACGGGTATGGAGGGGTTGACCTCGCGGGGCATTCTCGGCGTTGACTGCAGCTGCATAAGAGCAACGGTAACGGCGCTGTCGCCCTCAAACGGAAGCTTTCCGGTCAGCATTTCGTAAAGCATTACGCCTACCGAATAGAGGTCGGTTTTGCCGTCGGTGATATCGCCTCTTGCCTGCTCGGGCGCGATATAGTGGACCGAGCCGATAGCCTGGTCGGTCATGGTGCGCGTGGCCTTGTCGGAGAAGCGCGCGATGCCGAAGTCGGTAACTTTTATTGTGCCGTCCTGGAGCAGCATAATGTTCTGAGGCTTAATATCGCGGTGGACTATACCGCTCTCGTGCGCGTGCTGCAGGGCGCGGAGCACCTGCGTTGTGAGGTGGAGCGCGTCTCTCCACTCAATAACGCCCTGACGGTCGATATACTCCTTAAGGGTAATGCCGTCGATGTACTCCATTACGATATATTGAATCATATCGCCGAAGCTTACATCGTACACCTTTACTATATTGGGGTGCGAGAGCATGGCGATAGCCTTTGACTCATTTTTGAATCTGCGGATAAACTCCTCATTGTTGAGGAACTCGTCCTTCAAAATCTTGATAGCGACCTCGCGGTCGTCAATGGTATCGGTGCAGCGGTACACGTTAGCCATGCCGCCTATGCCGATTAACTCGTGGATTTCATAGCGGCCGTCAAGCCGTTTTCCCAAATACTTATCCATAAAAGCCACTCCTTGTACTAATAAATGACCGTAGCGGTGATGTTGTCGTAGCCGCCGTCTTCTTTTGCGCAGTCAATAAGCTTGTTGATAAGGTCCTCGCCGCGGTTTTCGTGGCAGATTTTAACCATATCGCCGGTTGAAACGTGATTTGAAAGGCCGTCGCTGCAGATAAGCAGCACGTCGCCGTAAATAAAGTTTGCCTCGATATAGTCAAGCCTTACAGAGGCTTTGACGCCGAGGGCACGGGTGATAAAGTTCTTGTTGGGGTGGTGCTGAGCCTCCTCATAGGTAAGCTCGCCGCGCCTTACCATTTCCTGAACGACGGAATGATCCTCGGTAAGCTGCTTTATTTTGCCTCCGCGTATAGCGTAAGTGCGGCTGTCGCCGACATGCACCACATGGACCGTGGTGTCCTTTACAAATACGAACTCGCAGGTCGTGCCCATGCCCGCAAGCTCAGCGTCGTGCGAGGCAAGCTCAAAGATACGGTTATTCGCCTGCAAAACGATTTCTGCCATAAGCTCGCCGATCTGCTCCTTTGTCATGTCGCTTTTGTACAGGTCGGTGATTTTTTCACTTATGTATTCAACAGCGGTCGAGCTTGCAATATTGCCGCCGTTCGCGCCGCCCATTCCGTCGCAAACTACCGCCCATACGCAGCTTGGAGATATTATACCGAAACGGAAGTCGTCCTGGTTTTGTGTGCGTACAAGCCCCACATCGCTTTTACTGAAAACTTCCAAGCTATTGTCCTCCCTCTTTAAGGTGTTTTCTTCTAAGCTGACCGCAGGAAGCGTTGATGTCGCTGCCCAAGGTCCGCCTTACCGTCGCCGTTACCCCGTCGGCGGCAAGTATATTTTCAAAAGACTTCTGCCTTTGTAAATTGCTTTTTATGTACCCGGTACCCTCGACGGTGTTTACCGGGATAAGATTGACGTGGCAGTTCATGCCCCTGAGCTTTCTGCCCAGCTCTTTGGCGCAGGCGTCGGTGTCGTTAACGCCGCTTATCAGCGCGTATTCAAAGGTAACGCGCCTGCCGGTCATGTCAAAATAGTACCTGCACGCTTCAAGCAGCCGCTCCATCGGGTACGCCTTTGCTATCGGCATGGTGCGCGAGCGGATATCATCGTTAGGCGCGTGGAGCGACACAGCAAGGTTGATTTGCAGCCTTTCGCGCGCGAGCTGTTCGATTTTCGGCACGATACCGCAGGTTGAAAGGGTGATATGGCGCATTCCGATATTGAGCCCGTTTTCGTCGCTTACGAGCCGAAGAAACCGCAGAACGTTGCCGTAGTTGTCAAGCGGCTCGCCCATTCCCATCAGCACCACATTTGAAATGCGGATATTCCGGTCGCGCTGAGCAGCCTCGATCTGAGCCAGCATTTCGGACGCGGTCAGGTCACGCGAATAACCGCTTTTACCCGTAGCGCAAAAGGTGCAGCCCATTTTGCAGCCCACCTGAGTTGAGATACATATAGACCAGCCGTGGCGGTACTGCATAAGCACCGATTCCACGCATTCGCCGTCGCGGAATGAAAAAAGGTATTTTACTGTTTTATCATACCTTGAAACAAACTTTTTTTCAATATTTGCAACAGAAATGTAACAACTTGTTTTCAATTGTGAACGTATAGCTTCGGGCAGGTTGCGCATTTCGTCAAAATCCGTCACGCCCTTTTGAAGCCAGCCGCTTATCTGAGCGGCGCGGAACTTAGGAAAGCCGCTGTCGGCAACAAAAGCCTGCAGCTCCGGAAAAGTCAGGGATTTTATATCTGTCAACAGCAAAGCCTCCTTCATCCTTATTTTTATCTTTATATTTATCTATATATTTATTGGCTGGATTCGCTAAGCGGTCGCTGGCATTCGGTAGATTTCGGTTGAATGATACAACTGCCGTGAAACGCAATGTCGTCAACTAAAGGAAAACAATGCCTATAAATAAATCAACAATTGGTATAACAGCAACGTTTACGACCCCTCAGTCAATCCTTGACGGATTGACAGCTCCCCTTGCGCAGGGGAGCCTTGAAAACGCACTGCAACCGACAGGCTCCCCTGCGTAAGGGGAGCTGGCGCCGTAAGGCGACTGAGGAAATTCCCCTTTCAAGGGGAAATGTCGCGAAGCGACAAAAGGGTTGCCGCCCGGCTACGGGTCGCCTGCACCGCGCTATTCTCTTAACCGATTTTTGATAGAAAGCTTAAGTTGACAATATTGCTCTGAAACGGGATCACCTCTGTATCGCCGCGACGTAAAAGCCGTCGGTGCCCGCGGTATGCGGCATCATTGTAAGCTCGTAGTCGTTTTCGTCTATCGCGCGCGTTACGCCCTCGGGCAAAGTCAGCGGCTTGCCCTTGAAGCCGGGGTGCTCCTTTAAAAAGCGGCTCACGTTTTCGCCGTTTTCGGCGGGGTTGAGCGTGCAGGTAGAGTATATGAGCGTGCCGCCTACAGCCAGATATTCGGCGCTGCGGCACAGGATTTTATACTGAAGCTCGGGCAGCCCGTCCGATAGGAAGTCAGCCTTAGCGCGTATCTCGGGCTTGCGTGAGAGGATACCCAAGCCGCTGCACGGAACATCACAGAGTATTTTATCAGCGAGCGGAAGCGGAACTCCCGCCGCGCCGTCGCGCTTGCTTGTGAGGATCACCGAGATCCCCAGCCTGTGAGCGCCGTTTTGAATGAGCTTGAGCTTGTGGTCGAACAAATCAAAGGCGTACAGCTTGCCGCGGTTTTTCATGTACTGAGCCGCCGTGAACGCCTTTCCTCCGGGAGCGGAGCAGATGTCGAGCATTATATCGCCCTGCTTAGGCGACAAAAAGCCCACGCAAAGCTGGGACGACAGATCCTGAACGTGGAAAAGCCCTTTTTTGTAGGCTGACAGGCGTTCAAGGCTGCCCGTATGCGAAAGGCTGAGCGCGTTTTCGTCCGCAGGTACATCCTCGCAGACAACACCCTCGGCTTCAAGCTCCGCCTTTAGCGACGCTTTATCGGTTTTGAGCGTGTTTACGCGGATAAAAAGCGAAGGTCTGCCGCTGAGCGATTTAAGAAGCTCAACGGTGTTTAATTCTCCGTAAGAATTATTCCACAGCCTTACCAAGTCCTGCGGAACCGAATACTCAATGCTCAGACGGTAGATTTTATCCTTTGCATCGGGCAGAGTATATGGCGGATCGGTGCGGGTGACGCTGCGCAGGATCCCGTTTATAAAGCCCGCGGACTTTTGAAGCCGCTGCTTTTTTGCTAAGATCACGCTCTCGTTTACAGCCGCGCTGCCGGGCACCTTATCCATGAACAAAAGCTGGTAAAGCCCCATGCGGAGAATGATTTTTGTTTTTATCTCAATTTTCCTTAAAGGAATTTTAGAGTACTGCTTGATGATGTAATCGAGGGTTATTTGACGCTCCAGAACGCCGTAAACAAGCGCCGATACGAACGCGCTGTCAACGCCGCTCTGTTTGCCGCCGCGGATTGCGTTATTCAGCGCGAGGTTTGAATACGCGCCGTCCCGCTCGATTTTCAGAAGCACATCAAACGCGGTTTGTCGGGGAGTTGGCATAAGGTCAGTCCCTTCTGTTTACGATAAGCAGCAGCCTTAAAAGCTGCATGATAGCCGTGACAGCCGAGGCAACATAGGTCATTGCGGCGGCGGTCAGAACGCTTTTTGCGCCCTTGTACTCGTCCTCGCGCAGCAGATTGCCCTCGCGGATGCATTTAAGAGCGCGGCGCGACGCGTCAAACTCAACGGGCAGTGTAACGATAGTAAACAGCACCGAAGCCGAGAACAGGATTATTCCGCCGTACAAAAGGTACATCCCGGCGGGGTTAGAGCTGCTTCTGTAGGCGAACAGGAAGCCGAGCATTATAAGTATCCAGCTTATACTTGAGCCTATGCGCGCAACAGGAAGGATCGCTCCGCGGATCTTGTTCGGGGTATAGTTTTTGGCTGTCTGGACCGCGTGGCCTGCCTCGTGAGCCGCAACGCCCACAGCCGCTACCGAATTGACGTTATATACGGCCTCGGAAAGGCGGATAACGTTATTGCGCGGATCGTAATGGTCGGTGAGCTTTCCCTTGACGCACTCGATGCGGACGTCGGTCACGCCGTTTTGGCGCAGCACATATTCAGCCGCCTGAGCGCCCGTCATTCCGCGCGAGTTGGGTATGCTTCCGTACTTTGAAAAAGCCGTCTTTACGCGCACCTGACAAATAAGCGAGATTATTATGCAGGGGATCATAAAGAGTATATAAGTGTAGTCAAAATAGAACATAATTTTCTCCAGAAGAATTATAATAGATTGTCGCCGCGTTTAAGGGCGTGCCCTGCGGCAAACGCCTCGGCAGACATTTTCTTTTTGCCCTCGGGCTGCAGCTCCAAAATCTCGATCGCGCCCTCGCCGCAGGCTATGACAAGCGGCTTTACGCTTAAAACCGTGCCTGCCTTTCCGCTGCCCTTAGCCTTGCGCGCCTTGTGGATCTTAACGCGCTTTCCCGCGATTTGAGCGGTAGCGATAGGCCATGAGTAAAGTCCGCGGATCTGATTATGGATTTCAAGGGCGGATTTTGAAAAATCAACCGGGCAAAGGCTTTTGTCGATTTTTGAGGTGTGGGTAGCCTGAGCCTCGTCCTGCTTTTGAGGTGTGACCGAGCCGTTTTCAAGCGCCGCGAGAGTTTCGAGGATAAGCTCGCCGCCCAAGAGCGAAAGCCTGTCAAAAAGCTCCGCCGAGGTCTCATTTTCGCCGATTTCAAGCTCTTTTTTCATCAAAATATCGCCCGTGTCAAGTCCGACGTCCATCAGCATCGTGGTAACGCCCGTAACCTTGTCGCCGTTTAAGACAGCCTGCTGGATAGGCGCCGCGCCGCGGTATTTAGGCAGCAGCGAGCCGTGGATATTTACGCAGCCGTATTTCGGCACGTCGAGCACAGCCTTCGGCAAAATCTGACCGTAAGCCGCTACTACGACGACGTCGGGCTGAAAGCTTCTGAGCAGCTCCAGCGCCTCCTCTGTTTTCATTGAGGGCGGCTGGCAGACCGTGATACCGAGCCGCTGGGCGCACACTTTTACGTCGGGCGGCGTTAAAACCTGCTTTCTGCCTACGGGCTTATCGGGCTGGGTGAACACGGCGGCAACAATGTGAGCCTCATGCAGTTTTTCAAGAGCGGGCACGGCAAAATCGGGAGTGCCCATATATACAAGTTTCATAAAACCTCACCTTTTGAGTTTGGAGTGTTGAGAGTGTA
>ONMK01000060.1 GCA_900318905.1 uncultured Eubacteriales bacterium | reverse complement strand
GCGCAATATCCTGTTTATCGCCACAGGCGCGCTGCTCAGCGCCACGACAGCCCAGCAGGGCAAAAGCATTCCGTCAATAGCGCATTTGGTGAACCTGGCAGTGTGAGCCTTGCGTTTTCGTGCAAGCGAAATCCACAAGGAAAAGCTCCATTGCAAAACCGGTGTTTCCCAAAGTTAAGAGCCAGAGATATATTCTGTCTACTCCGTAACGAGCCAATGTCGTCAACTTATGCTTTCTATCAAAAATCGGTTAAGAGGATAGCGCGGTGCAGGCGACTGAGGGGTCGCGGGTTTACAGACAAGATTTTCTGTAGCTGTTTCACTATTCATTTTAAAAAGTGCCGCAGGCAGAAACCTTATCAGCCTGCGGCACTGATCTTTTTATACTGCCAATCCGCAAATGTACATAACCCTCTCAATCGGCTCCCGGTTTTGCCTCAGATATTAAAAGAATTGTTACATTCTCAGACGCGTCGGTAAAGTCGGGCGAAAAGCAGAGACACAAGCGCTGAAACCGCCAGAATACAGCCGCATATCGGATACACGATAACAAGTGAGTTTGTTGTGCCGTAAATCTCCAGCACTCCCTTAAAAACGCTTCCGGCACTGAACGCCGCTATCGCTGAATTCCAGAGGTTCAGGAAAACGCGGCCGGGATATCTCTTTGCAAACAGCAAAATCAAATACAGAGTCACGCCGAATACCAGTGGAACAGAAAAGGCGTAGAGCATATAAAACGAGAATACGCCGTGGCTGAACGTTTCATATACCGCGCCGAACAGCACAAGAAACAGAGTTCCCGCAAGATTAAAAACGAGGTGTTTTTTTAAAAGATCAACCGATGTAGACAATATCGCTCACTCCTCTTTCTTTTATGCTTCTTCCGCTTGTCGGGTTGTTGATGACCTGACCGTTGAAATACATGGTGGATGAACCGCCGCCGTCGAGATTATATGCGGTTTTTACCCCGAGCTTCTGCATAAACTGCGCCAGCTGATAAAGGCTCAGACCGCTGCTCTCGGATGTCCTGCCGTCGGAAACAACGAAAACAAAATGATTGGTGTCGATCATTCCTATCGCGGTTCTCGGGTTGCTCGCCATCGCTTTACCGACCTCATCGTTTACGCCGACGGTGATCGAGCTATTTACCACCAGCGACGGGCCGAAGGTGAACGCTTGCCAAACTCCCTTGCTCACAAGCTGGTCGGCGGTGTATTCGCCGTCGCTGACTATTTCCATTGTGCCGTTTGCGTAAATACAGAGAACATCTGAGCCTTTTGCGGTGTCGCGGTAGACAACACCGTTGCGGATGACATAGCCGCTCTCCTGTACGCCGTAATAATCTCCGTTGACAGCGAGGATAGCGTTATTGGACTGCGCCATCGAAGATGTGGTTTCGGTGATGTTCTTTCCGTATGAGTCGTTGGCAAAAGCGGTTTTCAGATACTCGGCGGAGCTTAGTCTTACGTCGGCGACGTGGATTTTGGTGTTGTTTTCGTAATACTCGGACATTGTGATCGAGATGTTCCCGTCCTGATAATCCGCGCCTGATGCGGATCCCGACGTTGGGCTTTCGTTTGACGCGGAAGCGCTCTGCTCAGCCTGCGTTTGGCTCTGAATGCTTGAATCGTTGCCGCTTACAGGCGTTTTCCCGATATTTGTAAAAAGCGAGGTGTTCATTTCGGTGGCGTTGCTGTTATATACTCTGGGAATCACAAAGGTGTCGAGCGCGATATATGTGCTGAACGCTATAAGCGCCGCCGAAAAGCAGATGAACCAAATGTGTTTTTTCATGTTGCCTTCACTTCCTGTTTGAAAACAAAACTATGCTGAACAAGATAGTTGAATATAAACAGTATTATCTCCGTAATGATTTTTGCCGCGAATGGCGCCAATCCAAAGCTTGTTAAGCCCTTGAGCACCAGCGTGTTGCATATCAAAACGAATACCGCCAAAGCGATGTATTTTACCGCGGTGTGAGCGGCGTTTGCGTTTGAGTGGAACACTACCTTTTTATTCAGCGTGAAATTTACCGTTCCGCTAACGATCCGCGCGGCAACATTCGCAAGAACAAGCGAACCTGTAAGCGCCGACAAAAGGCAGAACAAACAGTAATCCAAAATAAAGCTGATGAATGAAGACGCGCAGAATTTAAGAATCTCAAAATATATTTTTGCCGAATCCTTTATGGGATCAAAGTGTGAGGCTGAGTTGTTGTCCAAATAAACCGTGTCGATCCAAACTTCAACCGTTTCAACGCCGTCACGCGAGAGCTCCATAAGCATATTCATCTCGTATTCATAGCGGCTTCCTTCAATCTTGATGAGTCTGTCAATCAATTTGTCACTGTACGCGCGCAGACCTGTCTGTGTGTCATATAACGGGGACTGTGTTGCAAGGCGGAACACAAGGCGCGTAAGACTGTTTCCCAAACGGCTCCGGAGCGGGATATTGCCCTCCATTCTCCGGCTGCCCAATACCAATTTTGAACGGTTCATTTCAGCGGCGCCGGCAACCCTTATTATATCCTGAGTGCGGTGCTGTCCGTCCGCGTCGGCATTTACAACGATATACGGAATATCAAAATGCCCGCGGATAAATCTCAGTCCCGTTTTGATCGCTTCACCTTTTCCTTTGTTTTCCTTATGACAAAGCACGTGCGCATATTCGCATACGCTGTCAAATACAGTGTCAAATCCTCCCGGACTGCCGTCGTTGACTATGATGACCTCAAATCCTTCGATATTTAAAGCCTTCGCTGTCTGGATCATCTTCTCGTCCGGCTTGTACGCGGGTATCAAAACGATTCTTTTCATGGTATTCACCTCCGTTTTCTTTGTTGATAATAGAATAGCCGATGAAACTGAAATAATACTTAAATTGTATCGGTAAAGAAAAGCAGATATCAGTGTGCGGAAAGAATAACCGCAGCCGAGTTGGTGATTATTAACAAAAAATACTGCAAATTTTGTGGTAGCCCTAAAGAACCATTTGTGGTACAATAAAGTCAGCAAAATAAATTGCTTCACAAAAGACTCGGACAAAAATGAGCAAACAGAAAGAAGGCTTAAACAATGAAAAAATTTTTATCCGTAATAACAGCCGCTGCTGTTATAGTTACAGCCATGTTTATCGCCGTGCCTGTTCAGGCGGCGGAACAGGGCGCTGCTTCTGCGGCGAATTATTACTACAAGATAACTCCGCTGCTTGAACCGTTTAATCAGTATTTCTTTGTAGAAACGGACAACCCCGATCCCGAATCGTTCAGATTCATCGATAAATCGACCGTTTACAGCGAAGACGCCGGTACTGTTACTTGGTGCGACACCGCTTTTGCCGATATAAAATACGAAAATGCGGAAACGCTCAGGGTGAACGGCGGCTACATCTTCAGTAGCTTCAGTACTGACGGAGGAACAATCACGCTGCAGGAGTTTAAACAGGGCGGTTATTCTTGGGATTCGGGATCATGGAAGGATACTTCGGTTACTTTGACACTGCCCAAGCTTGTTGACGAAGTGGATTATCTTATTTATACATACGCTGACAAAGACAGCTTTTTTGATAATATGTACGCTGTACAGTCAGGCTTTTCCTCAATCTGCCTGTACAGCGGCTCGCGTATTCGCGGCACATTAAAAAGAACCGATGATTACTGGCTTGCAGCCGCCGTAGGTCACATCGACCAGAGCCTGTATATCTACAGCCCGTATGAGCGCGAGGATTCTAAGGCGCTTTTTGCAACGTATATTTATCCTTTCAGACATGACTCGTTGGGATTTCCTTCGGTGATGGCAAGTGTGTCGAAAAGGCTTGACAGCTCATCGACATATAAATGGAGTGAATCCTATCACTATCTTATCGACGTAACATACAACGGTGAAACCAAAAGCTTTGGAGGCGCCGGAGAAATTGAAGGACAGGGGATCAGCGAGGACAAAATAAAGCAATACTTTACTTTTGGAAAAAACGGCACAAAAATCACTCTTGACAGTGTTTACGGTCTGTTGATCGATTATTCGAACATTGAAATGGACGACGATATTCCGCGTGAGGATGCGCTTACATGGAAGCAAATCAGCGATACGGTCGGCAGCGGAGCTTGGGTGCGCGTTTTGGGCAGCGGGTGGAAAACAAACGGAAAGTGGGATCTCATCAATCCAGTTTATACATATTTATACACCAAAAACGACGGTACCTTTTTTAGCTCCGACGAATTCGGTGCAGGCGACAGCTTGTACTGGGGCGGCGATTTGGGATACTCAAAGGACGTATGGGTCGACGGAAGATACGTCAGCGTGTGGCGCAGATATGTCCCGGGCGAGAAATTTGAAGACCACCCGACTTCAAATATCTTTTTTACCGAAATTACCATTCCTCAGGTTAAATACACCACAAACTATAGCTACAATTGGGACGCCGGCAGATATGAAAGCGAAGATGAGGTGACAGAAATCACCGAAAAAAAGACAATGGCACTTTTCCGGTACGACAGCAGCAGCGAGGTGTGGACGCCTGATGGTTTTGCCTTTGACGACGGCTGTGCATACTACTATAAAATACAAGAGCTTGTCGAGGAAGGAAAGCTTGACAAAAAATATCTTGACATGGTAACGCTTACCAAGGATCAGGTCAAGGCGCTTAACGTGGACAAAAATACAGACATTCCTCCGCAATCGGGCTATATTTTTGACGGAACCGCACCGTGCGGAACGCCGTTTAATAATAATACCGTGAAAGGCGACGTGGATAACAGCGGCAAGCTTGACATCAACGACGCCACAACGCTGCAGCGCCACCTTGCTGAATACCGCAACAGCGACGGTTCACCGATAATAAACGAAGCCGACAAGAGCAGCTTTGCTATCGCGGATATGAACGCTGACGGTGTGATCGACATAAGAGATGTAACCGCGATTCAGCGCAAAATCGCCGATTTCGAGGATATTAAATGATAGCGCTTTTGCGATGACATGCAAATAAAGCGCATTAAGCAAAACACTTTTTAAAAGAAATTCAATTGCGAGGTGAGCCCGAAGGGCGAGCCTCGCGCCTTGTTTTGTAATAACAGTTAGATTGGTGGTTTGTTCGGCTTTCTTTTATACTTGACTTTGGCTGAAAAAACAATATAATTATAAAAGATGATTTAACTAATTGCAGGAGGTTTAAGATATGTTCGGAAAGAAGAAAAACGAGGCTGTTGAAAAGCCCGCTGAAAAGCCTACGCCCGCGTATTTACGCGAGGATTACCCTTATAAGGCAACCGGTGAAGCGGTCACCGACCTTGACAGCCTTGAAAGCGGTGTGCTTTATGAGATAAAGTGCGGCAAGTGCGAGATGAGCATTCGCTCGCAGGGGCAGAATATCAAGAGTACCTATGAGAGAATGAAAGAAAACGGCTGTATCGGCTGCGGCAACAAAGAGCTTGTTATCAAGAAGGTTGATATGTCGGCTATGTCGGCGGCAAAGAAGGAAAACTGACACGGGAGGTGCAGTGACATAGGCTATTTACCGCCATATTTTGATATTCCGGTACACCTTTATTACATCGCGGTCGGGCTGTTCTTCGTTGTGATGATAGCGGCCTTCAAGCTTGACTGGCTTCGGCGGATAGGATTGAGCTTTCTTGTTCCGTATCTGTTTCTCGTTTTCGCCGTGACGGTGTTTCTGCGCTCTTCGGCTGATGGATACAATCTGATTTTAGAGCCATTTAAGTCGTACAGGGATTATCATATTGACGAATTTACATGGTTCCAAATCAGGGCGAACGTGCTGCTTTTCATCCCTATAGGCTTTTTTCTTCCTATGATAATTAAAAAGCTGTTTTTCATGCCGCTGATAGCCGGAGTCGGAGTATCTGTTACCATCGAGCTGTTACAGCTTGTATTGCGCAGAGGAACGTGCGAAACGGACGACGTGATTTCGAACTCAATCGGTATGCTGATCGGTTTCGCGGCTTTTTGGGCAATTAAAGCGGTTTGCTTATTGTTAAGATACCTTGTAATTACATTACATAATAAATATAAAGAAAAACACAGAGGGTAGTTCCCGAGGCACTTGTATTGCTTCGGGAGCTTTTTGCGTTCTGCGGCTTTTTATCACTTTTTTACATCTCTTCCCGGGGTTGACATATTCCGCAAACGTGGTATAATACAATAAAATGTGTAATTATGGGCTTTTGTGTATTTTTATAAAATAAAAGCGTTTTGTTGTAAGTTTTTAACAAAAATTAACGGCGGGTGTGGGTTATGTATAAAAACTTTGTCAAAAGAATAATTGACGTAACCCTATCGGTACTGGCAATTATATTTTTATGCTGGCTGTACCTGATTATCGCCGTTATCATTAAACTCACCTCAAAAGGCCCCGTACTGTTTAAACAGGAAAGAATAGGAAAGGGCGGAAAGGTTTACAAAATCTATAAATTCCGCTCAATGAAGGTCAATTCCGAGAAAACAGGCTCGGGCGTATATTCCGGAAAGGGCGATCCGCGCGTCACAAAAATAGGCAAATTCATCCGCGCGACAAGTATCGACGAGCTTCCGCAGCTGTTCAACATTATCAAGGGCGATATGGCGCTTATCGGTCCCAGGCCGCCGCTCACATATCATCCGTGGAAGTGGGAGGAATATACCGACGGGCAAAAGCGCATGTTCGAGGTCAGACCGGGCATTACGGGCTGGGCACAGACTCACGGCAGAAAGCATGTTGAGTGGCACAAGCGCATTGAGCTGAATGTGTGGTATGTCGATCACGTTTCGTTCGGCTTGGATTTCAAAATTTTCTGGGTAACCATATTTAAGATTTTTACAAACGCCGATAACGAGAACAAGGGCGAGACTGTAAAGAAATAAGGTGCGTTATGTCGATTAAACTGATGTACATCACAAATAAACCCGAGATCGCGCAGATAGCGGAATCATCGGGCGTTGACAGAATATTTGTCGATATGGAATATATCGGCAAGGGCGAGCGCCAGGGCGGACTGGATTCGGTCAAAAACCACCATACCGTTGAGGACGTCCGCGTTATGAAGCAGGCGGTCGAGAGCGCCGAGGTGCTGGTGCGAATCAATCCGATGCACGAGGCTGCCGGTGAATACTGCTCTTCACAGCAGGAGATCGACGACGTTATCCGCGCGGGTGCCGACATCATAATGCTGCCGTATATTACAAGCGCTCAGCAGGTGCGCGATTTCCTGCGCTTTGTCGGCGGAAGGGTAAAAACCATGCCGCTTATTGAAACTCCTCAGGCTGTTGAAGCCATGGACGAGATATTGGCGCTTGACGGCATTGATGAGATATATATAGGCTTAAATGATTTAAGTATAGGATATAACAAAAAGTTTATGTTTGAGCTGCTTGCCGACGGCACGGTGGAAACGCTTTGCTTGAAATGCAAGCTTAAGGGTATTCCTTACGGCTTCGGCGGAGTCGCTTCACTCGGCAAGGGAATGCTCCCCAGCGAATACGTTATCCGTGAGCACTACCGCCTGGGTTCGACCTGCGCTATTCTGTCGCGCAGCTTCTGCAATGTTGATAAGGTAAAGCATATCGGCATTATAAGTTCGACGTTTATCGACGGCGTTAAGGCTATCCGCGAGCTTGAGGCTGAGTGCGAGAGCAAAATCAGTTATTTCAGACAGAATGAAAAAGAAGTCGCCAGGCGAGTTCGGCTTATTTGCGAGGAGTAATATGAATCTGTTGGTGACAGGCGCGTGGTCTGACGGCAAAAACTGTATAGCAGAGCTTGAAGAGATGGGGCACGCTGTCAGATTCATGCAGTTTGAAAAAGACGATTTGCCTTGTGCTTACGATTGGGTAGAGTGCGTGATCTGCAACGGCTTGTTCCTTTATCACCCGATCGAAAGATTTACGAATTTAAAATACATACAACTAACCAGCGCGGGCTTTGACAGAGTTGATACGGACTATGTCAAGGCTCACAGTATTGAAATACACAATGCGCGCGGCGTGTACAGCGTTCCTATGGCGGAGTTTGCGCTCAGCGGCGTGCTGCAAATCTATAAACAGGCGGCGTTTTTCCGAGAGAACCAGCGCAATCATCTCTGGGAAAAGCATCGCGGACTGCTTGAACTCAGCGGCAAAAACGTTTTGATTGTCGGATGCGGCAGCGTCGGAAATGAGTGCGCCAAGCGCTTCAATGCTTTTGAATGCAATGTAACGGGCATTGACCTGTACCTGAGAGAGGACAGCCTGTACGGCGAGATACTTCCGCTCAGCAAGCTTGACGAAGCGTTAAAGCAAGCGGATATTATTGTTCTGACACTGCCTTTGACAGAGCAGACAAAACACTTGATTGATGATAACAAGCTCAGCCTTCTCAAAGACGGCGCGGTGCCGGTTAACATCGCACGCGGCGCGGTTGTTGATACAGAAGCGCTGTTGAAGCATATAGACAGGCTCGGCGGCGCCGTCCTTGACGTTTTTGAGGAAGAGCCGCTTGATAAAAACAGTCCCTTGTGGGATAAACCAAACATCGTCCTTACTCCCCATAACAGCTTTGTCGGCGAGGGGAATGAGGAGAGGTTGAAAGAACTGATTATCAGAAATCTTACTTTGGAGTGATTCTCTTGAATAAAACTGATATTCAACAAATATTACAAAAGGATCCTGCTCTCAAAGAAAAACTCTATGCTTGGGGATTTTTATTTACTAACGCTGATGTGTCGGCAGATGATTACCCTTTCTATGGGACATGGCAGCATGAACGGATTGATAGTTTCAATTTGTTAGTGGCCTCGCAGCAAAATTATTATATAGTTAAT
>ONMK01000137.1 GCA_900318905.1 uncultured Eubacteriales bacterium | reverse complement strand
CCTGACTCTCAACGCCGCAGAGCTTAACGGGCTTTAAGTTCGACACAAAGAGTATCTTCTTGCCGACAAGCTCCTCGGGTTCGTAGTGCATAGCGATACCGCTGACGATAGTGCGCTCGCCAACGCCGTCATAAATCGTGAATTTCAGGAGCTTTTTGGACTTCTTGACCTTTTCGCAAGCCTTAACATCGCCTACGCGGATGTCGCACTTCGCGAAATCATCTATAGCGATTTTCGGAATACTCTCCAAATCGAGCTTTTCTTCCATTTCCTCGATGGTCTGCTCGTTTGCGGCGGAAGCCTTCTGCATAGCAACAAGCTTTTCCTCAAATTCCTTGGGGTCTATGCGCGCGAACAGCGGCACAGCCTTGTCAAGCTGAGTGCCGGGCTTGTAAACGCCGAAAGATTTGAGACTCTCGTAATCGGCATCGGTGCAGTTGATCTGATTGAGTATCGCCTTGTTGGTATCGGGCATAAAGGGCGCGATCAGCACGGCGATATAGCGGATGCTCTCGAGCAGGTTATACAGAACCGTGCCGAGGCGCGGCTTGTTGGCTTCGTCCTTGGCGAGAGCCCACGGAGCAGTCTCGTCAATATATTTATTGCAGCGCTTTGCGAGGTTGATGACCGCCTCTACAGCGTCGCTCATATGGAAAATATTGATAGCATCGTCGACCTTCTTGACGGTGTCAAGGCAGAACTGCTTGAGCTCGTCGTCAAGCGGCTCGGCGGCAACGGGCTCCTGAACCACTCCGCCGAAATATTTGTTGTTCATCGCTACGGTGCGGTTGACAAGGTTGCCGAGAGTGTTCGCGAGGTCGGAATTGAATCGCTCGATGATCGTGTCGTAGGTGATAGAGCCGTCGTTTGCAAAGGGCATCTCGCTGAGCAGATAATAGCGCACGGCGTCAACGCCGATAAGCTTTACAAGCTCGTCCGCGTAGATAACGTTGCCGCGGCTCTTGCTCATCTTGTCCTCGCCGAACAGCAGCCACGGGTGGCCGTAGACCTGCTTGGGCAAAGGCTCGCCCAGCGCCATAAGCATAATGGGCCAGTAGATAGTGTGGAAGCGGACGATGTCCTTGCCGATGATGTGCGCGTCGGCAGGCCAGAACTTTTTGTACATCTCTGAGCTTCCGTCGGGATCGTAGCCGATACCGGTGATATAGTTCGACAGCGCGTCTATCCAAACATAAACAACGTGGTCAGGGTCAAAGTCAACGGGCACGCCCCACTTGAAGCTTGTGCGTGATACGCAAAGATCCTGCAATCCGGGTTTGATAAAGTTGTTGAGCATTTCCTTTTTACGGCTCTCGGGGTAGATGAAGTCGGGATTTTGCTCAATATAGTCCTCAAGCTGCTTTTGGTACTTTGAAAGGCGCAGGAAGTAAGCCTCCTCCTTGGTCGGCTTTACCTCTCTGCCGCAGTCAGGGCACTTGCCGTCGACAAGCTGGCTCTCTGTCCAGAAGCTCTCGCACGGCGTGCAGTAAAGTCCCTCGTAGCTGCCCTTGTAGATATCGCCCTGCTCATAGAGCTTTTTGAATATCTTTTGGATCACGCGCTCGTGATCGGGGTCGGTCGTGCGGATGAATTTGTCGTAGGAAGTGTTCAGCACGTCGCAGATATCGCGGATCTCGCCCGCGACCTTGTCAACATATTCCTTCGGCGAGCAGCCCTCTGACTGGGCGTACATCTCTATTTTCTGACCGTGCTCGTCGGTTCCGGTTTGGAAAAACACGTCGTAGCCGAGCATTCGCTTATAGCGCGCGATAGCGTCGGTCAGAACGATCTCATAGCTGTTGCCTATGTGCGGCTTGCGCGAGGTATAGGCGATCGCTGTGGTGATATAATACTTTTTGTTACACATGAGTAATTCCTCCTTTATTAGGCAAATGAGCCTTTCCTATTATTATACCAATTCAGCCGCAAAAATGCAACCTTGATAAAAAGCAGATTCACGGTAATAATTTGCGCTTTGCCGGCGTATAGTATAATACGGGCGGCTCAAAGGGCGGCAAAGGCAAAAAAGACTTGACAAAAACGCCGTTTCGTGGTAATATAATTAAGCTAAATATATATCGCGGGATAGAGCAGTTCGGTAGCTCGTCGGGCTCATAACCCGAAGGTCGTTGGTTCAAATCCGGCTCCCGCAACCAGTATGAGTGTTCATAACGGATTCAAGTTATGAACACTCTTTTTCTATTCAATTTCACCCGGTTTGTATGAGGTGAGCAGGTTTTGCGCCTGCCCACCTTTTTCTTTTATGCTGACTTTGCAGGAATGTACTCTACCTCTACGCCCAAGCGAGTGTCTGCCTTATAATTTTCATCTTCGGGTAATCTGGGGATTTCTATAAAACCGACAAAGCGGTAATAGATCACAATCTGCTGGGTGTAGTTTTTGTTGCCGCCTTCTTTTTCGTAAATGTCAATGTGATGTATCAGCTCTCGCAGCATTGGCGCTGTCAAGGTATCCATTTCCATAAACTTACG
>ONMK01000058.1 GCA_900318905.1 uncultured Eubacteriales bacterium | reverse complement strand
GCTTATTTCGTTATATTTTTCGCCGAAGTCAAAGCCTACGGTAAAGGTCTTTTGGTCGGCGAAGTAGGTCGAAACATAGCTTGAGTCAACGCCCGAGGACAAGAAGCAGCCTACTTCTACGTCGGCTATTTTGTGCGCGTTTACCGAGTTGTCGAATACCTTTTCAATAAGGTCGACAGCCTCGTCCTCGCTCATGTTCTCGTCGGGATTGAATTTAGCTTCAAAGTATCTTGTGGTTTCAACAACGCCGTCCTTGTACCACAGATAGTGACCGGGCAGCAGGCAGTAAACGTCCTCAAAAAAGGTTTCGGGCGGAACCGCGTACTGGAAGGACAGATAGGTGTCGAGCGCGCGTTTGTTAAAGCGCTTTACAAACTTGGGGTGTTCCAAGATGCTTTTTATTTCGCTTGCGTAAACAAAATCCTCGCCTATCTGGGTGTAGTGCAGGGGCTTTATTCCGAAAAAGTCGCGCGCTATGAAAATCGAGTGATCGGTTGTGTTGTAGATCGCAAAGGTAAACATGCCGCGCAGGCGCGCAAGCAGATCCTCCTGCCATTCCTCAAAGCCGTGAACGAGCACCTCGCTGTCGGCTTCGGTGGCGAATTTATGTCCCTTTTCGATCAATTCCTGGCGGATAGCCTTGTAGTTGTAGATCTCGCCGTTGAAGGTGAGCACCAAGGTTTTATCCTCGTTGTAAATAGGCTGATGACCTGTTTCAAGGTCGATTATAGACAAGCGCCTAAAGCCCATAGCTATGGTGTCGTCGGTGAAAAAGCCGTCGGAATCCGGTCCGCGGTGAGTAATGACCTCTGTCATTTTGCGGATAGCTTCGTCGCGGTTTTCAAGCTTGCCTGTAAAGCCGCAAATACCACACATATTTAAAACCCCTTTCAAAGGATATTATACACTGTATCATTATACCATATTGCAAAAGCAAATTCAACAGCTTGGGTTTTATTTTATAGGGAAATTTGTGCCGAAAGCGGTTGATTGTTTTATGAAAATCATTTATACTGATAATATAATACAAAACAGCGAAAGGACTGTGAGCCATGATCAAAAAATATACAAGCGGCAAACCCATAGCCACCGAGGCGGTAACGGCGGAGCTTCCCTCAAACAGCATAGCGGATTTTCCGTTTGAAAACAGCCTTAAGGACGGCAAATTCACCTTTGAATTTAAGATGGAGCCAAACGACATTGTTTACGGTCTCGGCGAATCACCCCGCGGCATAAACAAACGCGGCTGGGTTTACGAGAGCTACTGCAGCGACGACCCCTTCCACACCGAAACAAAGCAGTCGCTTTACGCCGCGCATAATTTTATTCTGCTCAGCGGCAGCCGTGAGGTCGGTTTATTTATCGATTTCCCTGCCCGTGTGCGCTGGGATATAGGCTATACACTCCGGGACACCGCCGAAATTACGATCGGCGGCGAGGATTTTGATATTTACGTTATTACGGGCGATAAGCCGCTCAATATTATCCGTGAGTTCCGCGCGGCGATAGGCAAGAGCTACATTCCGCCTAAGTGGGCGTTCGGTTATCAGCAGAGCCGCTGGAGCTACCACAACGCCGGGGCGGTCGACGCGGTTATCGACGGCTATAACAACGCCGGTATTCCGCTCGACTGCGTGTATCTCGATATAGATTACATGGACAGCTACAAGGACTTCACAATAAACGAAAGCGCGTTCCCGGATTTTGCCGAGTATGTAAAAGAAAAGCGCGCGCAGGGTATCCACCTTATTCCGATCATTGACGCGGGCGTTAAAAAAGAGGACGGCTACGGCGTTTATGAGGAGGGCAAGTCAAAGGGCTATTTCTGTAAAAAGGCTGACGGCGAAAACTTTGAGGCGGGCGTATGGCCGGGCGTTTGCTGCTTCCCCGACTTTCTCAACGCCGACGTAAGGCGCTGGTTCGGCGAAAAATACAAAACCCTGACCGACCTCGGTATCGACGGTTTCTGGAACGACATGAACGAGCCCGCGCTGTTTTATTCGGTTGAGGGAATCGAAAAGGCGCTTGACAAGGCGGCTGAGCTAAAAGGTAAAAACCTGGATTTAAGCGGATTCTTTAACCTTAAGGACACCTTCATGGGGCTGTCGAATTCTCAGGAGGATTACGCGCGGATATACCACAACATCAACGGCGAGGCTGTTAATCATCAGCGCGTCCACAACCTTTACGGCGCCAATATGACAAAGGCGGCAGGCGAGTATTTCGAGCGCGAATTCGGCGAAGGAAAGATCCTTATGTTCTCGCGCGCTTCATACATAGGCGCTCACCGCTCAAGCGGTATCTGGTTCGGCGACAATCACTCGTGGTGGTCGCATATCCTGCTCAACCTCAAAATGCTGCCCGCGGCAAACATGTGCGGATTCTTGTACTGCGGCGCCGATCTGGGCGGCTTTAACGAAAACTCAACGCGCGATTTGGTGCTGCGCTTTTTAGCTCTCGGTGTGTTTACTCCGCTTATGCGCAACCACTCGGCTCTCGGCACACGCGACCAGGAGGGCTATCGCTTTGAGAACCCCGGGGACTTCCGCGATGTTATTCAGGTGCGCTACCGCCTGATACCTTATTTATACGATACGTTCGTCAGGGCGGCTGAAAACAACGGGCTTATCTTCCGTCCGCTCTCGCTCGATTACCCCGGCGATCCGATAGCGCGCGAGTGCGAAACTCAGCTTATGCTCGGCGACGAGTGCATGATAGCGCCCGTTTACGAGCAGAACGTCAGCGGCAGAACGGTTTATCTGCCCGAGGATATGCTGTTTGTAAAGCTCAGCGGCGAACGCGTTGAAAAACGTCCGCTTTCAAAGGGACTGCACTATATTGAGGTCGCGCTTAACGAGGTTCCGCTGTTTATTAAAAAGGGTAAGCAGATCCCGCTTTGCAAGCCCGCTATGCGAACAAGAGATATTGACGCGCAACAGCCGGAATATATAAAATATTGATTGACAAAACCGAAAACATAATATATAATCATCTCGAAAAGGAGGGCTGCGTTTTGAAAAGATATGTTATTGCCAAATAAGCATTGGCTATTTGGTATCGTTTGAATATTACTATAGCCATTGCTTCACCTAAAGCATTAAATTTTTTAGGAGGCAACAATGAGCTATATTAAGGCAGAGAGCGTTCTGCCGCAAAATATAATAGAGATAATTCAGCAGTATATTGACGGAGAAAACATATACATTCCCAAAAAGAGCACCTGCCGCGCAGGCTGGGGCGAAAAATCAGGAGCAAAAAAAGAGCTGAAACAGCGCGACGTCCTGATTTACAGGGATTATCTGGACGGTGAAAAGGTATCGGTCATTGCCGAGCGCAATTTCCTTTCGGAGAAAAGTATATGGCGCATTATACGCAAAATGAAAATCAGCGAGCCTGCATAACGCGGGTTCGCTTTTTTAATTATATTTGTTTGTGAGGTAGATTTTTGAAAAATAATATGATATTCTATGATTGCAGTCAAGCGGAAAGGAGATTTGAAATGACGGATTATAAAATTATTACGCTGCGTGAGCAGCCCGAAATAAAAGACGCCGCCGCACAGTGGTTCAGCTCAAAATGGGGAGTGCCCAAGGAGGCGTACCTTGAATGCATGGAAGACTACCTCAGCGGAAAAACCGAGTACGGCTGGTATCTTTGTTTAGACGGCGACAAAATTATCGGCGGCATGGGCGTTATCGAAAACGATTTCCATGAAAGAAAGGACTTGGCGCCGAACGTATGCGCGGTTTATACCGAGCCCGATTACCGCGGAAAGGGTATCGCGGGCAGGCTGCTTGACTTTACGGTCGACGAAATGAAGTCAAAGCATATCACCCCGATTTACCTGATAACCGACCACGTCGGCTTTTATGAGCGCTACGGCTGGGAGTTTTACTGCGTGGTTCAGGGAAGCGACCACGAGCCGTCGAGAATGTATATTCACAGATAGGAGAGATTTGTATGTTCAATTTGGAAACCGAAAGATTAATAATTACCGAATTCACACCCGATATGGCGCAGGCGGTTCACGAAAACTCGCTCGACGAGGATACCCGCCGCTTTGTGCCCGACGAGGTTTTTGAAACCGTAGAGGACGCAGCCGACGCTATCGATTTTCTGTCGTCGCAGTACGGGGGCACAGACGGTCCGCATGTATATCCCGTTTTGCTTAAGGACAAAACGAACATCGGCTATGTTCAGGCTGTACCGCTTGACGGCGGCGGCTGGGAGGTAGGCTATCACGTCGGCGGTAAATTCACCAAAAACGGTTACGCCACCGAGGCTGTAAAAGCGTTTCTTCCCGTTGTTATGAAGCGCGTCGGCATTGACAAAATCGCGGGCATTTGCGTTGCGGAAAACGTCGCCTCGCAAAAGGTGATGGAAAAATGCGGCTTTGTTCCCGATTTTAAGGGTATTGACAATTACCAGGGCGAACAGAGAGAAATTTGCAGATATTATTATATGCTTGGCTGACATGAAAAGGAGCTTGGGTCAAAACTCGGAATCGAGATTTTGAGCCAAGCCCTGTTTTTTAATTACCGTTTAAAAAGTCTTGCAGGCGTTTTGAATGTGATTCGTTGTGGATCAGCCTGCCGCAGGATCTTTCGCGCAGAAACCGTACGGCTTCGCTTCGCGCAACGCTCATGCGGTAAAGCGGCTTTTCTTCAAGCTGTTCGTCGCTGAGGTAGATTATCTCGCGGTGAACGCCCATTGCCTCCAGCGCTTCCTCGGCGTTTTGCGTAAACTCCTCGTGCTGCTCTGAAAAGCTGTAAAGATATGTCGCGGAGTCGTCGTCGGTGAAAAGCTCTATGGCGCACCTGCCGTCGCCGAACGCCGCGGTCCAGTAAAGCTCGGGCTGCTCCGTTCTGAAAAGTCCGCAGTGGGTAAACGGAGCCTCGGGCTTAAGCGCGGAAAGAGCTTTTTTTCTTTTGCTTTTTGTGTTCTCAGCCGCCTTTTGCGCTCTTTCGGCAAAGGGTTTTGTGTCGTAGCCCATGCGCCCTACAGTATATTCCGCGCCCGACTGCATGGTTACAGCCATCATATAGCCGTCAAGCTTTATCTCGCTCGTAAAGCACAGCGGTATGCGTATCGAGCGGCAGTTGAGCGGAAGAATGCAAATTGCGTCCGGCAGCAGAAATATTATCCCTCTGCCTTTTTCCCGGGAAAACGCGTATTCGCCCTCGCAGCGCATAATAGGTTCTTCCTCCGCAAAAAGTGCCTCCATACCCCTGTCCGTAAAGCATTTGGTCAGCTCCTCAAGGAAGCCGTCGTATGAGAATCCCAGCATTGAAACCTCGATCTCGCCGTCGGATAAGGTTTGGATATACACGCGGTGGTTTTTGGGGCGTATTGAAACAAAGTCGGCAAAGTCGATGAACTTTGCGCCTATCCGCAGCCCTTCGCGCTCGATCGAAAGCTCGGCCGCGCGCCCCAATGCCTCTCCGTTGTACTTCATCAGAGTTTAGCGCCGCATTCGCCGCAGAACTTCATTCCGGGCTCGTTTTCAAAGCCGCATTCGGGGCACTTGCCCGATTTTGCCATGGGCGAGCCGCACTCGCCGCAGAATTTTAGTCCGAGGGCGACCTGAGCTCCGCAGTTGGGGCAGCGGTTTGTGCCGAGAGGCGCTCCGCAGTTGTTGCAGAACTTTCCGTTGCCCGCGGGCTTTCCGCATTTTGGACATACCGTGGTGCGTGTTTCAAGCTTGCCCTGCCAAACGGTCGCGGTCTCCGCCGCCTCGTCGATGTTGCGGCGCATAGCCTCGTTGCGGGCTTTGGCTACATAGCTTGCCTCGCGCGGCGCGCACTCGGTGCAAAGGCCTTCGTCCTCGTTCCAGCAGTCGTCGCACACCCATCTGTTGCAGCTCGGGCATTTTTTGAAATTAGGTCTTACTTCCTCCTGAGCGGCGTCAAACGCCTCCTCATATTCTTTCCTCCACTGGGGAGATTCGCCCTCAAAGCGGCTTCCTGTTACAGAGGCTCCGCGCTCCATTGCCCAGCCTGCTTCTGCCGCCTTTCCGCCGAAAAGCGAGCCCAGCCCTGAGGCAAAGCTGCCGAAGCGCTCTGACTTTTTCTTCTTTTTGTATGTTGTAGAGCTTACAAACGTACTTTTAAAGCCGTTTCCGCAGCAGTCGCAGAAAAATTCAAACTGAAAACCGGCTTCGGTTGATAAATCGTTATGGTTACGAGTAAAAGAATGCAGCATATTGATACTCCTTTACAAATTTATATGAGCATTATAGCAAAAATCATTTAATATGTCTAATATTTAAGAGCTTAAAAACATAGCACTATAGAGCTAATAAGTGGGATATCTCACGAGCCGAATAAAAATGACAAGAAAACTTTGCAAAAACTATTGACAAGTAAACTTGGCAGTGGTACAATACAGACATACCAAGTAAACTTGGCAAAAGCGAAAGGGGTTTTTGTAATGAATAAAGACGAGATTTTGAAAAAAGCTCAGACCGAGGGCAAAGAAAAGGACCTGCCCGACATTGAGGCTCAAAAAAGCGGCGCGTGGGCTGCCTATATAATCGGCGTGCTGCTGCTTATCGCGGTCGACACCGTAAACGGTTTTGTGCTGCATTATGTAAACAGGGGAGCGGACTTTGCGCTGTTTACCATGGCGTTTGTCGTTTTCCTTATAAAGTATATCAAGCTCAGAAAGCGGCACGAGCTGATCGTGGCGATAATCTGGGGAGTTTTGGCGGCGTCGATGCTTGCCGTGTGGATCATGCAGTTAGCAGGTGTTATGTGATATGGATAACGAACTGATACTTAAAAACAATTTAGCCTCGGCAAGAAAGGAAAAGCGTTTGTCGCAGGCTGACTTGGCAAAGCTCACGGGTGTGTCGCGCAACACAATAAGCTCTATCGAAACGGGGCAGTTCAGCCCCACGGCAAAGCTTGCGCTGATCCTGTGCATCGCTCTGGACAAAAAGTTTGAGGAGCTGTTTTACTTTGAATAAGGTTTACAACACCAAAGGCTGTCGACGTATCGGCAGCCTTCGTTTTATTTTTCCGTTCTTTTCCTGTTAAACTCCTTAACGCGCCTTGACAGGTCCTCAAGCTCCTCCTTTGACAGCTCGGGAAGATGCTCAAGCTCGTCCATAAACTTGCGCGTGCTTTCCTCCTTGCGCGAACGCGCCAAGTCCGTAAAGAAGCTGGTGACAACAGCCGTGAATATCGCGATCACGGCAACCGAGTAAACCGACAAAATAACGGTGATTATCCTGCCGACGATTGTTACGGCGTGGTAATCTCCGTAACCTATCGTAGTGGCCGACGCAAAGCAGAACCAAAGGCTGTCGCCATAGCTGTTGATATACGGCTCCCAAATCCAAATCGGAAGCGCCGCTATAAAAAACCACAGCAAATAGCCGCTGATTATTTTGTCGGCTCCAGCGGTTCTAAAGGCGTTGATAAGCATTCTTCGTGTTTGTTTTTTCCTCATATAATCACCTGCTCAGTGTTTTGTTTACTGTTTTATTATAGCCTAAAGAAGCCGCGTTTGCAATAAGAAAGTAATCAATTATGTGAAACAAACGGCTGATATGATTGCCGGCGTAATGCGCGCGCCGGTTAGAAATATCATATAATACTTATTTGCGCTAAACGCTTAGGCAAAGCGCCGGGGATACGCCTTTGCAAAAAAATCATCAGTAAAACAACAGCCTGTTTTTTCACGCAGACCTTTGCGGAATCGGTCATGCATAAAAAGCAAGTCGTGCTGATATTTGGATATTGGAAAAAGTTGCGATTGTTGTGCGCTGATAAAAAACGCAAAAAACTGTCAATATTTAACATATTTAAAAAGTTTACTGATGAAATCTTCTAATATTGTGAAGCACTAAAGGAATGAAATATTGTCAATTTAGTGATATAATATAATTGAAAAATTATAAGTGGAAGTGTCCCTTAAATAATAAATACGCTTTTAATAACCCGAAACAGTACCTTGCAAATTTATCAGGCGAATAAAAGGGATATGTCAAAACGGCAGCTATTTATATTTTTCAAGGAATAGAAACAAGTTTTGTTTAATATCATTAACGGGCGGAATAATAAAACCTTGCCGTCCAAAACACTTCAAAAAATCAATTCATCTTATCAAACGGAAAGGAGATGACAATATGAATACCGTATTAAAAAGAAGCGCCATAATGGTAAGCCTGCTTGTAATAGCTGTTCTGGGAACGGTTTTTGCCACCAGAGTCAGCTTTGCGGAGGACTTTTATACCATTAAGATAGAGTACAAGTACAGCGGCGGCAGCAACGCCCACGACCCGTATGTGGCTGTACTGCGCGGCGGCGAGGATCTCGACGTAGAAGTTACCAACCCCGTTATCCCGGGCTACAGACCGATGGACTCGCTGGAACCCGACGCAAACGAAGTGCGCACAATAGACCTGAAATATACAGATATTCATGAAAGCGATACGATAACCGTATATTATCTCCCCGACAAAGTTCATTACAAGGTCAGATATTTCATGCAGAATATCCGCGACGACCTATATACCGAGGATCTGTCGCTGAGCAACGATTATTACGAAAAGTCCGGTTATACGGGAACCTTCCCGGATGAGCTTGAGCATATTGAGTTTGAGGGCTTTACCTCGCTTTTCCATGAGCCCGACGCTATTGCCGCCGACGGTTCAACCGAGTTCAAGCTTTATTATGACCGCAACTATTACCTTGTCAGCTTTGATTTGGGCGAGGGCGGCTACGGCGTTGAGCCGGTATACGCAAAGCACGGTACTAACTACACAATCTCGGAGCCTAAGCGAATGGGCTATACCTTTGACGGATGGGTAAGGTCGAACGAAAACGGCGATTACCTGGATGAAAACGGCAAT
>ONMK01000056.1 GCA_900318905.1 uncultured Eubacteriales bacterium | reverse complement strand
CTATATCCGTTTTCGGCAGCGTCCTAAAACAAAAGGCGCACGGTAGCCGCACGCCTTAACAGAATTATTCACTTTCCCTGTTTGTCATTCGGTAGCACAGCGTCATCAGATTGTCGCTGAGGTGAACGTTCTCAACGACCGCGTCGCTGTACTTGGCGCTGATGTCGAAGTGGCTGAAATTCCAGAAGCATTTTATGCCCAGCTTATATAGCCGCTCAAGCGTCTGCTCAACGCTTTGGCGCGGAATGCAGAGGAAAGCCGCGTCAACGTGATTAGCCTTGCAAAAATCCTCAAGCTCGGCTTCGTCGCGTATCTCAATATTTCCCAGCATTTCGCCGAATTTGGTGCGGTCTGTTTCAAAGCCGCCCACAAGCTCAAAGCCCAGCTTGTTGAAGTCGAGGTGATTTGAAACCGCTGTTCCGAAGTTGCCCGCGCCTATAAGAATAGCCTTATAGCTGTTGTCAAGCCCCAGAATGTGCCTTATTTCGTTTTTGAGCTGGCTTACGCTGTAGCCGTAGCCCTGCTGGCCGAAGCCGCCGAAGCAGTTTAAGTCCTGCCTTACCTGAGAGGCGGTGACGTTCATTATCTGAGCCAGCTTGTTTGAGGAAATGCGCTCAACGCGCTGCTCGTCCAGCTCGGACAGAAAGCGGTAATACCTTGGCAGCCGCCTGATCACCGACATCGAAATACTGTCGCTTTTTGACATTTCGCATTAAACTCCTTTATTAAAGCGAAGCCGCGAGACGCTCGTTGATCGCCTGTAAAAATGCCTCGGTATTGACCTTCTGCTTGTTGGGCAGGGTTGAAATAAGGTAGAGGTCGCCCGTCATAACGCCGTCCTCTAATTGTCTTGATAGTGGCGGCTTCAAGCTTGTCGGCAAAGCTCATAAGCTCGGGCAGTTTGTCGAGCTCGCCGCGCTTTCTGAGAGCGCCTGTCCACGCGAAGATTGTAGCTACGGAGTTTGTTGAGGTCTCCTCGCCCTTTAAGTACTTGTAGTAGTGGCGCTGAACGGTGCCGTGAGCCGCCTCATACTCGTAAATGCCGTCGGGAGATACCAGAACGCTTGTCATCATAGCAAGCGAGCCGAAGGCTGTAGCAATCATGTCGCTCATAACGTCGCCGTCGTAGTTCTTGCAAGCCCACATATAGCCGCCCTCGCTGCGGATAACGCGCGCTACGGCGTCGTCGATAAGGGTGTAGAAGAACTCGATACCCGCCTCGTCGAACTTATCCTTGTACTCGTTCTCGAAAATCTCGGCAAAAATATCCTTAAAGCGGTGGTCGTAGATTTTGCTGATGGTGTCCTTTGTTGCGAACCATACGTCAAGCTTCTGGTCGAGAGCGTAGTTGAAGCAGCTTCTGGCAAAAGACGAAATGCTCTTGTCGAGGTTGTGCATGCCCTGGATAACGCCGTCGGTGGTGAAGTCGAAAATTGTGCTGCGCTCCTCGGTGCCGTCGGGCTTTGTTACGCACAGCTCAGCCTTGCTGCCTGCCTCAACGCGCATTTCGGTGTTCTTGTAAACGTCGCCGTAAGCGTGACGCGCGATGCAGATGGGCTTTTTCCATGTGGGAATGTAGGGAGTGATTCCCTTTACGAGAATGGGGCTGCGGAATACCGTGCCGTCAAGAATGGCGCGGATAGTGCCGTTGGGCGACTTCCACATGCTCTTTAAGTTATACTCGGTCATTCTTGCCGCGTTTGGAGTGATAGTAGCGCACTTAACGGCTACGCCGTACTTCTTTGTGGCGTTGGCGCTGTCGATTGTTACCTGGTCGTCGGTCTCGTTGCGCATTTTGAGTCCGAGGTCATAGTACTCGGTCTTGAGGTCAACATAGGGTGTTATCAAAATATCCTTAAGCTGCTGCCAGATAACTCTGGTCATCTCGTCGCCGTCCATCTCAACGAGCGGCGTTTTCATCTGAATCTTATCCATTAGCTGTTCTCCTTTGTATAGTCAAGCAGTCCGCCCGCGATGATAATAGCTCTTGTTCTGTCGGACAGCTCGCATTCCGCTTTAACGGTCTCGCCGTTAGTCTTATTAACAACGGTAACGTCCTGAGCCGCGGCGATCTCCGCTTTTACATTGGGGAGCTCAAGCATATCGCCGAGCTTGATTTTGTCGTAATCGGAGGCGTCCTTGAAGGTGAGCGGCAGGATACCCGCGTTTATGAGGTTGCTCTTATGGATACGCGCAAAGCTCTTTACCAATACAGCCTTTACGCCGAGGTAGAGAGGCGCGAGAGCCGCGTGCTCACGCGATGAGCCCTGACCGTAGTTCTCGCCGCCGACAATAATGCTCTTGCCCAGAGTTTTTGCCCTTGCGGGGAACTCCTTGTCGCAAACGGTGAAGCAGTGCTCCGAGATTTTCGGGATATTTGAGCGCAGGGGCAGTATTTTAGCGCCCGCGGGCATGATGTGGTCGGTGGTGATGTTGTCGCCGACCTTAAGCGAGCACGAAGCCTCAATGCTGTCGGTGAGGGGGCTTGTTTTGGGGTACTCCTTGATGTTGGGACCGCGCAGTATCTCAACGCTGTCCATCTCCTCAACGGGAGCGGGGTCGATAACCATGTTGTCGTTGATGAGGAACTTTTCGGGCATTTCGATTTCAGCCGCCGCACCCAGGCTTCTGGGGTCGGTAAACACGCCCGCAAGCGCCGATACCGCCGCCGTTTCGGGTGATACCAGATAAATCTGACCGTCGGCTGTGCCGCTTCTGCCCTCAAAGTTGCGGTTAAAGGTTCTGAGCGATACGCCCTTGCTGTTGGGCGACTGACCCATGCCTATGCAGGGACCGCAAGCGCTTTCGAGAATCCTTGCGCCTGCCGCTATCATGTCGCCGAGAGCGCCGTTGAGAGCCAGCATGTTGAACACCTGCTTGCTTCCGGGAGCGATTGCCAGAGAAACGTTGTCGGCAACCTTTTTGCCCCTGAGGATATGCGCCACACGCATCATATCGAGATAGCTTGAGTTGGTGCAGGAACCGATGCAGACCTGGTCTACGGTTTTGCCCTCAAGCTCTTTTATGGTCTTGATGTTGTCGGGAGAGTGCGGGCACGCCGCAAGAGGCTCAAGCTCGCTGAGGTTGATTTCGATGACCTCGTCATAAACGGCGTCATTATCCGCGCTCAGCTCAACGTAGTCCTCTTCCCTGCCCTGAGCCTTAAGGAAAGCTCTGGTGGTTTCATCTGACGGGAACACCGAGGTGGTAGCGCCCAGCTCCGCGCCCATGTTGGTGATCGTGGCGCGCTCGGGCACGGTGAGAGTCTTTACGCCCTCGCCGCCGTACTCAACGATTTTGCCTACGCCGCCCTTAACGCTCATAACGCGCAGAACAGCAAGAATGATGTCCTTGGCGGAAACCCAGGGGCTGAGCTTGCCCGTTAGGTTTACCCTTACCATTTTGGGCATGGTGATGTAGTAAGCGCCGCCGCCCATTGCTACGGCTACGTCAAGTCCGCCGGCGCCGATAGCCAGCATGCCGATACCGCCGCCTGTGGGTGTGTGGCTGTCAGAGCCTATAAGCGTCTTGCCGGGCTTGCCGAAACGCTCCAAGTGAACCTGGTGGCAGATTCCGTTGCCGGGGCGTGAAAAATAAATGCCGTGCTTTTTGCACACCGACTGGATAAAGCGGTGGTCGTCGGCATTCTCAAAGCCTGTCTGCAAGGTGTTGTGGTCGATGTAAGCCACGCTCTTTTCCGTCTTGACGCGCGGAATGCCCATCGCCTCGTATTCAATATAAGCCATTGTGCCTGTAGCGTCCTGAGTAAGCGTCTGGTCGATTCTAAGACCGATGTCGCTGCCTACTGTCATTTCGCCGGACACAAGGTGCTCTTTGATTATCTTTTGCGCAATCGTGTATCCCATTTTTGACCTCCAAATTTTAATATTGTTTTAATACAAATGCTATCCTGTTAATTATATAACAATCCCGCCCAAAAGTCAACCGGCCGCCACGCGGCAGGAAGCGCGCCTTTGGAGAAATCGGTTTACGGGAAAGGTCGGTATAACGGCGCAACTGAAGAATGCGGAATGCGGAATTGGATTGTCGGCAAGGGTTCTGCATATATTAAACCTTTCCGTTACATTTGTAGGGCACGAAAGGCATTTTTCATTGCAAGCTGTCTGCACGACCGAAATTCCGCATTCCGCATTCCGCATTCCAAATTAAAAAGCGTCCCGATCAAAGGACGCTTTTAAACTATTTCTTTGCGTGTATTCTTTTTTCCTCGCCTCTTCTAAGGCGTTTTATGTTTTCCTTATGCATTACCGTTGCGAAAATGCCTACTACCAGCGCACAGAACGTTGACACAAGCACATACCACAGGCAGCTTTGAGTCAGCAGGTGGTCGAATATGAACGTCACAGCAAAGGTGTACGGAGCGTACATCAAAGCGCCTGTAATGCTCCCAAGCGATATTATCTTGCTGATTATAAATACAATAAGGAAGGTTGCCAGAACAAGCAGGAACACTCGCCAGTCGGAAGCCAGCATAAGCGCCGCCGCCGTGACTATTCCCTTGCCGCCCTTAAAGTGGAAGTAAAGCGGAAAGCAATGTCCGAGAATGCAGAATACGCCCGCGAAATACTTTACGCATTTCAAAAAACAGGTTTTGAACCATTCGTCGCCGCCCGTAATATTTCCGAACCATAAAAAAATGAAGTAAGCGATAAACACCGCCGCGATGCACTTCAGCGCGTCGCATACTATCGTAATAACAGCCGGAACCTTGCCCACCGAGCGCAGAACGTTTGTAAAGCCCGCGTTGCCGCTGCCCATATCGCGGATATCAGCCTTGCCCTTTGTGGCGATTTTGGTGACGATGACCGCAGGGTTGATGCTGCCGATAAGGTAGGAGATCACCGCGCAGATAAGAAAAAGATACCAGTTGTTTACAAAATTCTCTGCCACTATTTTAAACATTATTTATCGCCCCTCTCGCGTATGATGATTTTAACGGGTGTTCCCTCAAGCCCGAACGCCTCTCTTATGCGGTTTTCAAGATAGCGCTGATACGAAAAGTGGAACAGCTCCTTATCGTTGCAGAAGAACACGAAGGTCGGCGGCTTTACGCCTGCCTGAGTCATATAGAATATTTTTAGGCGCTTGCCCTTATCAGACGGCGGCTGGACACGGGTTGTAGCCTGAGCCAAAAGCTCGTTGAGCATGCCCGTTGTTATGCGGCGGCTGGTGTTTTCAAAGCACATAACGATGCTTTCAAACAGCTTGTCGATGCGCTGACCTGTTTTAGCCGAGATAAACACCTTCGGAGCGTAGGACATGAACGCGAAATCGGTATCGAGCTTCTTTCTGAACTCCTGCATCGTTTTGTCGTTCTTCTCGACCGCGTCCCACTTGTTGACGGCGAGAATGCACGCGCACCCCGCGTCATGGGCAAGTCCCGCGACTTTGGTATCCTGCTCGGTAATGCCCTCGGTGGCGTCGATCATGATCACGCATACGTCGCTGCGCTCGATAGCCATTTTTGCGCGGAGTATGCTGTACTTTTCGATGTCGTCATATATTTTGCTCTGACGGCGCAGACCTGCCGTATCGGTAAAGTTGAATTTTCCGAAGCGGTTTTCTACCAGAGTGTCGATCGTATCGCGCGTTGTGCCCGCTATGTCTGACACGATACAGCGCTCCTCGTCGGTGATTTTATTGACAAGCGAGGATTTGCCCGCGTTTGGCTTTCCGATAACGGCAACATTGATAACCGAGTCGTCCTCGCCGTCCTCGTCGGAAAAGCTGAGGAACTCAAACACGCGGTCGAGCAGATCGCCCGTGCCGTGGCCGTGAACAGCCGAGACCTGAACGGGATCGCCCAAGCCGAGGTTATAGAACTCATAGAACTCCATAGGCGGCTCGCCCACGGAATCGCATTTATTTACGCAGAGCACAACCGGCTTGCCCGACTTTTGGAGCATTTGAGCCACTTCAACGTCGGTCGCAACCATGCCGCTTTTTAAATCGGTCACAAGGATAATAGCCGAGGCGGTGTCGATTGCAAGCTGAGCCTGACGGCGCATTTGCGAAAGGATTATATCGTCGCTTTTAGGCTCGATTCCGCCCGTATCGACCACCATTACAGTCCTGCCGCACCACTCGGTCTCGCCGTAGATACGGTCGCGGGTAACGCCGGGAGTGTCGTCGACGATAGAAAGGCGCTGACCTATTAACTTGTTGAATAAGGTGCTTTTGCCGACATTAGGTCTGCCGACAATAGCGATAACGGGTTTGCTCATTTTTACCCCCTTAAATAATGATTTGCAAGGCAAATCAATTGTCGCGTGACGCGACTTTCAGTACGCGCAAGCGTGACGCTTGACTCATTTCGCGAAACATATGTTTGTGATAAACAAAACTTCCCGACCCGCGAGATATAATGCGCCGGTCGCGTGACGCGACTTTCAGTACGCGCAAGCGTGACGCTTGACCCATTTCGCGAAACATATGTTTGTGATAAACAAAACTTCCAGACCCGCGAGATATAATGCGCCGTTGCAGAAACCTTTTTGTTATTACAATTTATCCAAAGGCGCGCTTCCTGCCGCGTGGCGGCGCCGTTGCAGAAACCTTTTTGTTATTACAATTTATCCAAAGGCGCGCCGGATGGAACGTCACGTTCCCGCGTGGCGGCCCCTTAATGAAAAACAGGGCGAGCAGAAAGCCTGCCGCCCGTTTGGTTCACATAAAAATTAAGCGTCTTTCTTAACGACAACCTGTCTGCCCTTATACATACCGCAGTTTGTGCATGCCTTGTGAGCAGCGGTAAGCTCGCCGCAGTTGGGGCAGGTTACGAGTGTGGGAGCGCTGAGCTTCCAAACCGATGAACGTCTTGAGCTTTTTCTCGCGTGTGAAGTTTTTCTGGTGGGTACTGCCATGACAAAGACCTCCTTATATGTGTATTAATCCATAAGCTGTTTTAGAATTTCGAGCCTGGGGTCAACGGTTTTGCCCTCGCATTCGCATTTGCCGCTGTTAAGGTTCTGTCCGCATTTGGGACACAAGCCCTTGCAGTCGCTTCTGCACAGGTTCTTCTGCGGCAGATCAAGCAGAATGTCCGAGATAACTACCTCGTCCAGCTCTACGGTAAAATCGGGTGTTTCAATATAGTCGTCATTGCCCTCGTCAACCAAAGTCTGAGCCAGCCTGTGAACAAAGGTCTTTTGCTCGCGGCGTACAAACTGCTCGGTGCACCGGTCGCAGCTGCGTGAATAGTCGTAGCGGCAGTCGAGCGTGAGCGTTACCAGACTTGCGCGGTTGCGTGCGGTAGCGGTGACAGCAACGGGAGAAGTGAATGGAAAAACTCCGTCAACGTCAATGTCAGCGATATCAAGCTCATAGGTGAGCTGTTTTTCGCAGTCCTCGTTGAGGAATACGGATTTGAGTTCAAAAAGCATGATAGCACCTCGGACATTATGAACGCATATTAAAACGCTGTCTTATATTATACAAAACGAAATCCCCTTTGTCAACAACAAAAACCGATATTCTGAGCAGATTTTTTATTTAACGGGCGGATTTCCGTGTATAATTCTAAATTGGAATTATATTAAACTGTACGGTAATCAGACAAGATAACCATGCTCAACAAAACGAGCCGGCTCAAATACTCGGTCAGAGTTTTGAGCCAGCCCCAAATCAGATTATTCGGCTATCAGACTTTTTCGCAAACAGCGTTGATCGAAGCGGGAACGTCCGCCTCGTCGGCAGAGATCAGCAGAACGATGCTTGTTGAGCAGGTTTCGCTGAGGGTCTGGAGCTTCTTTGTGAACTCCTCAAGACCTGCGATGCCTTCCTTGCAGATTTTAAAGGTAGAGTCTACCAGAATATCGGTAACGTCGTAGTTGCCGGCGCAGATACCGCTGATAAAGCCGTAGAGCATATCGTAACCGGAGATAGAATACTGGTCGGTATCGATAAGTCTTGCCTTATGGGTAACGTCGTATGTGAGCTTTGCGCCCTTTTCGATTACGACAACATTGCCCGATGAAGCCTTAACAGCCTCGTTTGCGCGCGCAATGAGCTTTTTTGTTTTGCCTGTGCCTTTTTTTCCGATAAGTAAAGTAACCATTTTAAATTCCTCCTGTTTCGTAGTGAAGTTATCCGAGTCTTGCCTCAAGAGCCGCCTTCTGGCTTTCGTAGCCGGGCTTTCCGAGCAGAGCAAACATGTTCTTCTTGTAGCTTTCTACGCCGGGCTGATTAAAGGGATTGACGCCCAGCATATAGCCTGAGATAGCGCAAGCCTTTTCGAAGAAGTAAATAAGGTAGCCGAGCTCGGTTTCGTTCATCTCGGGAACGTTGATAACAACGTTGGGAACTCCGCCGTCGTTGTGCGCCAGAACCGTGCCCTCAAACGCCTTCTGATTGACAAAGCCCATTGTCTTTCCGGCAAGGAAGTTAAGGCCGTCAACGTTTGTAGGATCGGTGCCAAGGGTAACCTCTTTTTTACATTTATCAAAGAGAACAACAGTTTCAAACATCGTGCGTCTGCCGTCCTGAATATACTGTCCCAGAGAGTGCAGGTCGGTTGAGAAGATAACGCTTGCGGGGAAAATGCCCTTGTTATCCTTGCCCTCGCTCTCGCCGTAAAGCTGCTTGAACCACTCTGCCATCATGGTGTAAGCGGGCTCGTAGGAAACCATGATCTCCATCGTCTTGCCCTTGCGGTAAAGGATGTTGCGGATAGCGGCGTACTTGTAGCAGTCGTTGGTCATAAGGTCGTCGTTGTCAAGCTCCTTCTGAGCAGCCTGAGCGCCCTGCATAAGAGCGTCGATGTCAGCGCCCGAAACGGCGATGGGAAGCAGACCGACCGCTGTAAGTACCGAGAAGCGGCCGCCTACGTCGTCGGGTACTACGAAGGTCTCGTAGCCCTCTTTGTCGGCAAGCTCCTTAAGAGTGCCGCGAGCCTTGTCGGTGGTGCAGTAGATCCTCTCCTTAGCGCCCTCCTTGCCGTACTTCTTCTCGAGCATTTCGCGGAATACGCGGAAAGCGATAGCGGGCTCGGTGGTGGTGCCCGACTTTGAGATCATGTTTACGGAAACATCCTTGCCCTCGCAAAGCTCCATAAGCTCGGCAAGAGCCGACGAGCTGATAGAGTTGCCGGTGAAGAATATCTGCGGAGTGTCCTTGCAGGTGAGGTTGTAGTTCTGAGAGGTCAGAAACTCAATAGCCGCGCGCGCGCCGAGGTAAGAACCGCCGATACCGATAACAACGAACACGTCGGTGTCCTTTTTGATTTTCTCGGCAGCCGCCTTGATGCGTGCAAATTCCTCTTTATCGTAGTCTGTGGGAAGATTGAGCCAGCCGATAAAATCGTTGCCCAAGCCCGTGCCGCTGTGGAGCGCCTTGTGAGCCGCCTTTACCTCCTCGGCAACGCCCGCATATTCATGCTCGGCGATAAAACTCTGTAAATACTTGTCTGTTAATTTTGTAGCCATATAGTAATCCTCCATAAAATACTATTTGCTTTATTATACAATAAGACAAGCTTTTTTGCAAGGTATTCCCGGATTTTTTTATAATGCTATTAAAGAATGAAATAATCTTCCGAATACGCGGCCGAACGACGTCTGCTCTATTTCGTCGGTTGAAACAACGTCAAAGCTCTTTGTATCGCCGCCTGTTTTATATATCACGCTGCCGACCTTCTCTCCCTCAAGCACGGGAGCCTCGAGCGATTCGGGCAGGGCTATTTCGCACTGCACCTCGTCGGCGCTCGCCTTGTTTACTACCGCTCCGCCGTTTATTTCGCAGCTCAGCCCCGCGGTTTTCTCCATTCCGCCCTCTACCTTGATCTCATCAGGAAAATCATCCGGGATTTTTAATTCTTTTAAAGCATAATTAGCAAAGCCGTAGTCGAGA
>ONMK01000027.1:19199-19551 GCA_900318905.1 uncultured Eubacteriales bacterium | reverse complement strand
TAGTTGAATACGTCGGTAAGGTTTTCAAGGCTGCCGTGCCAGCTCGGGTAATATGATGCGGCGAACACATCATAGTCAACTCGCTTTTGATTGAGGTAGTCGGCGAACCACTTTATTGTTGAGGTCTTTTCGGGGTTTGTAAAATGCAGCGCGACTAAAATATCTTTATCGAAATCGCGCACTGCTTTTGCTCCTGCCGAAAACAGCTTATGAACGTCGTTAAAGTCGGAAACGCCCGCGATCCCCGAGGTAGTTTCGTTGCCTATCTGAACCATGCCTATGTCCGCGCCCGCTGTTTTTATTTCGTTTAAAGAATTTAAAGTATAGTCATACAGAGCGCTCTGCTTTTGAG
>ONMK01000027.1:0-19166 GCA_900318905.1 uncultured Eubacteriales bacterium | reverse complement strand
CCCACGCCTTGGGAGCCTTTTGCTTACCCGGATCAGCCCAAAAATCGGAGTAATGGAAGTCGACGAGCAGCTTCATGCCGTTGTCGGCAGCGCGCTTTCCGATAAGCTTAGCGGTGTTCAAATCATTGTTGCCGCCTCCGTAGCCGCTGCCGCTGCCGTCATACGGATCGTTCCATACGCGCACGCGAATATAGTTTACGCCGTTGTCGGAAAGGATTTTAAAAATATCCTGCTGCTCCCCCGATTCACTCTTAAAGGCAACCCCCGCGTTTTCAAGCGAGATAACCGAGGAAACGTCCATTCCACGAATAAAATCCGGGTTATTGAAATCTATTTTTTCAACGGTGATAACGTCCTTTGCGGGCACGCTTAAATCGACTGCCGAAACAGAAGCCGATGAAACAGCCAGCAAAGCCGCCGCCAAAATAGCGGCAAAAACCTTTTTCACTTTCACAACAAAACCTCCTTTACAGGTTCTGAATAAAGTATAACATATAAAAAGCGGTTAGAAAACAGTTTATTAAAAATTCCACTTGATTTTTTAAATGCTTTATTGTATAATACTAACGTTGCACGCCGGTGTGATGGAATTGGCAGACGTAGCGGACTCAAAATCCGCCGGTAGCGATACCGTACCGGTTCGAGTCCGGTCACCGGCACCAGAAAAACCTAATGCCCTTTTGGGTATTAGGTTTTTATTTTTACAAGCAAAGCCGCTGACCGGACTCGAAGGCGAGCGATAAGAAAACAGTCCGGCGGGATTTTTGCTTTGTATTATTCATTCTTAAGTCTTAAGTTTTAAATTTTCGGTCAAAAAGGATTTTCTAAATGAATACTGAATACTTAAGATTTAATAACTGTATAATATTGGGTATTAGGTTTCCGTATAACAATCAAAAAGAGCCGTCTCAACCGAGGCGGCTCTGATAATTCTATTTGCTCTCCCCTGCTTTTTTAAGCTTTCCGATAACCGCGTTGAGCAGGAAGCCCATGCCCATTGCGAGAATCGGGATAACAGGGATACAATAGCGGATGTTTTCGGTGCATACATACGGGAACTGGAAGCAGAACAGGATATATGACACTAAAATAGTGACAAAAATCAAAGCGAAGAACAGCTTTATCGGCAAATCGACGCCGTTTGATTTTTTGCAGATGAAGTATATCAGACCTATAAAGCCTATGAATGCCAATACAGCCGCAAAAACGACAAGCGCTGTTTCAACCCCGAAGCCGTCGCCTTCTTTATAATACTCGTCAAACAGCGAGGTCTTGAACAGGGCGATTATCGGGTTGTACTCGTCATAAGGCGCACCATACATTGTGAACGCCGCGAACGGATAGTTGAACTGCGACAGGTCAAAGTCAAACAGCCTTTGCATTGCGGGGATCTGCTCGACCGACATCCTTGTCATTTTAACATCGGGTACAAAAGTGATCGAAATGCCCTGCTCGATCGCGTTGCGTATTCCCCACCATAGTCCGAGCGGAGCGCACACGCCGCCGAACGCAGCGTACTGTCCGATGTAACGGAGCGGCTTTCTGATATTTTTGATGAACACCCACACAAAAACAAGCGCGATCGCGGGCGCGACCATCCACGCGGAGAGCTTTGTCATCATACCCAAGCCTACGCAGAGCGCGATAGGCAGGATATACAGAACAGTCTGCCTGTAATACCACTTAACCGTCCAGAGCATGGCGAGCAGCATAAACAGCGTGCAGAGCATGTCGTTGTTATAAGCGCCGCCGAAAATGATGAAGGTGCGGTAGAAGCACGGAACCGCCATTGCGGCAACAAGCCCCGCGCCATCTAACTTTACAAGCTTGAAAATGCGGCAGCAGACAACCATGCTCAGCGCCGAGTAAATCATGGGAAGTATCTGGATAGCCTCCTGAGCCCATCTTTCATCAAGACCGAGGAAGGTAAAAATATCCATTCCCAGAGCCATAAGCATATGGTGCAGAGGCGGATGATAAAACTGCCAGCGCGTTGTTATGTCAAAATCAGGCAGCGACAAGCCGTTTTCGTACCAGTAATTGATATACGAAAGATGACCGTGCTGCCCCGAAAACGAGCCGATATCATGCTGCATTTCGGTTGAGCTGTATTTCAGGCAGTAGCAGTAGCGGAGAACCACGCCGATAATGATCATCAAAAACACTGCGCGGTCAACGCTGAGCGATTTTTCAAAATACATCACGACCGCAAGCTGAATAATGATTATCAGCGCGGGCACAAACATCATCAGCGCGTTGTTATGATTGTCGTCGACCAGCAATGAATACACAATTATAACCGCCGCAGACATTGCCGCAAGGTATATATTTACCTTTAAGCTTTTGCTCGGTCTGCCGAGAAGAAACAGCACTGCAGCCGCAATAACAAAAATCACTGCTTCGGCTAATATGCCGTCGGAGTCAACGTGATTTACCTGAGCAAAGCCCATCGGGATCAAAAGCAGACAGAACAGCGCGACAAAAATAAACGGGTGCTTCAGGACTATATCAAAAACCGCATCGAAGGTGCGCTGTTTTGCGATAGGTTGTTTTTCCATCACTTATTTTCCTTTTCCTCGTGATATTCCTTTTCGGTGTTTACGTTCCAGATGTTGTCCTTGCTTGTTTCGCCCGAGAGAATGTTCTTTACGGTTTCAAACGAGGTGCACATACTGTGGTCGATGTTGTTGTAGCGGTGCTGACCGTTGCGTCCTACGCAGAATAGGTTATCTATCGAATCGAGATAAGCCCTGAGCTCATCCATGTGCTCGTATGTGTCAAAATACGCGGGATACGCCTTTTTAACGCGCTCAACGTGGAAGTCGAGAACGTCGCTCTCCTGATTGATAAGCCCCATTTTTACCATCTCGGACACGCCCATTCTGCCGAAGTCCTCGTCCTTCATGCTCCACATTTCGTCGCCCTCGTTGCAGAAGTATTCAAGCCCCATCCAAACGGTGTTTTCAATATCGCTTACCATGTAAGGCGACCAGTTGTTGTATATCTGGAAGCGCCCCATCTTTACGGTTTTGTCATGCACATAAACCCAGTTGTCGGGCACGATATTGCCCATTGTCTTTGTCTTTGTCTCGTTTTTGAGGTTGAGGTGCTTAAGAAGCACGCCAACCGTCATATAGTCGCGGTACGGCAGTCCCGAAGCTATTTCAAGGTACTTTTCGGGAACGCCGTTCATTCCCTCTACCAAGTCCTTGACCGGCATTGAGGAGATGACGTAGTCGCCCTCAACGGTGACGCGCCCGCCGTCCTTTTCATATACAAGCCCTGTCAGCTTATTGCCGTCTTTTATGAGATTTACTACCTTGGCGTTTTTGATTATTTTACCGCCCATCTTCTCAAAATCGGCGGCGGTGATGTCCCAGAGCTGACCGGGGCCGAGCTTGGGATAAGCGAACTCCTCGATAAGCGAGGTCTCGACCTTGCGGTTCTTTTTGTGGAACATTTTGCCGAAGATGTCGCCGAGCACAGCCTTGATTGAAAGCCCTTTTACACGCTGGGCGCCCCATTCGGGCGAGATCTCGCTTGGGTGTCTGCCCCAGAGGTTTTCGGTGTAATTCTCAAAAAACATCGAATAGAGCTTTTTGCCGAAGCGGTTGATGTAGAAGTCCTCGAGCGAATTTTCCTTTCTTTTGAATATCGCGCTTTTTAAATAGCTGAAGCCGACAACGATAGTGGTGCCGAAGCCCATGTTTTTGATCGTATCAAACTTCAGCGAAATGGGATAGTCAAAGAACTTTGAGTTGAAGAAAATACGCGACAGACGGTTCCTGCGAAGCATTACCCTGTCGGTCTTTTCCGGGTCGGGGCCGCCCCGTGAAACGGTCGATTCCCTGCCCAGAGCAACGTCGTCATAAGGCATTGCGCCCTGAGTGGGAAGCATCTTTTCCCACCATTCGTTTACCTCGGGAACCTTGGAAAAGAAGCGGTGACCGCCCATATCCATGCGGTTGCCCTTGTAATTGACCGTGCGGGAAATACCGCCGAAGCGGCCGCTTTCCTCAAATACGATAACCTCATAATCCTTGCTTTTATCCATCAGCTCATAGGCGGCGGTCAAGCCCGCGGGACCCGCGCCGATGATCAATACCTTCTGCATTTTATTTACACCTTTTCACATTATTTTTTCTTTCTGTAAAGAAGCACCTTTCGTGCCGCATAATTCCAAACAAGAACAATAAGAGTGGAGAAAACCCATACCAGCATATAGTGCCAGCCGATTTGAATGTTGAACACCCAAAGCAGCAGCTCCTTGATAAGCAGCCCCACCACGCCTATTACGGCATAGGCTGCAAACTCGCCGGCGGCGTTTGTTTTTTCGCTTTTCTCCTGAAAAACAAACAGCTTTGAGAGAATGAAATTTGCAATAAGCCCCAGCACAAACGCTATGCCCTGAGAGAAATATACATAAAAGCCCCCGGCGTCTTTGAAAACAAAATGCTGGATCAACCAGAGCGCTCCGCCCTCAACAAGAGTTGCGATACCGCCCACAAAGCAGTAGCGGAAAAACTGAATAAACACATTGTCGGTCTTTTCAAAGAAAACACCCTTGAAATTGCCCTTTGCAATCAACGAAAAAAGTTCCTTCATGCGCCCTCCAAAGCGGCAAAATCCTTTTTATATGCCGCATATCTTATTTATTATATCATTTGTTTACACAAAATACAATAATTTTTTTAGGTTTTTTATACAGGTTTTTTATATAATACTATTATCAAATAAAACACTTTAACATCTGTTGCGTAAAATTCTGCGTCCTCGGAATACGTCAGTATTCCTGCGTCCTCCGCCTTGTTCTGCAAAATTTTCCGCTAACATCTGTTTTAAAGCGTTTTAATTGAAAATAGTATAAAAAGCAACCGTGCGGACAAAAGCGCCGCACGGCTATCCTTTATTTCTTTGTAATTGTGATATTTGCCTGATATTTACCGTAAGCCCAGCAGCTTGTTGTGCCGCTGAAGCGGAAGGTAACGGGCATTTCAACCGAACCTGTTTTCCCCGAGGAGTCCGAGGTATCGATAACCGCGGTGATCTGCGACGCCGAGAGCTTGTCGAGGTCGCTCTTGGAGCCTATTACGGTAACGTCTATGCTTTTTGAGGTGACGGTTGAGGTGTAATCGTCGGAAAGGCCTTCGACCTTAAACTTATCGACCGTGAAGCTCTTTGACGAAAGGCCGCTTAAATCGAGCGAAACCTTGGCGGCAGTATAGTTGTTGATACTCTTGCAGTTTTCGGGTATCTTTATGCCGAGATTATCAAAATCGACCTTTTCGTTGCGTATGCTTGAAAAGTCGATAGGCTCAAGCTGAACGCTTTCCATCTTTTTCAGCGTATCGGCAGGCCCCGCTATAAGCAGATCGGTCGGGCTGATCGTTATCATGTCATCGGTTATCGTCAGACCTTCGGGCTTATTGACGAATACCGGCTCTACCTTGACCGTCTTTTCGGGAAGGACAGTTACCGTAGCCTTAACGGACTCGGTGCTCATATCGAGCATCTTTTTTGATATTTCGTTGTTGTTTTCGTCAAGCAAAACCAAGTCGGCGTCGACCTCTGTGGATTTGTTCAGTTTATTTGAAACACTCGCCTTTGCGACGACCTTTTTGATTTTTAGCACATCTGTTTGAGGTCCCGATATCTTAACGGTACTGTGCGACATTGAGGTCGAGCCGTAATAGCCCTCTTCAAGATAGAACACAACTCCGTCCTGGATTTGGAACTCGCTCTCCTTAAAGTAATCGATGGTGACGCTCAAAGTCGACGGAGAGTAGCTTTTGATCTCAAAATTGCTTCTTGATGTCCGCTTTGCCGCCGAGACGGGCAGGGTGTAGTTGCCGACCGAGTTGATAGAGCCTGCCGAAGCGGTGACCGTTATATCGTCCTCGTTTAAAAGCCCCAGCACCGTGCGGTTGCCCGAAACCGTTACCGTAGCCTTTGGGTCGTCGGCGGTAAACACCTGAAGCCCCAGATCGCGCGATTCATCGGAAAGCTCGGTCTGAACGGGGACGTCGTTTATCGTAAAAGTCGTATTGACGTCCGAGGAATTAAAGCTCATATATATCCAAATCACCAGCGAAACGAGCATGGCGAATAAAAACAGGACATAGTTCTTTTGCATCCAGCGTCCGAAAAGGGATTGTTTTTTCATTGCTTCTTCCTCCCTTTTCTGAGCTTGCGGTATTTGCTCTCCTCCTCTTCAAACTCGTCAAGGAGCAGCTCGTTGAGCCTTTTTATAAGCTTATCGCGGGTAAAGTCGCGCTCAAGCTGACCTTCAACGGCAATGGAGATAACGCCCGTTTCCTCGCTGACAACAAGCACCACGGCGTCGCTCTGTTCCGAAATGCCGAGAGCGGCGCGGTGACGGGTCCCCAGGTTGATATCGACATTTTTATTTGCGGTGAGCGGCAAAATGCAGCCCGCGGCAAACAGCTTTCCGTCGCGGATAATGCTTGCGCCGTCGTGCAGAGGAGCCTTGTTGAAGAAGATATTGCCAAACAGCGCCACCGATGTTTCGGCGTCGATTATCGTGCCCGTTGAGGCTATATCCGACAGCATAGTCTCGCGCTCAAACACCAAAAGTGCGCCCGTGCGCGAACGCGAGAACAGAATTGAGGTATCGGCGGCGTCGACTATGGACTTTCTGACCGCCTTTTCCCATTCGTCGCTCCTGCCGTACTTGGAAAAAATCTTGATATACTTGCGCCATTTTTTTGTTCTGCCCACCTGCTCCAGCGCTTTGCGGATTTCGGGCTGGAAAATGACTACGATAATTACGACCGACGCCTCGAAGAAAGCCCTCAGCAGCGTAGACAGCATCACCAGGTTAAACATGGAGGATAAAATGTAAACGGCAAGCAGGAGCAGCAGACCTTTTAAAAGCTGCACCGCTCTTGTTTCGCGTATCAGCTTGAACAAGCCGAACACGATCAGCGAAATGGCCAGAATGTCAACAACGTCACGAAACTGGATAGTTTTGATAACTGACCACAGGTTGTCAAAAAATTCCACATTCATCCTCCTTCCTCGGTGAGTCCGTTCTTAAGGCAATACCGCATAATTCAGGTGTGCGGTTTTGCCTTAATTTTTATTTTAACACATTTGATTACTCAATTGCAACCTTTTTGGGAAGAAGATTTATAATTTTCTTTAAAGAAAGTAAAAAATAATCGATCTGAGCGGGTTTGGTGTAGACGGAAATGACCGCGCGAACTGTCCCCTGCTCCTCTGTGCCGAATGATTTATGCGCAAGAGGGGCACAGTGAAGCCCTGCCCTTACGGCGATATTGAAGCGGTCGCTGAGCAGCGCGGCGATCTGCTCGCTGTCGTGTCCGCGCACATTGAAGGAGATGACGGGCACATGGGTAGTGATCTGCGGGCGCGCCGTGTACAAAACCACATCGCGCATTGAAGCAAGGCCGTCGTACAGCCTTTGGGCTTTAGCGGTTTCCGCGCTAAGGATGTTAGCTTCTCCCCTTTCCATGACGAATTTCAAGCCCGCGTTCAGCCCCGCGATACCCGGAAGATTCGGCGTGCCGCTTTCGTATTTATCGGGAAGTGTTTCGGGCTGTTCAAGGCTTGACGACATGCTGCCGGTTCCGCCCTGAGTCAGGCTCTCGGGCAGGATATCGGAATTGATCGCGAGAATGCCCGTTCCCATGGGACCGTAAAGCCCCTTATGCCCGGGAGCGCACAGAAAGTCTATCCCGCTCCCGCTCATATTTACCGGCACAACTCCTGCCGACTGAGCCGCGTCAACGCAAAACAGAATGTTGTATATCCTGCACAGCGCGGCTATCCGCTCAACAGGAGGACGGATCCCGAATACATTTGAAGCGGCGGTGCATACAACAAGCTTTGTATTATTTCTAACAGCCTTGCGGAAGCTCTCGATCGTCGCCTCGTCGTCGCCCTCAAACACCTGTGCTGCCGAAAAGCTCACTCCCCTTTGTTTCAAGTGTTCAAGCGGACGGGCAACGGCGTTGTGCTCCAGCGACGAAATGACCGCGTGGTCGCCGCTTTTGAGCAGCCCTTTTATTACGGTATTCAGAGCGGTAGTGCAGTTGTCGGTAAAAATTATCCTATCGGGGGTTTCAACTCCGAACAGGGCGGCGGCGTTTTCACGGCAGTTAAATATGATTTCGGACGCCTTAAGCGACATTTTGTGACCGCTTCGCCCGGGATTGGCTCCGTAATTTTGCATGGCGCTGCCGACCGCCCGAACAACGCTCTGCGGCTTGGGAAATGTTGTAGCCCCGTTGTCAAAGTAAATCAATCGGCACCATCGGCAAATACGCCTTTATAAGGTATTCCTTTCATTTGCAGCAGCTCCGCGGCGCGTGTAAAGCGGTTGGGCACTACCAGGCTGTAGCCGCACGAGCCCTTTCGCAGGGGCGCGGGCGTGCGGATAAGGCGCGTCGGGATTTTATGGCCGCGAAGCAGCTCCCTTGCCTTCATGGCGTTTGTCATGGACGCAAAGGTAATGATGTTCTCCATTTTTTCACCTCATTAAATCAGTATATTCCTACGCTATATACTATGAGATAAAACAGGCAAGCGTGACGCTTTAGCCAAAGCCGCCTTTGGAAAGCATGATATAACAGATACGTTTCTGCAACGGCATGCCATACCTTGCTGATTAATTTATTCGTAAAAAAAGCGAAAACAACGCAAAAAACGGCCGCCGCCAAATCTTTCGATTTGCGGCAGCCTTATTTTTTTGTGCAGAATGCACAAAGGCGACAGCAGTTTTGCCGTCGCCTTGTTTTGCTGTTATTCTGTTTAATCTTGCTATTGACCTATAGCCGGATAAAAACGCCCTGCGCGGCTGATTATGCCGGACAGAGCGTTATTTTTTATCATTCTTTTTCTTGATTTCATTTACTGCCTTTATTTCCTTTGAAAGGTCTTTTCTGTTTTTGACAAGTCCGCGGAACGGACGGTAAATATAAAAAGCGGGATACAGTATCTTGTGGCGGTAAATGAACGGATGCGCGAATTTATGTTCCTCCATGCTCGGAAAAAGCCTTCTGAAATAATAGCCCGATTTGCTTGTTTTTCCGCTTCCCGCTACATATTCGGTATACCTGTTTTCAGTCATCATCTCAACAGAACCGTATGTATGAGAATTGACAACGGCGTTGAACATAACGGCTTCTTCATCGGTAAGCTCATCTTCGGAAAACGCTTTATCGGGTGAGAAAATCTTATTTGAAATAGAAACGACCGTTTTTTCAAAATCCGCGATTCCAAGCTTTCCAAGCTCATCATCCGCATAAGCTTTGTCCATTTTCATGCTTGTTAAATAGACATACACATCGGCGAATAATCTGATCCCGATTCCGGCTCCTTTGAAATGCTTGTACGCGTGAGCGATGAAATAAACGTAGAAATCCTCATCGGTAAGCCTGAGCGAATAAGGAGAGCTGCCGTCCCGGACGAGCCGTGATTTGATGTCCTTATAGTATTCGTTGAACACCTCAAAGTTTTTTCTGTTCTTGAACAGCTTGTAATGGATCTCCATATTCAGGATCCTGTTTTTCCTGAACGAATCGTCAGTTTCAAAGGAAGTTAAGTCGGAATATCCGATATTCCTCATCATCTTCCTGATTTCCCCTTCATGGCCGCCCTCAACCAAAAAATCGTTATCGGCGAACTCGCGCAGACCAAAGCTCGGATAAAGCTTGTTTATAATTATCCCCTTTAAAGGCACATGCCAAATTCCGAGCGAATCAAGGCTGCTCTCGACTTTAGAGCGCTCGGCGTCAAAAAGCATGGTACGCCTGATGTTCCTCTGCAAAGCCTCCTGCCACCTTGACAGCCATTTTTTATCCTGAATTATTCTATTGTCTAAAAGCGTCTTTGCAACCGTAGCGGTAACAGCGTGACGATTTGTAAAGCTCCAAAGAGCGCCGATATCAAATGAAGGCATCGTTTCAGTCTTTTGCGAATTAAACGCGCACTTCATAAGATAAAGACATAGTAATTCTGTTTTCATCGTGTTTATATATCCTTAAGCAAAATGCTGTTACTGTGCCCAGGGCTCATAAGTCCCGTTCTCAAGCACATCAGCTATTCTTTTGCATGCGTGTCCGTCGCCGTAAGGGTTACAGGCGTGAGACATCTTGTTGTATTCTTCACTGTTTTCAAGCAACTCCTTAAAGCTTGTGTATATTGTTTCCTCATCGGTACCGACAAGCCTCAGTGTGCCGGCGTCGACGCCCTCGGGGCGCTCCGTGGTATCTCTCATTACCAAAACAGGGACTCCGTAGCTGGGGCATTCCTCCTGGATACCGCCCGAATCGGTCAGGCAAAGATAACTGCGCGCCTCAAAATTATGGCAGTCAAAAACCTCGATAGGCTCGATAATGTGGATGCGGTCGCAGCCGCTTAGCTCCTCGTCGGCAGCCTGACGTACAGCGGGGTTCATGTGTATGGGATAGATCGCCTTGCAGTCGGGGTGCTCGTCAAGCACGCGGCGTATAGCGCGGAACATGTGATGCATTGGCTCGCCGAGATTCTCACGCCTGTGCGCCGTAATGAAAATCAGCTTGTCCTCCCCTACCCAGTCAAGCTCGGGATGGGTGTAGTCCTCCCTTACGGTGTGCTGCATGGCGTCGATAACGGTATTGCCCGTGATATATATGGTATCTGCTTTTTTGCCCTCTTTTATAAGATGGTCTGCGGCAAGCTGCGTGGGCGCAAAATTAAACTGCGATACTATGCCCACAGCCTGACGGTTGAATTCCTCGGGATAAGGCGAGTAAATGTTGTATGTGCGCAGTCCCGCCTCGACATGGCCGACGGGGATTTGCAGATAAAAGCACGCAAGCGCCGTTACAAAGGTCGTGCTTGTGTCGCCGTGAACCAGAACAACGTCGGGCTTTTCCTTTTCAAGCACTTCCTTTATACCGCCGAGAATATTAACGGTAATGTCAAACAGCGTCTGGCGGTTTTTCATTATATCAAGGTCGTAGTCGGGAACTACGCCGAAGGTTTCAAGTACCTGATCGAGCATCTGACGGTGCTGCGCGGTGACGCACACAACCGTTTTAAGTCCCTTGCGTGTTTTCAGCTCGTTTACAAGCGGGCACATTTTTATGGCTTCTGGCCTGGTGCCAAAGACAAGCATTATTTTTTTCATAAATATCACTCTGCCTTTTCCAAATCCAACGCCTTGCATCGGTAGTAAATAAATATCATAAACAACAGCTTCAATACGTTTGTCAGCAGCGCGCCTACGCAGAAGCCCATCAGCCCCCACGGGATCATAAAGCTGATTCCAAGCGCAAGATATACAACTACGGTTCCGCCGTTGATGGCGATCTGCCACTTCATATCAAAGAACTTCATAATAAACGGGTCAACAATGGAAATAAGCGCGTACAGAACCGTTGTACCCGTTGTCAGATAGATATAATTCATAGCGCTGTCGACATACTGCGGATACAGGATCGACAGAACAGGGCGGCTGATAAGTACGCATACGATATAGCCGACCGCGCACACCGCAATGCCGACCAGCAGCGCGCTTTTCAGCATTGAGTCCGTTTTCTTCTTTGCTTTTGCAAGGTATGTCAGCACAACGCTGTTGACAGGGGTTATCATAAGTGATACAACCTTGCCGAACACCGTAGCGGCATAGTAAACCGATACCAGCGCTCCGCCGAGCACCGGGAAAACAATGATCTTATCGGCGTAAACCAAAAGCCTGTTAAGGATCTTTGCGATAAGCAGCAGCAGTCCCTGAGTGCTTGTCCGCTTAAACAGAGGAGTGATTTTAAAAGGTTCCTTCCACAGCCTGCTTCTGATAAAGCAGTAAATCAGGCTGCACAGCAGACCGCTGATGTAGATGACCTGCCACACTTTTGTTCCGAGGAATAAAAGATAGCCAATCCCGTAGCCTCCTACCATAATCACGTTGCACAGCAGAATAGCTCTGTAATTGATTATAAGACGGAACGCAACAAGGAAGTATTCCCTGGCAAGCCAAAGCAGCGCGGTTATACCGGTCATCAAAACGGTAAACAGCGTAAGATTGCTGTCATAGTAGAACAAAAAGACAGTTACGCTTAAAAAGTTGACGCCCTCCAGGATAGCCAGCAAAATATTAAAGTCGCCCTCGTTGTTAGTCTCTACATAGTTTTCGTTATACAACAGGCGGATATTGTTAAGCACGTTGCCCATGGTAGAGGGCATTACATTAAGAAACGCCAATACGGTAACAAGCAGACCGTAGTTATCATCTGACATGAATTTTGCCAGATTGGGCAGAATAAGCAGCTGCAGCACAAATGTCGGGATCGCTGTAGCAACTATATTCAGCGCCATATCAAAAACGACTTTTCTTTTATTCATTCAATCACTCTTTGTTATCTTTTTCAAATAATAGATCTCATATCAGGCATGGTTTTTCTGCAGACGGTACTCCTGCAGGTATTTTGCTATAGCGGCCATCCATGCCCAGAAAACATAGTTTCTCCACAACGAGCTGCTAACCATCAATTGCGGAATACTTGCAAACATCAAAACTATGCATAAAATTTCAAGGTCGTTTTCTCCCTTAAGTATTACCGTTCTTACAACACGGTATAAAATCAGGCACACAAACGCGCCACCCAGTATAATTCCGAACTGATAAATAAGTTCCAGTACAATATTGTGAGCGTAAACGCCTACAACCGGCCATTCGGCATTGATTCCCCTTACATAGAACGGGTGCTCAAAAACCTCCTGGATAAGAATATCATAGATACTGTTTCTGCTTGACAAGTAAACAAAATCATCGGATTCAAGCGTATGCTTAAGATGACTTGTTGAAATAAACGAATCCTCAAACAATCCGAAAAACCAAATAAAGACAGTTTTATAAAACAGAACAAAAAGGATGATCGATAAAACGATCAAGATACAGCGGATATACTGTCTTTTGTTAAGGAAGTATCTTACCAGGTAAAAGACCGCAAACAACGCAAAGCCCATCAGCGGTCCTCTTGAAGCGTAGATAATGATAGCGAATAATAATACGCCTATCTCAATGATATTGATGACACGTTTTGTCTTGAAAAAGTCATAAAACAGAAGCATTGACGGGATAAGACACGCGTATCCGAAGCCCATACTATACGGTACCGATTCGTCCGTAGCAATAAATGTAGATATTCTTCCTAAGTTGACAAGCAATACCAGAAGCAACACAACCGCTGTGATAATGTGAGAAGATACCGTTAAAAAACGCAGTACATATTTGTAATCATCTATAGAAAATAAAGCGACAAAGGTAGTAAAGCCCAAAGAAAAAAACAAAAAGGCCTCTTTGCTTAAATACTCATTCAAATCCGTAAAAACCAAATAGTTAAACAGGAAAACGAATGCGCATATCGCGGTAAAAATAACGACCCTTGTTTTCAGCCGCGTAAATACAAACGGAAGAATAAAAAAGAAGGTTATTAAGGATATCCATCTGATAGTTAAGGTGACTGAGCGAACAGACAGACCTGTCAATTCCGAAATACCCGTACTGATATTTGTTAAAAAGTTGAACCATAAAACAACGGCCACAAAAAAAGCCAGCGCTTTGTTGCGGGTATTATCATCATCCAGCCGAATTTTCAGATTATTCTTATGTATCGTAATCACCTCACTGTACAAAACGGATCTAATCAATATAACAACTGGCGCTTATTTAAAAAAAACTATAGCGACAATCAGCGGCATTCCGCAAAATACCGCCTCATAAACCCTGTCGAAATATGCTTACAGGACGCTCATTTATATATGATAAACGCCCTCAAGTCCGCAAATATTATGACAATCAAGCACAAGCTTGCCCTTAAGCTTATCCATGTTTTCTTTGATTTCGTTATGCTTGACCATAATAACAACCAGATCAACACTGTCGAGGAACTCGTCCAGATCGTGGTACTGATTGTCAACAACGTCCTTTTCAATGAACGGATCGTAAACCTTAAGCCCTGTCGCAAGGTGGCGCTCCTGGCTTTCAAGAAGCTGGAGTGTGGGCGACTCGCGCATATCGTCGACGTTTTCTTTATATGTAAGTCCATACAGACCGACGCGCTTAACGTCAGTCATGCCGTTTTCTTTCATTATCTCATAAATTCTGTTGAGAACAAAGTCGGGCATTCCGTCATTTGTTTTCATCGACTCGTTGATAACCTTGGTGAGCGACGGATAGTCTCCTACAAGAAACCACGGGTCTACGGAAATGCAGTGGCCGCCTACGCCGGGACCGGGCTGCAGGATATTTACGCGGGGATGCATGTTGCAGATCTTGATGATCTCATATACGTCCATGTTGTCGTGACGGCAAATTTTGGCAAGCTCGTTTGCAAACGCGATATTTACAGCGCGGAAGGTGTTCTCGACGACCTTTGTCATCTCGGCTGTTTTTATGTCGGTAACGACAATTTCGCCCTGACAGAAGGATGCATACAACTCCTTTACCTTTTCGCCGACAGACTTGTCGTCAGCGCCGATGGTGCGGTTGTTGTGCAGCAGCTCATATACCATGTTGCCGGGGATAATGCGCTCGGGAGCGTGGACAAGATTGATGTCCTCGCCGATGGTAAAGCCGTTTTCCTCAATGACAGGACGAATATATTTTTCGATGGTACCCGGAGATACCGTTGATTCAATTACTACAGTCGCTCCTTTGGGGCAAACTCTCATAACCTCTTTGACAGCGGCAACAACATAGCACGCGTCAACCTTTTTGCTGAATTTATCGTAAGGAGTGGGAACCGATACGATATATGTGTCCGTAACCTGATAATCCGTTACAAACTTTACTCCGGCCTTGAGAGCGTCCTGAAACAGCTCGTCAAGTCCGTCCTCTTTAAAAGTAGTTTTTCCCGCGTTAAGGGTAGCGACAAGCTCGGCGTTGTAGTCGGTGCCGATAACCTCTACTCCGTGCGACGCCAGCATCAATGCGGTCGGAAGACCAATATATCCCAATCCTATTACATTTACCATTTGTAATTATCCTTTCTTATGACAACTTCCGGCTGTGATTCCTTCTGCTCAGAAGTTTATTCGCAAATAATATATTACGCCTCTGCCTCTTCTGGCTGCCCAACGCTGCTTACGCCGGGTTTCATTGCAGTTGTTGCGTCCTTGTCTATTCCCTCTGTGCTTTCGGACTTAAAAATAGCGCGCAGTGTAACAAACATAAGGCGCAGATCCTCGGACACGCTCATCTTGTTTATATACATCAAATCCATTTGCAGCTTGTCATACGGAGTTGTGTTGTACTTTCCGTAAACCTGAGCAAATCCCGTAAGGCCTGCCTTTACCTGAAGCCTCAGAGCAAAAGCCGGCGTTTCCTCTTCGTACTGCTCGGCTATTTCGGGGCGCTCGGGTCGGGGGCCGACAATACTCATGCTTCCCGCAAGAATATTGAAAAACTGGGGCAGCTCGTCAAGTCTGCACGAGCGGATAAATTTTCCCACTGGTGTGATCCTGTCGTCGTTTTCTGCGGCAAGTCGCGCTACGCCGTCCTTTTCTGCGTCTACTCTCATTGAACGAAACTTTAGTACATTAAACTTTTTTCCGTCTTTCGTCAGGCGGACCTGCTTATAAAAAACAGGGCCGCGGTCATACAGCTTTATGACAAGTGAAGTGATAAGATAAACCGGGCTGAGCAGAACAATCGCTAAAATCGATACAATAATATCAAAAGTGCGCTTAGCCATCAAATAAAACGGATTCTTAAAAGCGCGGCGAATACTGAAGATCGGCACACGGATACTGCTTATATGACGCGCACCCTGCATAATAATGTCGCCCACATGCGGAGCAACAAAGCAGCGGACGTCATTGTGGATGCAGTATTTGGCGATCCCGTTTCGCAGCGACGAGTTAACGCCGATCACAATAACAGCGTCAAAGCCTTCAAGCTCATTTTTAATGGCGCAGAATTTACCCGACGGGTTTTCTATATGCTTCTGAACATCCAGTCTGCGGGTCAAGCGGCGGATCTCCTCAACACGGGATAAGTCATCCTGCCTTCTGTAAACTACCACTGTCCGCAGCTTTTTATAGATTTTCCTGTACAGCATTTTAACGGTTTTGCTCCAAAACGCGTTCCAGATAAACTGCGTTAGGCACAGCAGCAGCAGCGCGAGAGGATTAAGGAACGCTCCCGAAAGAGCACATGCGACAAAATAAATGACTCCCGCCGATATGACATTGGAAAGAACTTGTCCGAAAAGGTTGTCGGTCACTCTTGCGTATCCGATATTGTACACATGATAAGTCCTGAACAGGAAGATCATCAGCACGCAGTATCCGGTGAGAATCAGATAATCCGTATTCGGATAATAGTTTTCAAGCGTATGCTGCGAATAGAAGAACCGCCAAACAGCCGCAAAACCTGAAACGGACACACAGAAATGCACCAATTTAAGAAACGACATAAGCAAAGCTCGTCTTGAATCTTGCTTTTTTCCTTCTCTCATGACAGCATTCTCCTCATACTCATTTCATCGAAACAATCGGTTTTTGCGAATTTATAAATATAGTTGTTATTACTTATAATACTTGTAGTATTTGCTCTGCTTGCCGAATCCGTCCATAACCTTCGCGTTGTAGACAAAACCGATTACATTAGCATTTGCAAATTCCATTTGAGATACCGTTTCGTTGATTCTTGAAAACTCCGAAGAATTCTGACGAACTACGATAAGATATCCGTCTACAACATCGGAAAGCAGCACGGCGTCTGTTACCAGGCTGACAGGCGGGAAATCAAGAATGATATAATCGTAGTAGTTTTTCAGGATGCTTATCATCTTCTTCATTGCCTCGGAGCTGAGCAGCGAGGTGGGATCGGGCGGAATGCTGCCCGATGTAACTACGCTTATTGAAGGATCCCCGAACTCGACGATATTGAGGTTATCATCGTTTGAGGTTCCTACCAGATAATTGCTCAATCCGTCGTTATTGGGGATGTTGAGCTTTGCTGCGATCGAGGGAATTCTCAGGTCGCAGTCGATGATGATTACCCTTTTTCCGAGCTGCGCAAACGAGAGCGCAAGGTTAATTGAAGTAAGGCTTTTTCCCTCGCTTCTGTTACCGCTGGTAACGCCGATAGTTTTGCAGCCGTTGCCGGGCAATGAGAAAATCACATTTGTTCTGAGTGTTTTAAAGGCCTCAAGCGTCGCGAATGAAGTCTTTGATGATAAAAGCATCGTTTCGTTGTCAAACTTAAAAACTGCTTTTTTGTTTTTTCTTTGTGCCATCATTATCCCCCCGATCGTTAAGACTTAAAGTCGCTATTACTTGTTTGTTCATCGGGAGTCCTGTAATAATAGTAATCTCCCTTGGATTTGGTAACGGAAAGCATATCGGGAATAACGCCGACGACAGGAATATTGTAGTGCTCCGTCAGGTCTTCCTCGCTCATAACCTTATCGTTAAAGAACTGTCTGATACAAATAATGAGCACTGTTACAGCGAATCCTATAAGCGTACCCAAAAGCGTCAGCTTGATGTAGCTTGGTCTGTAACGGTTTTCGGGATATACGGGCTTATCAATAATGCTCATGGAGCTGCCGTCAACGATTTTGGCTATCTCGGTAGGCGCGGTCTCGGAAATGGCTTTTGCCAAACGGTACGCGGTCTCGGGATCGCTTGATACAACACTGACAGTGATGATCTCGGTTTCCTTGCTTATTGAGGTGCTGACTCTGCTTTTTAATCTGTTATAATCTAAACCGATAGAATTAGCGGCCTCTTCAATAACCTTTCGGCTTGTAATGATCTCGGAATATGTACGGGCGATCGCCTGCGCGGCCATAACGTCCGAATTGGTAAGACCGGAAATCTTCAATTCCTTATTATTGTTTATATAAGCCGTAAAGGTTGAACGGTATGTGGGAGTAATCAACAGCTTTGCTCCGGCAAATGTAGTTATTCCGACAGCTATTGTAACCAGAATAACTAAAAGTCTTTTCTTCCAAACCGCTTTAAGCAAAGGCAGAAGTTCGATTTCTCTTTTCTTCTTGGAAGCAACTTTTTGTGACTTTGACTTTTTTGTTTTTTCCATTCGTTGGCAAATCCTCTCGTTTAGATTTAGTATATCAGTTAAGTGCGGACTCACAAAAAAATAAACGGATACTCCGCACAATAAAACCAATTAATAAAGCACCGAACCCCATATTGAATAATTAGGGGAATTTGCTCAAGGCAAAATAAAAGCCCGAAGCCGAAAAACTCGGGCGGTGCACAAAATATTATCAGAAGTTGATGTCTTGTATAAGCCCTGCGCCTTTTTCAAAGCGCAGGGCACTACAGGAAGTTGTTCTTTCGTTCTTCACTTGCTAAGCATAGTAAAAGAGCAATTAATTTTTCTTACTTCCCTTAACAAGAGCTACAGACGCAACGCCTACTCCTACTGCTGATAATGCAAGTACGGCATATACCAGTGAATCGTTCATACCGGTCTTAGGAGACTTGGGGCTGGGATCCGGAGTGGGAACGGCTGTTGTTGCCTGTGTTTCGGGCGCAGTAGATGCTGTGGGGCTCTCAACGCTTGTTGTTGTTGCAGCAAAAGCTGTTACAAGTGAAAAAGCCATGATCATTACAGCTACTGCAGCTGTTACGAGTTTCTTCATAATTATCCTCCTTTTAATAATATTGAAAAAGCGAAATACTTTTCACAAACGTATTTTATCATATAAAAACTAAATTGTAAAGCTTTTTCTGATTTTTGCCGGATAAAGGATGAAAAAAATTAAGGAAGTTTTTTGTGCAAAATAATGCAGAATAAACACAATATTTTTTGCTATATCTGAAAAAGCGACAGTGCTTTGTGAAAAGTGCCGAAGTTCATGACGAAGTTTCATGCAAATAGCACAAAAACGCATCGGCAACTTGCACAGTCGCCTTCGAATCCCTTCCGGGAAACTGTTTGGTAAAAAATTAAGGACACCCCAAAGACTGATACTCATAAGGATAATTTGAAATCACAAGAGAAGCAGACGATTGGGAGCCTAAAACAGTACACCGTACAGAGTTAATTATTCTGTGCGGTGTTACCTTAAGTATTCTATGCGGGCTATCCAAGATGAAAACATCACGCGCTATTACTTTTTTAATGTGATAGCCCTGTTTTTTTCCATCTTGACAAGCTAAAA
>ONMK01000050.1 GCA_900318905.1 uncultured Eubacteriales bacterium | reverse complement strand
AAGGGCTGGGTAAACTTCAACTTCGGCCTTACACTCCTTGCTGCGTTCATCCTTACACTCGGTCTTGCTACAGCATATGTAATGTCAAGATTCGTTATCCTCATCGTATGCGGCAAAAAGCCCGCTAACGCAGGCGATCTGCTTCTCAACTCTTTGATTTCATTCGGCGTTAACTCGATCATCCCCATGGGTCTTATCCTTGTAGGCGGCCTGTTCTACATGGCTACAAGCATGATCGGCTGGATGTTCTTCATCTTAGCGACAATCTGGTACGTTGCCGCTTGTCTGCTTGAGATCAAGGACGACTTCGATACCAATAAAAACGCTTTTGTAAGACTTCTTATCGTAGGCCTTGTTACCGGCGTAATGGTTGCTCTGTTCTTCCTGCTCTATCAGGGAATGTTCGCTATGAACGTAAGAAAGGTTACGGTATCCGTAAGCAGCTTCTACAATATCTATAACTAAACAAAAAACAGCGGCATAAAGCTCACGCAGCTTTATGCCGTTTTTTTGAGTGAAAAGTTAGTACAGCGTTATCCCGAACAGGTGCAGCCCCCAGAGCACCGCGCCGTAAATCACCGACGCCGACACGCCGTAAACGATCACGGGGCCGGCTATTGCGAACATTTTTGCGCCGACTCCGACAATAAAGCCCTCGGGCTTGAACTCTATGGCGGACGCCGACACCGCGTTCGCAAAGCCCGTAATGGGAACAAGAGTGCCCGCGCCCGCCTTGCGCGCTATTTTGTCGTAAACGCCCAGCGCAGTAAGGAGCACGCCCGCGAATATCAGCGTGACCGATGTAACGGTTCGGGCGGTGATCTCGTCAAGCCCCCAAAGCCTCAGCAGCTCGTAAATATACTGCCCGGCGGCGCATATACCGCCGCCGATAAAAAACGCCCTTACACAGCAAAGGGCGGTTTTGCTTTTTGGGGAGGATTTTTCAACGATTTTTGAGTATTCCTTTGATGTTATCATATTTTCTCCTTTGTGTTTCGTTCCTGAAAACTTGTAATATATATTTTTCTCCGATTTTTTTGAATTATGTTAAAATTATCACTTTATTTTTTCTGTCGTTTGTTGTATAATAAGATGAATATGTAATATGGGGGCGAAGGGCTTGGAGCATTATCTTGATAACAGCGCGACAACCGCGGTATCAAAAGCGGCGGCTGATACGGCGTATAGGGTAATGACAGAAGCCTACGGCAACCCGTCCTCGCTCCATTCAAAGGGTATGGAGGCTGAGGCGGAGCTGAATCGCGCACGAAAAGCGGTCGCGGCAAAGCTCAAAGTCAGCGGCGAGGAAGTTTTCTTCACAAGCGGCGGCACCGAGGCAAATAACCTCGCGCTGTTCGGCGCGGCTTACGCCAACGTCCGCACGCGAAAAAAGATAATCATTTCGTCGGTAGAGCACAGCAGCATAACCGAGGCGGCAAAGCGGCTTGAGGATGAAGGCTTTGAGGTCGTGCGTATCTCTCCTAAATCCGACGGCACAGTCCGCGCCGGGGACGTTGCGGCGGCTGCCGACACAAACACGGCGCTTGTTTCGGTTATGCTTGTAAACAACGAAACGGGCGCGGTAATGCCCGTTGCCGATATTTTTGCGGCGGTCAAGGAAAAGGACGAAAAGATCCTCTGTCACACCGACGCGGTTCAGGCTTTCGGAAAGCTCGGTATTAAAGCAAAAGCGCTGAACGCCGACCTGATAAGCGTCAGCGGCCACAAGGTCCACGCGCCAAAGGGCGTGGGCGCGCTCTATATCAAAAAGGGCGTGCGGCTTGTCGCGCGGCAGTACGGCGGCGAGCAGGAAAAGAAGCTCCGCCCGGGCACCGAGAATTTGCCTGCTATTGCGGCTTTAGGCGCGGCGTGCGATGAGTTCGACATAGAAGGCAATTATGAAAAGGCGCTCGATCTTAACGCCTACGCAAAGGAAAAGCTGCTATCGATCGACGGCGTTGAGCTAAACTCTCCCGAAAACGCCTTGCCCTATGTGCTTAACATTTCGGCGGGCAGGGTTCGCAGCGAAACGATGCTCCATTTCTTAGAGGAGCGCGACGTTTTTGTTTCATCGGGCAGCGCCTGCGCAAAGGGCAAGCCCAGCCATGTGCTGAGCGCTCTGGGGCTCGGCAGGGAACGCGCCGACAGCGCCCTGAGAATAAGCTTTTCAAAGCACAACACAAAAGATGATATAGACGCTCTGTGCGAAGGTATCGCGCTGGGGTTAAAGGTGCTCGCGCACAGATAAACTGAAATTAGCGGCGAATGTCACACGGTTTTCATTCGCTTGTCACATATGAAGGTTATTATGAAAGAAATATTACTGTTAAAGGACGGCGAAATTGTCCTTAAGGGACTGAACCGCCGCCAGTTTGAGGACGTATTAAAAAAGAATGTGAGGATCGCGCTTCACTCGCTGGGCAGGTTCGAGATAACTTCGGCTCAGTCTACTATCACGGTCAGGCCGCTCAGCGACGGCATTGATTTGGACGAAGCCTGCGAGCGCGTGGCGAGGGTTTTCGGCATCGTCAGCTTTTCAAGAGCGGCGCTCTGCGACGAAAAAACAATGGACTCGGTGCTCAAAACCGCGCCCGTTTACCTTGAAAAACAGCTCAGAGCAGCAAAGACCTTCAAGGTGGAGGCAAAGCGCAGCGATAAAAAGTTTCCGCTTAAATCTCCCGAAATATGCAGGGAGCTGGGCGGCGAGCTGCTCTCAAAATTCCCTCACCTAAAGGTCGACGTTCACGATCCCGAGGTCACCGTTTATGTTGAGATACGCGACTTTGGCGCGTATATCCACTCAAATCCGCTCAAAGGCGCGGGCGGGATCCCCGTCGGCACCGGCGGCAAGGCGGTCATACTCATAAGCGGCGGTATCGACTCGCCCGTTGCGGCGTATATGATGGCTAAGCGCGGACTGAAGCTTACGGCTGTCCACTTCGCAAGCCCTCCATACACAAGCCGCAGAGCCGAGGAAAAGGTTGTGCGCCTGCTTCAGAAGGTAAGCCGCTACGCGGGACCTATAACGATGTACACCGTGCCCTTTACCGAAATTCAGGAAAAGCTCAGGGACGACTGCCCCGAGGAGCTGTTCACTATAATCATGCGCCGCCTGATGATGGAGATATCGCAGCGCATTGCCCGCGATAAGGACTGCTCGGCGCTGATCACGGGCGAAAGCCTCGGTCAGGTGGCAAGCCAGACGATAGGCGCGCTCAACTGCACCGACGACGCTGCCGACATGGTGGTTTTCAGACCGCTTATCGGCATGGATAAGCAGGAGATAATCGACATCTCCTATAAAATCGATACATACGAAACCTCGATCGAGCCTTACGAGGACTGCTGCACGGTGTTCACTCCAAAGCATCCGCGTACAAAGCCTGTTTTGAAGTTCGTTAAGCAGGCTCAGGAAAGGGCGGGCTTTGAGCCTCTTATTGAGGAAGCGCTCAATAATCTAAAAATGACTCCCATTTACCCCGAAGAATAACGCGAAAGGAAGTACCCGCGTGTTGATAGAAATTTTATCTGTATGCAAAAAGAATGAAACCGACAGCATAGAGCCGAAGCAGCAAGAGCTTTCAAAAAGCCTTGATGAAAAGGGCTATACGCTCAAGGGAGTAAAGAAAGCGGTTTTGCAGTCCTCGGCTATAAAAATGGCGCTGAGTTCAATCGCAAAATCGGACGAAAAGCCCGACCTCGCCATCGTTACGGGCGCGCTTAAGTCAAAGGACAACAGCTCGTTCAAAAAGTACATGGTCGAGAGCGTGGCGGCGTCAGAAAAGGCTGAAAACGAGCCCGCGCCGAAGGATTACTGGAAGCGCAGAAACGCCGCGTTCAAGGAAGCCCGCGCAAGGAAAGCGTCTAAAGAGGAGCTTGAGGCGCTTGAAAAGGAGTACGAGCTTACCCGCAAAAAGGTCAAGGTGTTCTCGCTTGGAGACTTCGGAAACGGCTACAAGGGCTATGCCTTTATGTATGACGGAATGCGCGTAGCTGCTGTTCCCAAGGCTGAGCTTACGGGCATGGATTTTGCGGAAGTTGCCGCTCTTGCCGCCGAGCGCACCGAAAAGGTGTTTGAGGACGGCAAAAACGAATTCCCCGACGGCTTCACCGAGCAGAAATATACGCCCGCGAAAACGGGCTTTGTAAACCGCTTTATCCCGCTGCCGGGCGACGGCGCAAAGGAGATCGCGCGCAAATGCGTTGTTATTGCCTCGCTTATAGTCTTTGTGGTCGCGGGCTGGATGCTCTACTACAACCTTGTTCAAAGACCTGCCGAGGAAGCCGCGCTCAACGGTGAGATCCAAAAAATCTACCACAGCGAATCGAGCGAGGGCGGCGGCGAGACACCGAGCAAGGGCGACGACAACTCCATAAAATGGGACGAGCTGAAAAAAATCAACAAGGAGATCGTCGGCTGGATCCAGATAAAGGACACTAAAATCGACTATCCCGTGCTCTGGCACAAGGGCGACGACATAACCGACCAGTTTTATCTCAACCACAACTACAAGGGAGATTACGACTCTTACGGCTGTATTTTCCTCGACTACCGCTGCACCAAGGGCATGGACAGCAAAAACATTGTCCTGCACGGCCACCACATGAACGACGGCTCAATGTTCGGCGAGCTTATGAACTACGGCGGAACCGAGGCGGATATGGACTTCTATAAAAAGCACGCCACTATAAAGTTCGACACCCCTCAGGGCGACGGCGTGTATAAGATCATCTCGGTTTATAAAACAAACACCCTGTCGGCTCACGGCGAGTTCTTCAACTACATGGTGGGCAACTTCCAAAACGACAAGGACTTTATGAACTACGTTTACAACGTCCGCATTCGCTCGCTGATCAACTGCCCGGTTGACGTAAACGAGGACGACGAGCTGCTCACGCTCTCCACCTGCTCTTACGAGTACACCAACTTCCGCACCGTTGTTGTTGCGCGAAGGGTAAGAATAGGCGAGGACAGCAAGGTCGACGTCAAAAAGGCGAGCAAAAACGAAAACGCCGTATGGCCTCAGGTTTACTACTCCAGCCGCGGCGGCACAAGACCTACGGTCACGGACTTCTGCACAGCTTACGAGAAAAAGCAGATCGACTGGTACGACGGCAATTACGACTTCAAGGATCAGAAGGTTTCGGTTCCGACGACCGCTCCGTCAAGCACCGATAAAAAGAAATCCTCAGGCAGCACCTCAAGCGCTACCGAGCCGATAATGCTTCACAGCGTAACGTTTATCAACTACGACGGCTCGTTTATCGAGAACCAGACCATAGAGCACGGCAAGGCGGCAAAGGCGCCGGCGGATCCCGTAAAGCCAAGCGACGATTATTACGATTATGTATTCAAGGGCTGGGGACTTGACTTCAAAAAGGTAACTAGCGACATGACTATAGCGCCTATTTTCGAGCCTGTATTAAAGCCCGAATACCGCAACGCTCAGTAGGAGGCCGCCGATGAACTGTACGATTGTTTACTATTCGGCGCGCAAAACCTCGTTCTGCGAAAAGGCGCTGAAAAAGGCGTTCCCCGAGCTTGGGCTTACCCTTTCCTCGGCAGTGTTCGCCACCAAGCGCGAATCCTTCGGCGAGGCGCTTACTCAGGCGTTTGAAAAAACCGACGTTGTGTTTACCGTAGGCGGCCTTGAATTTGAGGACAGCCGAAGCGCGCGCGACATTGTTTCACAGGCGGCGGCAGGCAGCAGCCCGGAGCTTTGCCGGAGGCTTAAAAACGATTCGGGCGACGACGGGTACCTTATCCGCGCGGGCAGCCAGCTTCTTGTAATGCTTCCCGACGAGCCGCAGCAGATCGAGGCGATGATGCGCGGCACGCTTTCCGAATATATCAAAGAACTGTAAAAAATATATAAGATGAGAGGTAATGAATATGAACACCGCAACATTTGAAAAATACGAATCCGAAGTGCGCTCTTATTGCAGACACTTTCCCAAGGTTTTCACAAATGCTGTCGGCGCTACGCTGACAGATGAGGACGGCAACGATTATATCGACTTTTTCTGCGGCGCGGGCGCTGTGAACTACGGTCACAACAACCCCTACATCAAGCAGAAAATGGTTGACTATCTTGCTTCCGACGGCATCATCCACGCGCTTGATATGTACACCGCTCCAAAGCGCAATTTCATTGAGAGCCTTGAGAAGAAGATCATCGAGCCCCGCGGACTTAAATATAAGATCCAGTTCTGCGGCCCCACGGGCACAAACGCAATCGAGGCGGCGCTTAAGCTTGCCAGAAAGAAAACCGGCAGAAGAAATATCTTCGCCTTCATGGGCTGCTTCCACGGAATGACTCTCGGCGCGCTTTCGCTCACCTCCGAGATGTACGCGCGCAACGGCTGCGGCGCCTCTCTTAATGACGTTACCCACATTCCGGCTCCCTATATGTTTGAGGGGCTGGACGTTATTCAGTATATGCAGACTCTGCTTGACGACGACCACTCGGCGGTAGACAAGCCCGCGGCTGTCGTTATGGAAACACTGCAGGCTGAGGGCGGTATCCGTCCGTTTACAAACGAGTTCCTGCGCGACGTCCGCGCCTTCTGCGACAAAAACGACATTCTGCTTATCATCGACGACGTTCAGGTGGGCTGCTGCCGCACGGGCACGTTCTTCTCGTTTGAGCGCGCGGGAATCGTTCCCGACATGGTAGTTATGTCAAAGTCGATAGGCGGCATGGGAATGCCTCTGGCTATCGTGCTTCTCAAAGAGGAGCTCGACTGCTGGAAGCCCGGCGAGCACAACGGAACCTTCCGCGGAAATCAGCTCAGCTTTGTAGCGGGCGCGGCGTCCTTTGACTACCTGCTCGAAAACAACGTAGAGGCTGAAACCCGCCGCAAGGGCGAGATAGTAAAGAGCTTTTTGGAAAAAGAGGTCCTGCCGCTTGACGAGCGCCTTGAGCTGCGCGGCATGGGACTTATCTGGGGACTTGATTTCGGCAAAATCAATCCCGAGCTGTCCGAGGTTGTTATCGAAAAGTGCTTTGAGCAGAAGGTTATCTGCGAATGCGCGGGCAGAAACGGCGCGGTATTCAAAATCATGCCTCCGCTCGTGATCGGGGACGACCTGCTTAAAAAGGGCCTTGAGGTTGTAGCCAAGGCGGTCAGGGAATCGCTCTCAAAATAATTCGGTCGAGTGCCTCGACGCCCAATACGCGAATCAGGCGTTTGATTTAGACAAACGGATTTGTTCCCGCGCCAAATATTGGCAACAAAACTCATACAATAATACATAAATCGACCCCCGACTGATAAACAGCCGGGGGATCCGTTTGTTTAAAATATGCTACACGCGGTGGAAAGTAAGCGTTGAGGTCACGTCGCTGTTGGTGATTGAGATCACCAGTTTATAATCTTTGATTTTACCGGTAAATCTTCCCAGTTCATCGCTGTCAGCCGTTCCGCCCTGCTGATAGGCGGTGGTGTGAGTATATGTAAAGACAGCGATACCGTCATTTTCATAATAAGTTCCTGTCCTTACAAATTCAGTGGCGACCCCGTTGTAAATATCCTTTTCGGTATAGGTAAAGCTTTGGATATCGGTGATTTCCATAGTTACCTCAGCTTCAAAGCCTTCGGGAATGGAGGCGGTCGATTCGGAGGTTTCCATTACCCATTTGCCCGGAAAGAAAGGCTTTGCCTCTGTGGACGCCGCTTCGTCGGGGCTTGCGGAGCTGCTCTCCGAGCCGCCGCAAGCGCACAGCGCAAACACAAGCGCAAGCGCGGTTATAATTACAATAGCTTTTTTCATTATAACTCCTCAAAGCGTCAGCCGACGCGGTTCATATAGATAATGCTGGGGCTGCTGTCGGGCTTGTCGAGCGTCAGCTTGTCGCCGTCAACGGTCGCGGTGAATTTGCCGTTTTCGTCCTGCTCCGAGGTCTGGCTGCGGAACGACAGGGTAGCGTGAGTGAATACAAAATCGTACACATTCTCTTTGTCGCTTTTCTTGTAGGTTCCCGTCATAACTACCGACATCTCGTCGCCCTGCGCGATCTGCGCCTGAGTCATCGTAAAGGTGTCGTCGTCGAAAACCTCCATCGAAGCCTTGAAGTCAACGCCCGGTGTGCGGCTGGTGTCGGATTCATAGGAGTCCAAATCCCATTTGCCGAGGATCCCCGTCGATGTTATGCTGCTTTCGCCCTCTGAGCTGCTTGAGCCCGAGCATGAGCAGAGCGCAAAGGCGAATACCATTGTTAAAATAAGTGCGAGTATCTTTTTCATTTGCTTCTCCTTGATATTATTTATTATTAAAATTCAACATCTTTGATGAACGTCTTGCCGCCGAACGCAAAGGTCCCGCCGTCGACGTACCAGGTGTTGGAGTTTACGTTGCCCAGTGAGTCTACCCACACATACGCCTTTTCGGCAAAAGCGCCGTCGTCATAGGTGAGGGTGAGCAGCCCGCCCTTTTCGTCAAGAGCGGCCTTGCCCGTGTACCTGTCCCCCTTTATGTAGTGGGTGAAGCTGAGGCCGTCGGTGAATTTTATCTTCTCGTTGAGGTCGTTCTGATTTACCCACGCGCACGCCAAAACGCCCTTTATGTGCGATTCGCTCAGGTTAAACGCCGAAGCGTTGCCCGCAGCCTTGGTTTCCGCCTGAGATGAAGCGGAGCTGCTGCCGTCATCGCCGCAGCCCGCAAAAAGGCTGAGGCAGAGCGCGCATGCCGCCGCAGCCGCGATTATTCTTTTCATTATATATGTCATGTTTCCTCCAAGCTAAATTAGCTTCGCTCATTAAAATTCTACTCCGATTCTTCCCGTAAGCCCTTTGTCATAGGGGTGCTTTATCTTTTTCATCTCGGTAACGTAGTCCGCCTCGTTGATAAAGCGCTGAGAGGGCTCGTGCCCCGTCATAACTATTTCAATGCTGTTGGGCGCGTTGGTGATGAACCCCAGCACCTCGGCCTCGCCCAGCATACCCTCGCCCATGAGGTCAAAAATCTCGTCGAGAACTATCATGTCGTAGCGCTCGGAGAGAGCCGCCGCGGCGCTGCGCTCGAAAATCCCCTTGAAAACCGCCGAAGCCTGCTGCTTTTCGGCGTCGGTCATGTCAAAGGTGAACTTAAGCTCGTCGGGGCAGGAGGTGAGCGTCACGTTGTCAAGCTCCTTCAGCACGTTGCGCTCGCCCGAAAATTCGGTTTTCAAAAACTGCACAAACATAACCTTCATTTTGCTGCCCGCCGCGCGTATAGCAAGCCCGACAGCAGCGGTGGTTTTGCCTTTTCCGTCGCCGTAATAAATATGGATCATAAAATCCTCCCATAAAACACACATCATTTTAATTCAATACGAATCAATCATAATTATACCTCATTTGGAGATTTTTCGCAACCGTGGCAACTTGCACAAAAATATATAGTTTTGTCAGCTAAAGTTCTACACAGGAATTTTTGCGGAAAATCAGCCCGAAAGCTTGCATTTTTACGCTCTTAATAGTATAATAACACTTGCGTGACTGCACATAGATATGCGATGAAGCGGGAGGTTGCGGCTTTTACAGTCGGTTTTTCCGTGGAGTATGTCCGATTTTAAACCGGGCGATTTACAATGAAACACTTGGAGTATAACTGCGGCTTACTTTGGGTTGCTAAGCTATAGGTATGCTCTGCGCTTTCAGAACGGACCCGTTAAAACTGAACAGTTTAACGGCTTTTTTAATGCGGGGTGACGAAACACCCGGCCGTGTGGAAAGAAAAGTTTTGAAGGCAAGCGCCCGTCTCACAAATTTTTAAGGAGGCGACGAAAATGGCAGTCAAGGAAAAAATCAGGATAAGATTAAAGGGTTATGATCATCAGCTGGTCGATCAGTCGGCAGAGAGAATCGTGGCTACAGCCAAGCGCACAGGCGCTAAGGTTTCGGGCCCCGTTCCGCTCCCCACCGAGAAGCAGATCGTTACCATCCTGCGCGCAGTTCATAAGTATAAGGACAGCCGCGAGCAGTTTGAGATCCGCACCCACAAGCGTCTTATCGACATCTTAAGACCGTCAAACAAGACAGTCGAGGCTCTTATGAGCTTAGAGCTCCCTGCCGGC
>ONMK01000049.1 GCA_900318905.1 uncultured Eubacteriales bacterium | reverse complement strand
AAAAAGCTGCCGTTCCTTACAAAGGCGGATCTGCGCGAGGCGTATCCTTACGGACTTCTCGGCACAGATATCAAAAACTGCGTCAGGATACAGTCAACCTCGGGTACAACAGGCAAGCGCGTTGTAGCCTTCTACACACAGAATGATATCGACGTATGGGAGGACTGCACCGCAAGAGCTATTGTCGCCGCCGGCGGCACCAACGAGGATGTTGTTCAGGTTTGCTACGGCTACGGCTTGTTTACGGGCGGCGCCGGACTTCACGGCGGCTCTCATAAAGTCGGCTGCCTTACGCTTCCTATGTCATCAGGCAACACCGACAGACAGATCCAGTTTATGATGGATCTTGACGCTACAATCCTCTGCTGCACACCTTCATATGCAGCTTATATCGGCGAAACTCTTGCCGAGAAGGGCTACAAGCCCGAGGATAACAAGCTTAAGGCGGGTATCTTCGGCGCCGAGCCATGGACAGAGGAAATGCGCCGCAGCATTGAAAAGAGCCTCGGTATCAAGGCTTATGACATCTACGGCCTTACCGAGATCAGCGGCCCCGGCGTTGCCTTTGAATGTGAGGAACAAAAGGGCATGCATATTAACGAGGATCACTTCTACGTTGAGATCATCGATCCCGACACCGGCGAGGTTCTTCCCGACGGCAGCAAGGGCGAGCTTGTGTTCACCTGCCTTGACAAAGAGGGCTTTCCGCTGCTCCGCTACCGCACCCGCGATATCTGCGTGCTCTCGCGCAAAAAGTGCTCCTGCGGCAGAACCCATGTCCGCATGACAAAGCCTATGGGCAGAAGCGACGATATGATGATCATCCGCGGCGTTAACGTATTTCCGAGCCAGATCGAAACCGTGCTTCTCAAGGAAGGCTACACCCCCAACTACCAGATCGAGGTTGACAGAATCAACAATTCCGACACCTTTGAAATCAAGGTCGAGATGGCTCCCGAGCAGTTCTCGGATATCGTTTCTATCAACCAGGCTAAGGAAAGAAAGCTTGAGCAGGCTATGCGTACAATGCTTGGTATCGGCCCCAAGGTTCGCCTTGTGCCGCCCAAGACAATTGCCCGCAGCGAGGGCAAGGCTGTCCGCGTGATCGACCACCGCAAGCTGCATGATTAATGCTGAAAGGAGAACACCATGGCAATTCAACAGATCTCGGTTTTTGTAGAAAACAAGCAGGGCAAGTTAGTTGAGACCGTTAAAACTCTTGCCGAAAACGACATCAACATCCGCGCAATGAGCATTGCCGACACAAAGGATTTCGGCATTCTCAGAATGATAACCTCCGACAACGCCAAGACAAAAGAGGTTCTCAGCAGCGATTCTGTCGTTAACACCACCGATGTAATAGCCGTTAAAATGGCTGACCGCCCGGGTTCGCTTTACAAGGTGATCGATATTCTTTCAAAGGCGGGTATCAATATCGAGTATATGTACGCCTTTACCGCCTCGGATTCCCTCGGCGCTTATGTTGTGTTCCGCGTTGACGATGTGCCCCATGCTCAGAAGGTTATTGACGACAACGGCCTGAAATCCCTCAACGACGAGGACGTTCAGTCAATGTGATTTTTATACTAATGATTTCAGGGACGTGCAGAAACACGTCCTTGTTTTATGCCTGAAAATATTTCCATTTTTACCTTATATATCATGTTAAAAATGTACAACATGACATAATTGGATTGAAAATCAGGAAAAGTCAAATTTCGCTTGACTTTTCTAAAAAATGGTGTAAAATAGTATTAGCACTCAAAGGTAACGAGTGCTAAATCAATGTATTTCAAAATAGGAGGCTATTTTTATGAGTATCAAACCTTTGCTTGACAGAGTAGTATTAAAGGTTGAAGAGGCAGAAGAAAAGACAAAGAGCGGAATCATCCTCTCATCGGCGGCACAGGAAAAGCCCCAGTTTGCGACCGTTGTTGCGGTAGGTCCCGGCGGAATCGTTGACGGCAACGAGGTCGAGATGTACGTTAAAGTCGGCGACAAGGTGATCGCCGGCAAGTACGCGGGCACTGAGGTCAAGCTCGACGGCGAGGAATACACTATCGTCCGTCAGTCAGACATTCTCGCCACAGTAGAATAAGTTATTTGGAGGTATTGAATTATGGCTAAGCAAATCGCATACGGTGAAGAGGCAAGAAAGGCTCTTATGAAGGGCATCGACCAGCTTGCCGATACAGTTAAAATCACACTCGGACCCAAGGGCAGAAACGTTGTTCTCGACAAAAAGTTCGGCGCGCCCCTTATCACAAACGACGGCGTTACAATCGCCAAGGAAATCGAGCTTGACGATCCCTTTGAAAACATGGGTGCTCAGCTTGTTAAAGAGGTTTCAATCAAAACAAACGACGTAGCGGGTGACGGTACAACTACCGCCACACTGCTTGCTCAGGCGCTTATCCGCGAGGGCATGAAGAACGTTACCGCGGGCGCTAACCCCATGGTGCTTAAAAAGGGTATCGCCGACGCTGTCAGCACAGCCGTTGAAGCAGTTATCAAGAACAGCCAGAAGGTTGCCGGTACAGCGGACATCGCGCGTGTTGCTACCGTTTCCTCTCAGGACGAATTTATCGGCAAGCTTATTGCCGAGGCTATGGAAAAGGTCACAACCGACGGCGTTATCACCGTTGAGGAGAGCAAGACTGCCGAGACCTACAGCGAGGTCGTTGAGGGCATGATGTTCGACCGCGGCTACATCGCTCCTTACATGGTTACCGATACCGATAAGATGGTTGCCGAGCTTGACAATCCTCTTATCCTTATCACCGATAAAAAGATTTCAACAACTCAGGAGATCCTTCCTATCCTCGAGGGCATCGTTCAGTCGGGAAGAAAGCTCCTTATCATTGCCGAGGATGTTGAGGGCGAGGCTCTTACAACTCTGGTTCTCAACAAGCTGCGCGGCACATTTACCTGCGTTGCCGTAAAGGCTCCGGGCTTTGGCGACAGAAGAAAGGAAATGCTTCAGGATATCGCTACCCTTACGGGCGGCACGGTTATCACCTCCGACCTCGGTCTTGAGCTTAAGGATACCACTATGGATCAGCTCGGCACAGCGCGTCAGGTCAAGGTTGAAAAGGAGAACACCATCATTGTTGACGGCGCGGGCGACAAGGACGCCATCAAGGGCAGAGTTGCTCAGATCCGCCAGCAGATCGAAACCACTACCTCCGATTTTGACCGTGAAAAGCTTCAGGAAAGACTTGCAAAGCTCGCGGGCGGCGTAGCCGTAATCAAAGTAGGCGCCGCTACCGAAATCGAGATGAAGGAAAAGAAGCTCCGCATCGAGGACGCTCTCGCGGCTACCAAGGCTGCCGTTGAGGAAGGTATCGTAGCCGGCGGCGGTATCGCCTGCATGAACGCTATCCCCGCGGTCGCAGAGTTTGTAAACTCGCTTGAGGGCGACGCTAAAACAGGCGCTCAGATCGTTCTGAAAGCTCTTGAAGAGCCTCTGCGCCAGATCGCTGTCAACGCCGGTCTTGAGGGCAGCGTTATTGTTGAAAACGTTAAGAGAGCCGACAAGGTAGGCTACGGCTTCAACGCTCTTACCGAGGAATACACCGACATGATGGAGGCAGGTATCGTTGACCCGACAAAGGTTACACGTTCCGCTCTTGAAAACGCCGCTTCCGTTGCGGCTATGGTGCTCACTACCGAGAGCCTCGTTGCCGACATAAAGGAGCCCACACCTCCCGCGGCACCCGCTCCCGACATGGGCGGCATGTACTAAGGCCGCCACGCGGCAGGAAGCGCGCCTTTGGCCGCCACGCGGCAGGAAGCGCGCCTTTGGAAAGGTTGGCTTTTGGGGAAAGCTCGGTATAACGGCGCAACTTAACTCGCGGGAACATAAGCTTTGTTTATTGCAAACGTTTGATTCGCGTACTGGGTGCAGCGTCACGCTGCCTCGCGGGAACATAAGCTTTGTTTATTGCAAACGTTTGATTCGCGTATTGGGTGCAGCGTCACGCTGCCTCGCGGAAACATAAGCTTTGTTTATTGCAAATGTTTCTAACAATTTAACTTGATAAAGTCTTTGTAGGGGAGACCCTTGCGGTCTCCCTTTCGACAATACTAATGTTTATTTTGGGTTAATTTTTTAGCCTGACATAAAGATTTGCTCTCTGCCCGGCTATTGTTTATTAAATTTTGTTTGTAGGGGCGACCATTGGTCGCCTGCCTTTTAGAATTAGGTGGCAATGAGAATAATAATGCGCGTACTTGCATTTTATTGCATTCTATATTATAATAGCCTTATCAACAAAAGGAAGTGCTGTTATGAAAATCAAATCTGACTTTATTCTCCGCAAGGTCGCGGATTCTTATGTAGTTGTACCCGTCGGAAAGCTCACTCTCGACTTCAACGGTATCATCAACCTAAATGAAACAGGCGCGTTTTTGTTTGAGCTTCTTCAAAAGGGCGCCGAAAGGGAAGATCTTATCGAGAAAATGCTCGAGGAATACGAGGTATCGCCCGAGAAGGCGGCTTCCGATATCGATATATTCATTCAAAAGGTAAAGGAAGCTGATGTCCTTGAATAATGCTGCCTCGCTTGATTTGGTTATCGATATAATCAAAGAAAAGCTTGACGCGGGCGGAACCGTGACCTTTACCCCCAACGGCACAAGCATGCTGCCTATGCTGCGTGACGGAGAGGACATTGTAACGCTTAAAAAGCCCGAGGGAAAGCTGCGGCTGTTTGACGTTCCTCTCTATCAGCGTCAAAACGGCGCTTATGTGCTTCACCGCGTTATCGATTTCGGAAAGGACGGCTCATATGTCCTCTGCGGCGACAATCAGTTCGCCAAAGAGAAGGGGATAACCGACAGCCAGATAATAGCGGTTATTTCGGGGTTTGTGCGCAAGGGCAAGGCGTATTCGGTAAAATCCTTCAGGTACAGGGTTTATGTGAATTTTTGGTACTATACCAGATTTTTCAGACATGTTTTCCGCTCGGTTAAGTACCGCATGTTTGTTAAACGTAAAAAGAAAAAAAGAACGGACGCAGAATGATTTTTCATACTGTGTCCGTTTTAGTATATAGTGATTAGCGGATATTATTTAGGCACAATAATTCCAAAGGATCCCAAGCTTCTAAGGATAATTTGAAATTTGGAATTCATGGGAGAAATGGCTTAAACAGTGGGGTTTTACATAAATACCAACTTAAAAGTTATTTGGAATTATTGGTAATAGTATCATATTAACAACAATATAATATGCGCTGTAAGTGAGAATATTTATCTTTCATTCAGCGTGATTACAATTATATAATAGTAATATATTGTTAACTAGTGGTATTATCGCCATGAATTCCAAATAAGAAATCTTCTGAGAATCATGGAAGAACCCGCATAAACACTGGGTTTTCACCATGAATACCAAATTCCAAAATGTTCTTAGGAAACTTGAAGTTTCATCCGGCGCGCCTTTGGAAAGGTCGGTGTTTTTGGAAAGCTCGGTATAACGGCGCGTCATAAATCGCGGGAACGTGACGGGCAAAACGCGAATCAGACGTTTTCAATTAACAAATCTACATAGCCCACGTTAGGACACGCCGTTGCAGAAACGTTTATGTTATTGCTTTGCTCTCCAAAGGCGGCTTTGGAGAGAACGTCACGTTCCTTACTTTTTTGACTTTACGGGCTTTGGCTTTATGTCGACAGTATTATCGGGAACGTGCTTTATTTTTGCCATAACCTTTTTGATTTTCTCGTATTTTCCGTTGAGTATAGTATGCAGGGCATAGGCTGCCGTCGGTATCATCAGCGGTATATATGTCAGAACATACTGCGACTTGCCCTCAAACAGCAGGTGGTACCCGAACGCGCCAAGCATAACAAGCGGAAGCAGAACGGTCTCTATATTCGTCTTTTTCTTGATGAACATCAGGTAAATGCCCGCAGCAAACAGGATATACATTATCTGCATATAGAAGTTAAAATGCATTTCAAGCGCCTGACCGGTGCTTTTTTTATATACGGCGTTTGTAAGCCCTGTCATTTGGTCGCTGCCTATGGTGTCGACTCCGCTGCGGAGTTTTTCCTCCTCGGTAGCGGTGTGACCCTTGACTTTGCTCACCCAAATCGACTCAAACGTCGGCTCGTTCCACTGACTGAGAATCTTCTTGCCGAAGAACTCAAAGGCGTAATCGGAGTCCTCCGAAAATTCGTCAAGGCGCTTGCCGATTTCGTCCCAGGCGGCGTCGTTTGCGTCGGAAAGACTTGCGTTCGCGTCGCCGTTATACTTCGGGATAAGGTATTTTTGGGCGTATAAATCTTTTGCGGTGTGAGTGTACCAGCCGGGAGCCATAGAGGATTCCTTTAGTCCCAAAGCAAGGTAGAGCGGCTGTGAAACGCCGGGGGAGAACTCCTCGTCGGCGCGGGCTTCGTACGACTTTATAACAAGTGAGTTTGTTCCCAGAACCGCTATTATCAAAGCCGCCGCTATAGCCGCGCTCTGCCATTTCTTTTTCTTTACGATATGAATAACAAGCATTATCACAAAGGCGATAAGGTAAATCATGTTGTTGTATTTTACCATGACTGCCAACACAAGCAGCGCGCCCGAGGGATATATCCAGCGGTACTGACCGGTCTTGAAATACTTAATGAGAAGCAGGCTTGCCCAAAGCGCGCACGTCATGCCGATTATGTTGCCGTAAACAAAGGTGCAGAAAAGAATGGGCTGAATGCAAAGGGCTAACATTATGATAGCGATGAATTCGATCCTGCGGCTCTTGAACAGCAGGCGCGTGATCCTTGCGATAGCGAAGTATGCCGACGCAAGCGCGAGCACGTTGATTATCTGGATAGGCATTGACGAGCCGGTTCCGAAGATCCTGTAAACAAATTCGCTGAACGCCACAAAGCCGAGCTGGAAGGGATAATACTGGAAGTATGAGTAGCCGTCGTACATCTGGCTGTTATAGAAGTTGCTGAAGTTGTGCATTGAGGTATATTTGCCCTGAGCGGCGTCTGTGGCGGCTTCATAAATATTGTAGCTGTCGGCCGCGGGTACCGAACGGACGTTAACTACCCAAACGATACCTATAATAACGACATAAAGCGCCAGCGCTATTTCAAATACCGTGACAACATACTTTGACTTGTAGGAGTAAGTCAGAACCATGGCTATCATAACGCCTACAAACAGCGCCATAAGCAGGAAGTTCATGGGGAAGAAGACCGAATCATTAGGAGCGCTGAGAGCCTTTGATATAGCGTCTCCGAGGCTTTCCGCAGGAGTCTTTTCAAGGAACTTGACAAATATGGTTATCAGCATGAAAAATACCGTAAGCGCTATTACCGTAACAAGGCAGGCAAGCGCCAAATTGCGCATCTGTTTTTCATCTTCTATCCTTTTGTCGATAAACTTCTTTAGCGCAAACAGCGCCGCTATCGTAATGCAGGTGAACACAAGGTTCAGTATGATGTTGTCCGAATTATAAAGTATCCTCTCGCCGGCGTAGTTTGTGGGGTCTATCACGCTGGTCTGGAAAAACGCCATTACGGCGATATATCCGAACGACAGAAATACAAAGAGAGAAATAACATTTACCGCTATGTATTCAAACAAGCATTTTTTCTGAGTTGTTTTTACGGTTTTGACCGCCGCTGAGGACGGCTTTTTTTGTTTGTTAGCCATTTTGTGTACCTTCTAAAATTCATCTTTGACCGAGCGCAGGAACATTTGCTGAATTTCATCTTTTACGTCCGTGCCCTCGAAAAGCACCCTGTAAACCGCCGACACGATCGGCAAGTCGACATTGTACTCAACGCTGAGTTTATATAGCGCCTTTGAAGTCATAACGCCCTCGGCAAGCTTGTTGAACTTTTTATCCTTTACAAAGTCCTCGCCGTACATGCGGTTGTGGCTCCAGGGGGAGAAAAGCGTCGCCTCATAGTCGCCTAAGTGGCACAATCCGAAGGCACTCATTTTGTTTCCGCCCAATGCTTCGATAAGACGCGATATCTCCTGAGTGCTGCGCGCCATAAGCCCGCCCTTGAGCGAGGTGTAGCCCAAGCCGTCAAGAATACCCGCGGCGATTCCGATCACGTTTTTCGCCGCCGCGCCGATTTCGCTGCCGATAAGGTCCCTTCCTATGTAAAAGCGGATAAGCTCGCTTGAAAACTCACTTACAAGCTTTTCCTTTACCTCGCGGTTAGCGCTGTCTATTACCATGCAGTTGGGGATTCCCTTGACGTAATCCTGAGGATGACCGGGGCCGACCCAAACGGCAATAGGCGTTTTGCTCTCATCAACAAAGGAGCCGACTATCTGACTTAACCGCATTCCTGTTGTAGCCTCAACGCCCTTCATGCAGAGCACGATAATTTTTCCGTCAAGATTATACTGCGCGATCTCGGAAAAATAAGAGCGAAGATACTGAGATGATATCGAGATAACGATAACCTCGGCGCGGTTCACGGCGTAGCCCAAATCGGACGATACCTGAACAGACTCGGGAAATTCAAGATAATCGTTATGTCTTGTGTTTTTTAGCTGAATAAACTCCGGCGCGTCCTTTAGACCGCAGCTGAGCACGTCATGGCCTATCTTGTCAAGATACCACGCAATGCAGCTGCCCCATCTTCCGCAGCCCAAAACCGATATTTTCATATTTATTCCTGGCTTTCTTTGTCAACTGAAAAAGAACATAAAAATACCCGCCCGACCGTATGATTTAAATAAATAACCTGCCTACGAATAGAACAGGTGGGTGCCCGCCTTTAAGCTTCAGGCTCCCTTCTTCCGAAAGCGGGAGGTCTGCACACCGCTGAAAGAGCAAGGCTCCCGATTTAAATGTTGTAGGGTTATTTTAAAATCATTCACGCATCGGGCAGGAAATAAACCAACCCTAATTCAGTATGTGAATTATAATATTTTATATACTAATTTTACATTGTTTTTTTCATTAAGTCAAGGGTTTTTACGGATAGAATAAAAAATATATAAAAATATAAAAAAGTTTAAAAAAACTGTTGACAATTAACAACGGGTGTGTTATACTATGATTGTGCTAAAGAGATAAAGATAATAATTTCCTTTCTATGTGCTTGATTACTCCATAAAATTACCTAAAAACCGACGGCTGATTCCCGTCGGTTTTTACTTTCTGCCGTAAATGATTAATCTTTTGAAACTTCTATTGCATTAGGTGCTCAACAAAGCTATAATAATAGCGGTATAATGCCGATATCGTGGGAAAAGAGTGTGTGGCATGAAAAAGTTTGATAAGCTTCCCGAGCAGTTTAAGTCCGACGAGGTGCGTCCTTATTATGACATTCTGCGCAAAAAGAAGGGCAGCCTTGTGCTTAAAAGAGTTTTCGATATTTTTGTCGCGCTGATAATGCTCGGATTTCTTATTGTTCCTATAATAGTTCTGTCCGTTATTGTAAAAACTACCTCAAAGGGGCATGTGTTTTTCAGGCAGGAGAGGGTAACGACCTACGGAAAGCATTTTAAGATATTTAAATTCCGCACAATGGTCGAAAACGCCGAGAGCCTCGGCACTCAGGTTACCACCGACAGCGACAGCCGCGTTACCCCGATAGGCAGGTTCCTGCGCAAGTACCGCCTTGACGAGCTTCCACAGGTATTTAACGTCCTCGGCGGCAGCATGTCTTTTGTAGGAACACGTCCCGAGGTTCCGAGATATGTTGACAGATATGAAAAAGAGTACTACGCAACGCTGCTTTTGCCCGCGGGAATAACCTCGCTCGCTTCGATCATGTATAAGGATGAGGAAAAGCTTTTATCGTCAGCCGAAAACGCCGATGAGGTATATGTTGATACCATTCTTCCCGAAAAAATGAAATACAACCTTGAATATACGCGCAGCTTCGGGTTCTTCTCTGATATAAAGCTTATGTTCAAAACCGTAAAGGACGTTGTTTCGTAATCAGACGGATAATACACATAATCCGCTCTTATTCGCATTTCGTTACAATATTATAATAAATATTGACAATAAAAATATTTATAATATAATAGGAGCGTAAACAAAACAATATATCAACGGAGGAAAATTTATGAAAAGAATTATCGCATTTGCGCTTGCCGCAATGATGTCCGTAGCGGTTCTCGCCGGTTGCGGCGGAAGCTCGGATTCCAAAAGTGAATCAGGTTCAACCGCTTCACAGGCTTCAAGCGCAGACCTCAACACGGTTCTTGACAAGATCAACAGCGAAAACAGCCTTTCACTTGACAAAATCGATGACGTTAAGAAGCTTAAGCGCTACTACAGCATTGAGGAAGCAGATGTTAAGCAGTTTGCCGGTGAAACGGACAAGTCCGATCCCAACGCGCCTATCGAGGTTGTCCTTGTTGAAGGCACAGACGCCGACGCGGCAGGCAGGATCGAGTCCGCACTCAACACCAGATACAGCTCGGTACTCAACACCTACACATCTTACAGCCCCGATAAGGTTGACATGGTAATGCAAGGTAACAAAGGACGGCAATTTCGTCAGCCTGATTATTGCCGAAAACGCTCCCGCAATGGTAAAGACCTTTCAGGACAGCATTAAATAATTGATTTTTCTTGGGATTGGCTTATGTCAATCCCTTTTCATATATTAATGCATAAATGCAACACATTACAAATTTATCATAACTATTGACAACAATAAAAAACTCATTATAATAGTATAGTAAATAAAGGGGCGGACTGTGTTCGCCCATTTTTCTGTATGATAAGGAAAAGTTAAACATGACACAAAGTATGCAGCGTCAGGCGGTTTTTGCTACCGAGGGACCCTTACTGATACTCGCGGGCGCGGGCTCCGGAAAGACCACCGTGCTTGTAAACAGAATAGCCTATATTCTGCAAATGGGGCTGTGCAAACCGTGGAATATACTCGCCATAACCTTCACCAACAAGGCTGCGGGCGAGCTTAAGGAGCGCATTTGCAATGCCGTTCCCGAGGGCGGCGGCGACATCTGGGCGGCTACCTTCCACTCCACCTGCGCAAGGATACTCCGCCGCTACGGCGACAGGCTTGGGTATTCCTCTCACTTCACCGTGTACGCTACCGACGACCAGAAGCGCCTTGTAAAGGATATTTTAAAGCAGCTCAACATCGACGAAAAGCTGCTGCCCGTCCGTTCGGTGCTTTCTGAGATCTCTAAAGCCAAGGATAAAATGGAAACTCCGCAGGAAATGCTGAAGAACGCCGACTATGACTATCGGAAAATCTCGATAGCTAAGATTTATGAGGCGTATCAGGCTCGGCTGAAAACAGCGGACGCGATGGATTTTGACGACCTGCTCTGCAAAACCGTCGAGCTGTTTGAGCAGTTTCCCGAGATTTTGGGCTATTATCAAAATCAGTTCAAATACATAATGGTTGACGAGTACCAGGACACAAATCGCGTCCAGTACCGCTTTATAGCCATGCTCGCCGAAAAATACGGCAACATCTGCGTTGTCGGCGACGACGACCAGAGTATCTACAAGTTCCGCGGCGCTACCATCGAGAATATACTGTCCTTTGAAAACACCTTCAAGGGCGCTCGGATAATCCGCCTTGAGCAGAATTATCGCAGCACAAAAACTATTCTCAACGCCGCTAATGAGGTCATTTCAAACAATACCGTCCGCAAGGGCAAAACCCTTTGGACGGACAATCCCACGGGCGACAAGATCGAGCTGCACACCTGCGAGGACGAGCGCGATGAGGCGTCATATATAGCAAAGACAATCATGGACGGTGTATCCGACGGCAGAAACTACTCGGATTTTGCTGTTCTTTACCGCACAAACGCGCAGTCGAACGCCATAGAGCAGACCTTCTCGCGCAGCGGCATTCCGCACCGCATAATCGGCGGCCACCGCTTCTATGACCGCGAGGAGATCCGCGACATGATCGCTTATTTGCAGGTTATAAACAATCCTCACGACGACGTCCGCATAAGCCGAATAATCAATGTACCCAAGCGCGGTATCGGCGCGCGCTCGCTTCAAGTAGCCGCCGAAATCGGAGCGGGGCTCGGCGAGAGTATTTACACCGTCATAAAAGAGGCTGACAGCTATCCTCAGCTCAGCCGCTCTGCCTCTAAACTAAAGGCGTTTGTAAGTCTTATTGACGGACTTATTGAAGCGCATGAGAGCGAGGATTATTCTCTTGCAGAATTATATAACCTCATATTAGAGCATACGGGCTACGAAAACTATCTGAGAACCGAAAAAGACAACCCCGACGTCCGCATTGAGAACATCGAGGAGCTTTCCTCAAACATCATCAAGTTTGAGGAGGACTACGGCGACGAAGCCGAGCTTTCCGCTTTCCTTGAGGAGATCTCGCTGATGACGGATATCGACAACTACGACGCCGACGCCGACACCTGCGTTATGATGACGCTGCACAGCGCCAAGGGGCTTGAGTTCCCGGTCGTATTCATAACAGGCATGGAGGACGGTATTTTCCCGTCAAGGCTCTCGATGGACAACCCCGAGGAGCTAAACGAGGAAAGAAGGCTCGCTTATGTCGGCATTACGCGCGCTAAGGAAAAGCTTTATCTCACAAAAACACGCACGCGCATGCTGTTCGGCTCAACGACCTACAGCAAGGAGAGCCGCTTTGTTACCGAGATCCCCGATGATCTTCTCAACAAAACAGGGGAGAGCGGCAGATTCGGTTCTGCTTATTCGGGATTTGCCTCCTCGGGCTCAAAATCCTCTATAAGCGTCGGCACATCGCACGCTTCAAAGCCGCAGTTCGGCGGATATAAAAAACCGGCAGTACAGACGGGCGTTGTTTATAATGTCGGCGATTGCGTGCTTCACAAGGTTTTCGGCAAAGGGCTGATAATGTCCGCCGAAAAAATGGGGAACGATACATTGCTCGAAATCGCCTTTGATAAGGCGGGTACAAAAAAGCTCATGGCTAATTTCTGCAAAATGGAAAAAATCTAAGGAGGTGACGTTTATGTCAAGGTTGATCAAAAGCCTGCTGTGCATTTCAATGGCGGCGCTTACGGCTGTCAGCGCCGGGTGCGGCAGCTCAGACAGCTCGAATACTTCTTCCTCAAATTCGGAAAAAACAACATCGCAGACAGAGCCTTCAAAACCTGTTGAAAGCAGTAAGCCTTCTTCACCGGACGAATTGGACGCCTCGGCTGATTCGGCTCAGGTCGACGACAGCAAAATAACCTATAATACTCTTGAAATCAAGCGTCACATCTCTGAAATCGAGGAAACGCTTGAAAACTATATAGACCTGTATAATTATCAAGGCTCTGTTTATACAAAAGTAGGGAACGATTTTGAGTATCACACCGAAAAGGGCGTAGCCAATCAGGGCGCGCATGTCGATAATTCAATCTATACGGGCTTTTATACAGGCTCGGTTACAAAGCTCTTTACGGCCGCAGCCGTTATGAAGCTTGTGGAAGATAACGGATTGAACCTCGATACCGCTATTGACAAATATTTCCCCAAATGCTCCTACGCTAAGGACGTTACAATAAAGCAGCTGCTTACAATGACGTCGGGCATTCCGAACTACATCAACAGAAACGGCATTAAAACTTTTACACCGTCATTACTGGATACGATAAGCGGAGAAGAGGATCGTGAGCAGCTTCACTCAAAAATTACAAACTGGATCCTTTCTCAAAAACGCCTAAACGACGACGGAGCCTTTATGTTCTCCGACAGCAACTACTACCTTTTGGGAGATATTATTGCCGCCGAGAGCAAAATGAGCTACGAGGAATATATCGAAAAAGTTATTCTAAAGCCTGTATTTATGACAAAAAGCTCATTTTCCGCTGATGAAAACACGGCGCGCCCGTATGTCAGCAACGAGCAAAGCGCGCTGCTCTTAAATAACGGAGCGGGTTATTCCTCACTCGGGCTTATATCAAATGTATCCGATTTGCTCAGGTTTGTTGACGGACTTATGTCATATCAGATATTAACGCCCGATTCGCTCGGCGAGATGTTCAGGGATTACGGAAACGGCTTCGGCTACGGTGCGTATATCAACGGCAACCGTATTTCCTGCGTAGGTGAGCTTGACGCTTACAGCGCAAAATTCAGCTTTACCTCCGACAGGAACCAAATTTTTGTGGCGCTGTCAAACTATTCCGAAAGCGATCCTAACTTCCTTCACATCATGTTCCGCAATTATATGCTCGAATACAGTAACTAAAACATCAAACCTCCATAGTATGGTAGTACAGTTTATCTGTTCTATACTTAACTACGGAGGTTTTTATATGTCTGAAACAATAGTCGGCGCCGAGCAGACAGCGGCAGAAACGCCCGACAGCGGCGCTGAGGATTCGATTGAATTTGAGCCTGTTTGTCTTGAAGTGCCCAGGATTTATGACAGCTGCGGGGCAAAGGATTGTCTGCGTGACCTCACGGTCTTTTTTACGGCTGATAACCAAGCTTTGATCGATACCGCAACCTCGGTGCGCGTTACGCGCGTCAGCGTTATTACGGCAACCGTGGATGTGGACAGCGTCGCTTTCAACAGGGGCTATTACTCGGTTGACGAGACATTCTATTACCTGTGCTGCTGCGAGGTCTATACAGCAACAGGGGCGCTTCCAACGTCGATTACGGGTATCGCGGTGTCATCAAAGCGCGTTGTGCTGTACGGCAGCGACGGAAACGTAAAGCGCTTTTCAAGCGACAGCACACCGGCGATAGATCCGTCCGAGCTTGACTGCTGCGTGGGATATAACAGCACTATGCCTACAGCTAATGTTCAGGTCTCAAGCCCGGTCGCGCTCGCGGCGTCGCTTGTTCCCGTTACAACCGCTCCTATTGTGCCGTTTGTGCCTGAAAATGTAGCCGAGTTTATCGGCGGTGATTTAGCTTCCCCCGAAAGACAGCAGGTAACAACAACGATCGGTCTGTTTTCGATCACAACACTTTCGCGCAGCGTTCAGCTTATGCTGCCGTCTTATGATTTCTGTATGCCGCGCAAGGAATGCGACGACCGTACCGACGACCCGTGCGAGGCGTTCAGCAAGATCGACTTTCCCACCGACGCGTTCTTTCCGCCCAACTCTCAGGAGAGCGACGGAAACGAAGCGTCATTTGACTGCCGCTGCGGCTGATTGACAGCGGATAAACGCAATAGAATAGGGCAGACGGTTTTTTAGCTGTCTGCCCATATGTTAAGGCAACACCGAACAATTTGCGGTATTGCCTTATTTATTCCCAATCCAATATTTCCTCTCCTTTAATAAGGAAAGCTTTTTTCGCTGTTTCCGCCATAGGGTCGTCGCTGTGGCTGTCCGAATAAAACGCATCTATCTGAGCTTCGCCGAATTCCTCGCGGAAACGGCGGACTTTTTCTTTTCCGTGGCAGTTTTCGCCGATATATTTTCCCGTAGAGGGATCAACGTTTGAAGCGATAAGGTGCTTAATCCCGAGCTTTTCGCAAATGGGTTTAAGCAAAAAGTAAGATGAAGCCGAAACAACAACATCATCAGGGCGCTGCTGCTTAAGGTAATAGCGCTTGATTTTTTTTATATTGACGTTCCAGTAGTCGGCTACGTCCTTTTCTGTATCACAATACCGCAAAAAGCGGTACATAACCTCTTTGAATTGTGTTTTGGTTCCCTTTTTAAAGACATAAAACTTCATAACAGCGCCGAAAAGCGACGGTCCCAAAAGAATTATTCTTTTGTGGCGCTTCATGGCGAACAGATAAAAATTCGCGGTGGAGTCGCCGTCATATATCGTTTTGTCAAAGTCATACACATTCATTATGGTTCATCATCTTTTCATCATCTTTCTTCACATTGTCTTCACAATTCTATGTTATCATACATAAACAACAAAATAATTCCAATTTAGAAAATATTATATCTGCTACTTGCACAATCCTTCAAAATATTGTATAATAGAATAACTATGAATATAAGGGGAAGTATATGTTCGGTTATTTGCGGGTTCAGAAAAGCGAGCTTTTGGTGCGCGAATATGAGGCTTACAAGGCCGTGTACTGCGGGCTGTGCAAACAATTGGGCAAGGACTATTCGTTTCTTACCCGGCTTGCATTAAGCTATGACTGTACCTTTTACGCAATGCTGCTCATGTCGCTTGAACGCTCCTGCAAGGGCTTTGATAAGGGCAGATGCAGGTTCAACCCCCTTAAAAAGTGCAAATACGCCCACTGTGCCGACGAAAGCTACAGTAAAGCTTCCGCATTAACGGTTATCTCCGCTTATTACAAGCTGAAGGACGATTTATCGGACAGCGGCTTTTTTAAAAAGCTTGCAGTCAGGCTTATAAAGCCGTTTTTCGGCAGGTGGCATAAAAAGGCGGCAAAGCGCTGCCCCGAGCTTGAAGCGGCGGTTGCGGATATGATGAAAGCTCAGAATGAGGTTGAGGCTCAAAGCGATGCCGATATTGATACTTCGGCTCACCCCACAGCCGTCATGCTGGGCACCGTGCTCTCGCTTGAAGCTAAAGACGACGTACAGAGGCGCGTGTATTATGAGTTCGGCTATCAATTGGGCAGGTGGATTTACCTGATTGACGCCGCAGATGATTTGGAAAAGGATATAAAAAATAACAACTTTAATCCATTTAAAAACGCGGACGTTGAGGACATCAAAGAGTTTCAGACCGCGCTTTTGAATCAGTCGCTTGCCCGCGCTTATGACGCATATAATCTTATCGCCATTGTAGATTTTAAGGGAATTTTTGACAACATGATGCTTTACGGCTTTCCGGCAAAGCAGAATACGGTTATTTACCGTTTGAAGGAGGAAAAAAATGAACAATCCTTATGAGGTACTCGGAGTTTCACCTGACGCTTCCGATGAGGAGATAAAAAAAGCCTACCGAGACCTTGCTAAAAAGTATCATCCCGACAACTACGCAAACAGCCCTTTGGCTGACCTTGCGGAGCAGAAGATGAAGGAGATAAACGAGGCGTATGACCAAATCAACAGCATGCGCCAAAAGGGCAAGGGCACCGGCTCCACAGGCTCAGCCGGCAGCTATTCCTCAAACGGCTCCTCGTCGCAGTTTTACAGCGTTCGTATTTACATTCAGCGCAATATGATTAAGGAAGCCGAGCAGGTCCTCGACAGCACTCCCGAGGGCAGCCGCACCGCCGAGTGGCACTATCTTAAAGGTATGTGCGCGTTCCGCAAGGGCTGGAGTAATCAGGCAAACGAGTTTTTTACCACCGCCTGCAATATGGATCCGAATAATCAGGAGTACCGAGCCGCTATGAATAACATTAACGGCCAGCGCAGCTACAACTACGGCGGCTACAACACCGCGAACGGAACCCCTGCCAACTCAACAGGCTGTTCCTGCTGCGACATCTGCGCCGCTTATATGTGCGCGGACTGCCTGTGCAGCTGCTGCCATTCGGGCTGCTGATATGAAAAATTCAATTCAAAAGCCCGCGTTCCGCCTTGCGTTTTGTTCTGCCGCGGCGGCTCTGGAAGTAGTTTTGATGATGGTGACAAGCTTGGTGCGTATTGGTACATACGCTCTGCCGTGCTTCGCGGGGCTGCTCACTATCGCCGTTGTAATTGAGTATAAATGCAAATGGGCTTTCGGCGTATTCGGCGTAACGGCTGTTTTATCATTCTTTTTGTCGGGTGATAAAGAGGCTGTGGTAATGTTTATCGCGCTTTTCGGTTATTATCCGATACTTAAAAATATAATCGAGAGATATAACAAAAACGCGGTAGTGCGCTGGATAATCAAGCTGTTTGTTTTCAACGCCGCGGCTGTAGGCTCGTTTTTTGTTGTTACTCTTATTCTTGAGATACCCGCTTCGGAATTCAGCATTTTCGGCGTTTATCTGCCTTATGTTTTTTTGTTGGCGGGCAACGTATTTTTCATCCTGTACGATCTGTCAATCAATGTTTTCGTCAGGTTCTATGTTCAGCGTTTAAGAAACGCACTGTTCGGCAGGTATCTGTAATTATTTCAGAAAGGAAGGTCGATATCATGAAATCCAAATTATTCGCACGGATTCTATGCATAGTTTTGATCGTAATGCTTGTCGTATCGGTAATTATTGTCGCTGTTCCGATGATAAGAGGCAGCGCCGCTGCGGTAGTTCCGGTAAAGGGCAGCAGCGGAACTGTTACCACTGACTATGTAAATCTGCGCTCAGGCGCCGGAACGGATTTTTCAATAGTAACTACCATGCGCGTTAATACCAAGGTTGTATTTGAGGAAGCGGCTGTTTATAACAGTAATTGGTATAAAGTCAAAGAGCTTGCTACAAATAAATCGGGTTATATCAGAAATGACCTGGTTGCATTTGACAACGCTTCTTCAATCAAGCTGTGCGCGACAAAAGCTTCAACTTACGTCGGCTGTCAGTATGCTTTTTGGCAGACAGGAGCTCAAACCCCTAAGTGGAGCAGCTCCAATACGTCTGTAGCGACTATCGACTCAAACGGAGTCCTCACCGCAAAAGCTGCGGGTACAACGACGATCACCGTATCCGAGGGCAGTAATTCCTCGACTTGTGCCTTTACGGTAAGGAACGGAACTTCAACAGGCATCTCGTCATCAAGCGTTAACCTCACGGTTGGCAAAACGACAAAGCTTACCGCCAAAACGAGTGTTAACTGGTTTTCTTCAAATCCCAACGTCGCGACCGTAAGCGATGGAACAGTCACCGCAAAGGGCGTCGGTTACGCAACGATAAGCGCCTACACCTCAAGCGGCGCTTCAACCTGCCTTGTAAAGGTAAACGAGCAGGCTCAGCCGTCGGTAATCAAGCTTTGCGCGTCAAAAGCTTCAACCTATGTCGGCTGTCAGTACGCTTTCTGGCAGACAGGAGCTCAAAATCCAAAGTGGAGCAGTTCCAATACTTCCGTAGCCACGATCGACTCAAACGGAGTACTTACCGCAAAGGCGGCGGGTACAACTGCAATCACCGCCACTGAGGGCAGCAATTCCGCGACATGCTCCTTTACGGTAAGAAAGGGTACCTCAACAGGTATTTCTTCATCAAGCGTTAACCTCACCGTAGGAAAAACAGTAAAGCTGACCGCAAAAACGAGCGTTAACTGGTTCTCATCAAATACAAACGTAGCGACTGTAAGCGGCGGAACAGTCACCGCAAAGGGCGTCGGTTACGCGACGATAAGCGCCTATACGTCAAGCGGCGCTTCAACCTGCCTTGTAAAAGTCACCGAGCAGGCTCAGCCGTCGGTAATCAAGCTTTGCGCCGCGAAGGCTTCAACCTATGTCGGCTGTCAGTACGCTTTCTGGCAGACAGGAGCAAAAGCCCCTAAGTGGAGCAGTTCAAATACGTCAGTAGCGACAATTGACTCAAACGGCGTACTCACTGCAAAGGCGGCAGGTACCACAACTATCAAAGCTGCAGAGGGCAGCGATTCCGCAACCTGCTCCTTTACCGTAAGGAACGGAACATCAACGGGTATTTCCAAGTCGTCATTGACGCTTATGAAGGGCACCACGGCAAAGCTGACCGCAAAAACGAGCGTTAACTGGTTCTCATCAAACACCAACGTAGCGACCGTAAGCGGCGGAACAGTTACCGCTAAAGGCGTAGGCTGCGCAACGATAAGCGCCTATACGTCAAGCGGCGCTTCAACCTGCCTTGTAAAGGTCACCGAGCAGGCACAGTCGTCGGTAATCAAGCTTTGCGCTGTAAAGGCGTCAAGCTATGTCGGCTGCAAGTACGCTTTCTGGCAGACAGGAGCAAACAGCCCCAAGTGGAGCAGCTCGGATACATCAATTGCCACGATCGACTCAAACGGCGTGCTCACCGCAAAGGAGGCTGGTACCGCTGTAATATACGCTAAAGAAAACTCGGAGACCGCTTACTGCATATTTACCGTAAAGAACGGAACCTCAACGGGGATATCCAAGTCATCGTTGACGCTCGAAAAGGGTAAAACGGCAAATCTTACCGCAAAATCGAACGTTAACTGGTTCTCGTCAAACAATAACGTTGCCACCGTTAGCGGAGGAACCGTTACCGCTAAAGGCGTAGGCTACGCAACGATAAGCGCCTATAATTCAAGCGGCGCTTCGACCTGCCTTGTTCATGTTACCGAAAGTACCCCCGATATTCCCACAGTGGAGTACAAGGGCTATATCAACGAGGAATATGTAAATCTGCGCTCAGGTCCGGGAACTGGTTATTCTGTCGTGACTTCTATGAGCGAGAACACCTCGATTACATTTATAAGTATGACGCTTTATAATTCCGACTGGTATCATATCAAGCTGGCGGACGGAACCGAGGGCTATGTATATAAGACATATGCTACTAAGATCGAGCCCCCGAAGATCACACTTTCGGCAACTACCGTTACTACATATGCAGGCTGTAAGTACGCAATGTCGCAAAGCGGCGCCGAATATCCCACATGGTCAAGCTCAAATACTTCCGTTGCAGCGGTCGACCAAAACGGAATCATTACCGCCAAGGCTGCGGGAACCGCAGTGATCACTGCTTCCGAGAACGGCGGTGCGGGTACATGCAAGCTTACGGTAAAGAACGGAACCTCAACAGGCATTTCAAAGACTGATCTTACGCTTGCGGCCGGAAAAACAGCAAAGCTTACCGCAAAAACAACTGTTAGCTGGTTCTCATCAAACACCAAGGTCGCAACCGTAAGCGGCGGAACCGTTACCGCGAAAAGCACGGGCTACGCCACAATAAGCGCGTATAATTCAAACGGCGCGTCAACATGCCTTGTAAAGGTAACGGAAGGCGACGGCACTATCAAGCTTAATGTAACAAGCGCTGCAACATATGTAGGATGCCGTTACGCTATCAATATGACAGGCTCAACAACGGCTTCGTGGACGAGCTCAAACACATCGGTCGCCACGGTCAACAGCAGCGGCGTAGTTACCGCAAAAGCAGCAGGCACAGCTACGATCAAGGCGAGCAACGCCGTTTCAACAGCCTCGTGCAAAATCACTGTTTATTCCGGCTCCGGCCCCGGGATATCATCGTCCGAGATGACGATTCCCTCCGGTAAGTCGGTTCTGCTTCGTTCCGACAACAGCTACGCAAGCTGGAGCTCGTCAAATACAAGCATCGCTACTGTCAGCAACGGCATTGTAGACACAAAAGGCACGGGCTATGTAACCATCAGCGCTTATACAAGCTACGGCGCTTCAACCTGTCTGCTCCATGTCACTTCTCCCGCGGCGATCCGCTTTGTTTATGCTTCGCCTAACTCGGCTCCGAAAAATTCAAGCGTGACCTTCAAGGCGATCACCGATAAATCCCGCACGGCTGTCAAATTCGTTGTCTCAAACGGATCGACGTCATACACGGTAAATGCTGCCGGCAAGGTTTCCGACGGAAGCACTTATATCTGGTCGGGCAGCCATACGCTCGGAATCTCGGGCACATGGAAGATCAAAGCTTATTCCAAAACCGCTTCAACCGATTTTGCCACCACGGCAACCGACGGTGAGGGAGAGGTATTTGTAACAAACTCAACCGATACCACAACAACCGTACTCGGCGAGAGAAGAGCGAGCGACAGCATAATTGACCTTATTGCCAACTTTGAGGGCTTTCTTACCTCTGTTACCGCCGACTATATCACAGGCGACCCGACTTTAGGTTACGGTAAGGTCGTTCTCAGGAACGAGCAGTTCTATAATAACCTCACCAAAAACGAGGCTTACGGGTATTTGTGCCAGACCGTGAACAGCGGCCCGTACACTACGGTTACAAATAACTTCCTGACCTCTAACAATGTAAAGTTCAATCAGCGCCAGTTTGACGCCCTTGTATGCTTTGCCTATAATGTAGGGGCGTATGCTATCACCAATGACTCCGACCTTAAAAATACGCTTCTCGGCACTGCTTCGGGAGGAAAAATAACCGCGGGCGGCTCGGGCTATGTAAACGAGTCTGGCGTAAACCTGCGCTCGGGCGCGGGCACGGGCAATTCTGTTGTTACAACAATGTCGTACAACACTAAGTTCACCTTTGTTGACGCAAAGCTATACAACTCAAGCTGGTATAAAATCAAGCTTACAAACGGCACGACAGGATACATCTACAAGGATTACGCCTCTGCGTCAGGCGGCACACGCGACCTTGCGAACATCAATAAAAGCGCCTTCACCACAAGGCTTCTTCAGTATCACCACGCTTCGGGCAGCTGCTATATTGGTTTGCTGTGGCGCAGAGTCGATGAGGTCGAAATCTTCTTCTACGGCGATTATGCCCGTGACGGCGACGCAAATAAATATAACATGTATTTCCGCTGCGCTAACAACAGCTCATTCGGAATCGGATAAGGAAGTTTATTATGAAAAAAATAGGATTTATCGGCGCGGGTAATATGGCTACCGCTATTATCAAGGGAATGATAGCTCAAAACGGCAGCGCCGAAATGCTCGGTGTTTACGATACCGACAAAGCAAAAACAGATGTCATGCTCGGCATGGGCGTTGAGGGTTATCCCTCTTCGCCTGTGCTTGTAAGCTCCTGCGATATAATCGTGCTTGCAGTAAAGCCTCAGAATTACGCCGAGGTTCTTGATGCGGTAAAGATCGAGGCAAATGAAAGCAAGACCTTTGTTTCGATTGCAGCCGGAATTTCGATCGGCTATGTCCGCAAGGCTCTGGGCTGTAACTGCCCCGTTGTTAGGGTAATGCCCAATACGCCTTTGCTTCTCAAAAAGGGCGCTTCTGCGCTTTGCCCGTCCGAAAACATCAGTGATGAGGACAAGGAGCTTGTTTACCGCATGTTCGCGGGCAGCGGCGTATGCGAGTACATTTCAGAGGAGCATATGAACGAGATAATCTCTGTTAACGGCTCCAGCCCCGCGTATATTTACCTTTTTGCCAAAGCTATGGCAGACTACGCTCAAAGCTGCGGCATAGGTTACGAGCAGGCTATGAACCTTATTTGCGCAACGCTGGAGGGCTCGGCTGCCATGCGCGGCTCTTGAAAAGCTCAGAGAACACGGCTTTACCGAGGGAATTCTCGACGCTATGCAGGCTTGCACCGACAGGGCAGAGGAGCTCGGCAAACTGTTTTAATCATATAAATATCTCATACCTTTCATAATTTACGCATATTCTTTACTGTGGACAACCGCAGAAAGGATGTTTTATATGAAAGGTATTGTATTGTCTTTAGGGCTGCCGCGAAGAAGGCGGCGTTTGCCCGACTTCAAAAGCATTATCAGGCGTCACGGAATAACGCTTTTGCTTGCAGCGCTTTTGCTGACAGGGCTTGTGCTGGGCGCGGTGTATTCCAAAAGCGCCGATAAAAACACGCTTCGCACTCTTGATTTTCTTTTCACTACCAATCTTGAATCAAGGTTGAGCCAGGGCGCTTTCGGTACATTTTGCGCGTGCTTCGCTTCCGATTTTCTGTTTTTGCTCTCGGTTTATCTTCTGGGCATTGCCGCGTGGGGCATTCCGTTTATAGCGGTTCTGCTCTGCTTTAAGGGCTTCGGAACGGGGGTTACCGCAGGCTGGCTGTGCGTCTCTCATGGGCTGAGCGGAGCCGGGTTTTACCTTTTGGTTCTGCTTCCCGGCACATTCATATTTTGCGCGGTGCTTATCGGCTTTTCCGCAAGAGCATTCGCGTTCTCAAAGCATGCTTTCTTATATTCGCTGAGCAGGAAAACCCCCGCGGCTTCTCTCAGAGAGGATCTGCTCCGGTTTTCGTCGCGGTTTTTTTCAGCCCTCGGCGTTACATCTATTGCCGCGCTTGCCGACACACTTTTGTGGACGCTTTTTGCGGGGACGTTTAAATTTTAGCCGTTTTTCGCGGCACAGGAGGTTAAAATGGCATCAGAATCTCAAAAAAATACCCTGCCTATTGCCGCGGTATTCACAAATCTGTTTCATAATTTCCCCAGTCTGGTCCTTACTAACCTGCTATTTGCAGTACCGCTGAGCGCGTTTACGGCTTTGTTCTGGTTTTTGTCATCGATTCTGCCGCTGAGCGAATCCCAGGCTCCGCTGATAATTCTGCTTGCGATTATCCCTGTTTTTCCGTTTTACGCGGGAGTTGTAAAGGTTACGGCTAAAATGACTATCGGCGATGAAAAGGTACCTGTTTTCAGCAACTTTTTTTCGGCGGTAAAGGATAATTTCCTTCGCTTTCTTGTACACGGTTTGTTTTTCTATATAATCGTTGTTTTCAGTTTTGTGTCAATCAGTCTTTATATGAGGCTGATAGCGTCAAACTCCGTATTTATCGGACCGCTCATCATATCGATTCTGATAATGCTGTTCTTTATATTTATGTTCTTTTATATTCCGGCAATGACAGTCACATTTGACATTCCAATGCGGTATATTTATAAGAATTCATTTTTGATGAGCTACGGCGAAATAAAAAATAACATAATCGGCTTGCTTGGAGTAGCTCTCATGTTTGTCATTTCTACAACTTTTTTGATCGCCTGTCACGGAAGCCCGGTGGCTGTTGTTGTAGTAACAATTGTTTTGCTCGTGTTGTTTATTCCCGCTATATCGGCGTTTATTATCCATTCGGCTGTTTATAAAAGAATGTATGGGATGATAACGGACAAGTCCACTCAGACTCAGGCGGTCAAAGCGGTAAATTCTAAGATGGCCGAAACTAAAAACAAGCGCAATCCGGTTGAGGTAAAAGATGAATTTATGAGCAGTCTGAAGGATTTTGAGGTTGATGAAAGCCTTTCCGACGACGAGTATGTTTATTTCAACGGAAAGATGATGAAAAAGGGCGTAATAATGAAACTAAAGCGCGAAGCTGAAAGAAGCAGTGAGTCACATGAATAAGAAAAATAAAGGAATAAATAAAAAACAGCTGATAATAATTATTGCCGCAGCCGTGGTGATAATCGCTTCCCTGATAGTGATAATAATCGCGTTAAATTCGGGAAAATCGGGCGATGATAATAAACAGCAGCAAACAACCGCTGCGACCGCTGCGGTGAACGATACGACCGAAGCTGCCGAAAAATCGCTTCCCGATTCGCCGCCGACTTCCGAAACACCTGCAGGCACCGAAGAACCCGAAACAATGCCTACGATCGATATAAACATTCCGACAGAGGGTGGGGAAGTAACGCATTTCGACGGCGTTTATGTTCCCGATTCCTACGCCGAGGACGTTTCAACAGGAGCAAAGGTCAGCATGCGCAGCCTGTTTGGCTCAGGCTATTCAAGCGGAGCGATCACCTTCAGCAGCGACGGTACATTTACCGATACTCTCAGCATGTCGGGGACCGAGTCGGGCGCTTATAATGCCGAGAACCGTCAAATCGTCGCTACTTATCTTCCCGACAGGCAGATGGACATTACGGTGATCGAATGGAACGACGCTTCCTCAAAACCTGACAGCTTCTATATTATTTACAGCCTTGGCGGCGACGCTCGGTACAAGGTCTATTTCTCGGAGAAACAGTAAATGGCTAATAAGAAAAAGAAGCCGGCTTCAAAAAGTCAGCTTGACAGTAAGAAAAAGTTTCCTATAAAACCTGTCATAGCCGCGGTGATCGCTGCCGCTATTGTGGCGGCGCTTGTTGTGTTTATCGTAATCAGAACTAACGAGGATAACGCAAAGCATGTCCTGCGGAACACCACCTGGGTTTCACAAACAGCAAAAACCGCAAGCGGTGACGAGGTCGATATACGCGAGGTCTATAATGTAAAGTACAGCAACTATCAGGGCAACCTTACATTTGACGGCAAAAACGGATTTGAGTTGTGGCTGCGTCCCGGCGATATATCGGACGGTACTCACAAAGGAACCTGCGAGCTTGACGGCGATAAGCTTAAAGTCAGCTTCGATGGCGGCGCCGATACAGAGTTTATTTTGACGCGCAATGACAGCGGAATAGTTCGCATTGACGTTCCTTTTGAAGATTATGTAGTATCATTCTTCCCGCAATAAAAAATATGCCGAAAAGGCGTGTCGGTAACGGCATTGTCTTTTCGGCATTTTGTTTTGTATTTGATTTATAAAGGATTTGTTTGATTTATTTAGCCCATTCCAAAATAACTGAGGAAGTTGAAGCCTGTGGGAAGGGGAATGGTGAACATGTATATTGTAGCGATAACCAGAGCGACAATCGCGATACAAAGTACGACCGCGCGGTTCGGCAGGTTCTTGAATATACCTACAATACCAAGCAGAAAAAGTACAACGGAAAAAATTACGTTGACAAGGTTATAAGCGTCGCCGTGTGCGTTGTCCTGCTTGCCTTCCTCAAGAAGCGCCTGGGATTCGGCGTTGATTTTTTGGGATTTCTCAAAATATTTCTCTACTGTTCCTTCTACTTCAAATGGCGAAGTCATATTCTTATCCATTTTAGTAATTGCTTCTGCCATTATTTTGCTGCAGTTCTGGTTAATATACGCTTCCATTTTGTTTTCATAGACCTGAGCTTCGGCTTCTTCACCCTTCATTCTGGCTACCTGTGCGTCAATCTGATAGTCGATAGCGGTGTTCCACGCCATCATATCCGAAAGATAAAGCTGCATCTCGGCGTTATATTCTGAGTTGCCCTCAGATGCAAGGTTGTTGCTTTTTGTATAATTGGTTGACTGGTTGCCGCCGTGAAGCGAGCCTATCCAGGTTGCCCAAGCGGTGAGCAGCGCGGTTATACCTAAGAAAATAGCTACGATGATCTCAATTCGGTTAGCTGTAAACAGCTTTTTCTTTTTATGAGCAGCTTCCTGCTCGGTTTCCTCAGCGGAAACGGCTGTTATCTGTTCTTTTTTATCGTCTGACATTTTATTTCCTCCGTTCGTTTTTTACAGCCGCAAAATTTTGCATGCTTCAACAGTATAACACAATATGTGATACTTTGCAATTGCTATTATAACCTATTTGATTGTTTGCCTTGACAACAGTGTTAACATTTGATATAATAATTTGCGAATGATTCGCAAATCCGGAGGTGAGATTTTGCCTAAGTATATGACAAAGCAGCGAAAGGCGCTTTTAAGCTATCTTTCAAGCCATGCCGACGAAAAGCTCTCGGCAAAGCAGCTTGAAGAGGCGCTTTGCTGCGAGGGTATAAGCATAAGCGCCGTTTACCGCAACCTTTCCGAGCTTGAAAAGGAAGGCAAGGTTAGGCGTGTAAACAACAGCGGCTCGCGCGAGGTGTTTTATCAATACACCGAGGGCTTGCACTGCAAAGAGTGTCTGCACCTTTCGTGTGAAAAATGCGGCAAAACATATCACATGAACAGCGAGTGCGCCAAAATTCTTATCGAAAATCTTGCCCAAAGCGACGAGTTTGCAATTGACAAGGCAAGCACCGTGCTCTACGGCGTTTGCCGCGAATGTCAAAAACAGTGAAGAAGGAACATATATGAAAAGAATTATCTCAGTTTTATTGTGCGCGGCAGTTTTACTTGCCGTTTTTGCGGGCTGCGGCTCAAAAAAGTCCGGTAGCGGAAAGCAGCTTAAAATCATCGCTACGATTTATCCGGAATACGAGTGGGTAAAACAGATTGTCGGTGATCTTGACAACGTAGATGTTGAACTCCTGCTCGACAAGGGAGTCGATCTCCACAGCTTCCAGCCCACGGCTAAGGATATTATAAACATCTCATCAAGCGATGTGTTCATTTACACCGGCGGCGAGTCCGACAAGTGGGTCGACGACGTTTTGAAGGAAGCCCAAAACAAGGATATGAAGGCGCTGAATCTTATTGAGGCTCTCGGCGACATGGCAAAGGAAGAAAAAGCTGTCGAGGGCATGCAGGCTGAGAAAAGCGAAGAGGAAGAGGACGAAAAGGAAATCGACGAACATATCTGGCTCTCGGTCAAAAACGCCTCAAAGCTTTGTAAGAGCATTGCCGACGTTCTCGGCAAAAAAGACCCCGATAACAAAGACACATACTCAAAGAACGCCGACGCTTATATCGCAAAGCTCAACGAGCTTGACGGTCAGTATGAGCAGGTATGTTCGTCCGCAAAGAACGATACGCTGATTTTTGCCGACCGTTTTCCGTTCCGCTATATGACGGACGACTATAATTTGAAATACTACGCGGCTTTTTCGGGCTGTTCGGCTGAGAGCGAGGCGAGCTTCCAAACGCTTGTATTCCTCGCGAATAAACTTGACGAGCTAAAGCTCAATAAGCTGATAATTATTGACGGTTCGGACAAAAAAATCGCCGACGCGGTAATCGACACGGCAAAAACAAAGGACGCTGAGGTGCTTACGCTCAACAGTATGCAGTCGGCTGTCGGCGAAAGCGACACATATTTAAGCGTTATGCAGAGCAACCTTGAGGTGCTCAAAAAAGCATTGAATTAAACGGAGAGAATCCATGTCACAACTCACATGTAAAGACCTTACCCTCGGCTACGAGGGGCAGGAAATAATATCAAATTTAAGCTTTTCCGTTGAAAGCGGTGATTACGTCTGCATTCTGGGCGAGAACGGCTCGGGCAAAACCACCCTGATGAAAACCATTCTCGGCCTGCATAAGCCGATGAAGGGGACGATAGAAACAGGCGACGGACTGAGCCGCCGCGAGATAGGCTATCTTCCTCAGCAGGATTCTATCCAGAAGGATTTTCCCGCCACGGTTTTTGAGATAGTCCTTTCGGGCTTTCAGGGACGCTGCGGACTTCGCCCGTTCTACACGCGCCGTGAAAAGAGTAAGGCTGAAAAAAACATTGAGCTTTTAGGTATATCTAATCTAAAAAAGCGCTGCTACCGCGAGCTTTCCGGCGGTCAGCAGCAGCGCGTATTGCTTGCAAGAGCGGTATGCGCCACTGAAAAAATGCTCCTTTTAGACGAACCCGTCGCGGCGCTCGACCCAAAGGCTACACAGGAAATGTACGCGCTTATCGAAAAGCTCAACAATGAATACGGAATAACCGTAATAATGATCTCGCACGACGTCCGCGCGGCGATCCGGTTCGCGAATAAAGTGCTTTATATCGGAGATAAGATATTTTTCGGCACGCGCGAAGAATATCTAAGATATTCCTCGGCACAGTCGGCAAAGGAAATGGAGGGTAACAATGGAAATATTTGATACCCTGTCCTACTATTTTCAGTTTTCACAGGTTCGCTACGCGCTTATAGTCGGCGTGCTCGTGGCGCTGTGCGCTTCGCTTCTGGGCGTTACGCTGGTGCTCAAACGCTTTTCGTTTATAGGCGACGGACTCTCTCATGTAGCTTTCGGAGCGATGGCGGTCTCCTCGATCACAGGCGCGCTCGTAAGCGCGTGGAAGCCCGCTATCGACGCAAGCGGAAACATGCTGATTGTAATGCCTATAACCGTTTTGAGCGCCGTTCTGCTTCTCAGAACGGGCAAAAACGCCAAGGTAAAGGGCGACGCCGCGGTAGCAATGATCTCCGTAGGAGCGCTTGCTATCGGCTATCTCCTGATGAACCTCGACGTTTTTCCAAAGTCGGCTAATATTTCGGGCGATGTCTGCTCAACGCTTTTCGGCTCCCTCTCTATCCTAACGCTCACCAAAGAGGAGGTAAACTTCTGCATTATCGTTTCGCTTATCGTAGTGGCGGTGTTTATCTTCCTGTACAACAAAATCTTCTCCGTCACCTTTGACGAGGATTTCGCCACCGCTACGGGAACAAAAGCGAGCGTATATAACCTGATCATCGCCGTCATAATTGCCGTAATCATCGTAATTTCAATGAACCTCGTAGGTTCGCTGCTTATTTCGGCGCTTATTATTTTCCCTGCGCTTTCGGCAATGCGCGTGCTCAAAAGCTTTAAGGCTGTCACTATCTGTTCGGCTTGCCTGAGCGTTTTCTGCGCCTCGCTGGGAATCATTATTTCGATTCTGTTCAGCACGCCCGTCGGCTCGACGATTGTCGCGGTAGATATAGCGGCTTTCGCCTTGTTCTCGCTGATAGGAGCAGCCAAAGGAGGCTTTAAGCGATGAAAAAGATTATATCCTTAATAATGTTATTTGTAATGCTCGTTTCGGTTTTTGCGGGCTGCGGCTCAGCGGCTTCTCAGGTTGAAAACAAGGCTGATCAGACAAGCAAAAAGACCATAAATGATATCCTTGCCGAGTCGCAGGCAAAAAATACCACCGTTGCTCCTAAAGTCGATTATCCAAAGCTTGATTACTCTGCCGAGGTCGACTTAACAAACCTCAATTCCAACATGGTTTACTCTACCGTTTACAGCATGGTTAATTCTCCTGAGGAATATAAAGGCAAAACGGTCAAGGCTCAGGGCACGTTTGA
>ONMK01000077.1 GCA_900318905.1 uncultured Eubacteriales bacterium | reverse complement strand
TGTGGGTCTCAAAACCCGATACTAATTCGTATTTCACAGCTTAACACCCCACTTTGTATCAATGAATTTTTCGGGAGCCGCCTGCTGGTACTTGTAAGCAGCGTTGAGGATCTGAGCCTCGCCGAAGCTTCTGCCGATAAGCTGCATACCTATAGGCATACCCTTTTGGTTAAAGCCGCATGGAATTGACACACCGGGAAGCCCAGCAATGTTTACGGGGACGGTGCAGATGTCGGTAAGATATGTTTCGATAGGGTCAGATGTTGCGTGTCCCTTTTCAAACGCTGTCATAGGAACCGTAGGAGCAAGTATAACGTCGCAGTTTTCAAACGCGTCGTTGAACGCCTTTATAATCGTTCCGCGCAAATCTGTAGCCTTTTTGTAGTAAGCGTCGTAGTAGCCCGCCGAAAGCACATAGGTTCCGAGCAGTATCCTGCGCTTTACCTCCTCGCCGAAGCCCTCACTGCGGGTGCGGCAGATCATGTCGTGAGTTCCGGTGTAATGCTCGGTCTTGTAGCCGTAGCGGATACCGTCGTAACGTCCGAGGTTAGATGACGCCTCGGCGCAGGCTATGATATAGTAAACGGGCAGGGCGAATTTAAGGATAGGCAAGTCGAAGTAAACTATCTCGGCGCCTAAAGATTCGTAAATCTTTGCCGCCTCGAGCACGGCTTCCTTTACGTCGTCGCGCACACCGTCGAGGTATTCGCGCGCGATACCGATTTTCATACCCTTTATATCGTTGTTGAGCTTGGAGTAGGTCTCGCCGCCCTTTGAGCCGAGGCAGGTAGAGTCGCGCCTGTCGGGCTTTGAAATGGCGTCGAACACAATTGAAGCGTCCTCAACGCTCTTTGTTATGGGGCCGATCTGGTCGAGCGAGCTTGCGTAGGCGATAAGGCCGTAACGCGACACAGCGCCGTAGGTGGGCTTAAGGCCGACAACTCCGCAGAATGAAGCGGGCTGACGGATAGAGCCGCCCGTATCCGAGCCTAAGCCGTAAGCAGCAATATTGCCGCCGACAGCGCTCGCAACGCCGCCCGAGCTGCCGCCGGCGACGTGGTTTACGTTAAAGGGGTTCATGGCGCCGCCGAAGTAGGAGTTCTCGCACGATGAGCCCATAGCGAACTCGTCCATGTTGGTTTTGCCGAGCATAACGGCGTTCTGAGCCTTTAGTATCTCCCATACCGCAGCGTCGTAAATCGGCTTGTAGCCCGTTAAAATCTTTGAGCAGCAGGTTGTTTCGATACCCTTGGTGGACATGTTGTCCTTGAGAGTCATGGGAACGCCCTCGAGCATACCTATCTCCTGCCCCGCGGCGATTTTTTTATCGACCGCTTCGGCAGCCCTGAGCGCCTCGTCGGGAGTTACGCATACATAGGCGTTGAGCTCGCCGTTTGACTTTTCGATTTCATCAAGATAGCTCTTTGTCAGCTCAGCGCAGGAAACCTGCTTAGCCGTAAGCATATCGTGTATTTTAGCAATATATCCCATAGCGCACCTCACTCCCTGTTCCTGACCAAAAAGTGGTCTTCCGCCTGTTCGGGCGCGTTCTTAAGAATTTCCGCAACGGGATATGACTCTACGACCTCGTCCTCGCGGAAAACGTTTGACAGATTGTTGATGTTGTCAAAGCCCTCGGCGCTTGTCGGCGCGTTGTTGATCGCGTCCGCAAAGTCGATGATCTCCTGCATGGACTTTGTAAGCCCGTCAAGCTCCTCCTCGGGAACAAACAGCTTTGAAAGCAGCGCAATGTTTTCTACGTCTTCTCTTGTTACCATAGCTTCACCTTCTAAAAGTTGATTTTATAAATTATCCATAATATTATACACTATTTCGGACGAGGTTTCAATAGAAAAATTTAAGATGAAAAAATATCCCCATAGCATGATATTCACCAAGCTATAGGGAGCAAATAATACGGTTATTTTTTATTACATATTTTCTTTGATAGCGTCAAGGGCGCTTTTTTCGATTCGGCTTACCTGCGCCTGAGAAATCCCTATTTCCGAAGCGACCTCCATCTGCGTCTTTCCCCGAAAAAACCTGAGGGTGAGGATCCGCTTTTCACGGTCGCTCAAATTTGAGATAGCGTCTTTGAGCGCAAGCTCCTCAAGCCAGGTGCGGTCGTCGCTTTTGTCGCCGATTTGATCCATAACATAGACCGTGTCGCTTCCGTCGGAAAATACAGGTTCGTAAAGCGAAACAGGCTCGACAACCGCCTCAAGCGCAAGCACAACGGTTTCTTTGGGAACGTCCATAAGCTTGGCTATCTCCTCAACCGAGGGCTCGCGGTTGTTTCGGGCGGTAAGCTGCTCCTTCAGCTGCATCGCCCTGTAGGCGGTGTCCCTCATGGAGCGCGAAACGCGCACGGCGTTGTTGTCGCGCAGGTACCTTCTTATCTCACCGATTATCATCGGAACGCCGTAGGTTGAAAACCTGACGTCAAGCTTGGGATCAAAATTGTCGATAGCTTTGATAAGCCCTATCACTCCAACCTGAAACAAATCGTCGGGGCTCTCCCCCCTGCCCGTAAACCTCTGGATCACCGACAGCACAAGCCGCAGGTTGCCGTTTATCATTTCATCTCTTGCGCGTTTTCGCTCGGCGGGGCTTCCGCTTTTTATCGTTTTGAGCAGCTCGCGCTTTTTGTCCTCGCTGAGCACCTTGAGCCGCGAGGTGTTTACTCCGCAGATCTCTACTTTTCCGTATTGCATACTATTCCTCCGCATAATTTATGGTATAATTATTGCCTTTGCGTACGTAATTATTCTATATCAGGGTATAACTAAGCCCTTAACAAACTATATTTATAATATTATTGATTTCCGCGCCGCTTTATGGTAATATAATGTCATAATTCCGACATTGACGAACGTGAGGGTATCAACGTGAAAATAAGTGTGATTGTGCCTGTTTTCAACTGTGAGAATACATTGCGAACCTGCGTAAACTCTCTGCTTGATCAGGATTTTGACGATTACGAGATAATCCTGGTCGACGACGGCAGCGAGGACAACAGCGGCGCTATATGTGACGATTATCATAATGAATACGAAAAAATACGCGTTGTTCACAAGACGAACGGCGGCGTTTCCTCCGCGTGCAATTTCGGTATCGACTACGCGCGCGGCAAATATATAATGTTCTGCGACGCCGACGACTACGCCGAGCCCGACTGGATGAAGCTTTTGTACAACGCTGTCGAGGTCAACCCGGACGACTCGGTTTTTTGCAGCTTTTACAGAGCTACCGCACGCAAGAACAGAAGCGTATCGCTTTCGGCGAGAGGCGGCAGAATTGAGCTGAGCAAATACTACATGCTTTATACCGAGGGTTTTGCGGCTCCGCGCTGGAACCGCATCTACCGCCGCGATGTGATCGGCAGCGACCTGCGGTTTGACGAGAGCATAAGCGTCGGCGAGGACGCGTTGTTCAACATCGGCTACATAAAGCGCTGCAAGCACTTCTATTACATAACCTCGCCGCTGTACCACTGGTATGATGATGGCGATAACAGCCTTTCGCGCGCCTTTAACGCCAAGCAGTACGACGTTATAAAGGTTCTGTATTTTCCTCGCCTTGAAGTCATCGACAAAAAAGACAGGCAAAAATACTACAACCTGAGCCTCTACAATTTTTACAAGAGCATTGAGAACGTGTTTGACAAGCGCAGCGAAATGACATACGAAGAACAGCGTGAGTACGCAAAATACATTTTGCACGACGATGTGTTTTCAGACGCCCTTAAGCACGCAAACACAAGCCTTAAGGTGCTTTTAAAGCCGAGGAGCCGCCGCTTGATTTTAGCGTACATAAAGCTGAGGAAAAAGTTTAAAGGAAAGTAACCCTGCCCGTGTTTAAAATCTTCTATAAAATGAGGGGCTGACCCAAAACTCAAGATTGAGATTTGAGCCAACCCTTTTCTTTTAAGCTTTTTTTTGCTCGGTCATTGCAAAGCTTATTAAAATATGTTACAATAGCCATGATATTTTTATTAAGGAGCTTATAATATGGATGTTTTCCCCGAACAGGTGGTTAAGCACGACAAAACCGCCAAAAACCTTTTTATCAAAATTATCGCGGTAGTTTTACTGTTTTTAGTGCCGATGGCTTGCCTGCTGCTCGCAAGAGTTATTGCTTATTTTGCTATGGTCGGCTTTTTCATCTTTTTAGGCGGGATCTACATCGTATGGTGGATCTTCAAATCACAGAAGTATGAGTTTGAGTATGCCGTAAGCGGCGATAACCTCAACGTTTCAAAAATTATCGCCATGCGCAGAAGAAAAAAGGTGTGCTCGGTTCCGATAAAGGAAATCGCAAGCATGGAAATAGGCGACAAGAATGTAAAAAACCGCCGCTTTCGCAAGATGTATTTTGCCGCGAAAAACGAGCGCGACTTTGACACCAACACCTACGCCGTGTTCAAAAACCCGCTCTACGGCACATGTCTGCTGGTGTTCAACCCCAACGACAGGATCATCACCGCAATGAGACCGCATATGAACCAGGAGCTGATAAAACAGCTTTATTACACAAACAGACGCTGAAGCTATGGAACGCACGGACAAAAACATTGTAAAAAAAGCTATCGCGCCGCGCCCAGACGACGCCCACAAGGGCACGATGGGCACGCTGCTGAGCATTTGCGGCAGCTACGGAATGGCGGGCGCGGGCATATTGAGCGGTACCGCCGCCCTCAGAAGCGGCTTGGGGCTGCTTAAATGCGCGCTGCCGAAAAGCATTTATCCTATTATCGCGGCAAGGCTGCCCGAAAGCGTGTATCTTCCGCTTGAGGAAAACGCAGACGGAAAAATATCCGCGCTGAATCTTCCCTATCTGCTCAGTCAAAAATCCGACGCGGTGCTGCTCGGCTGCGGACTCGGGGTATGCGACGATACAAAAGCAATTGTCGAGGGCTTTATCCGAAGCTGTAAAAAGCCTATGGTACTCGACGCCGACGCGCTAAACTGCATCGCTGATGATCCCGAAGCTTTAAGGAACGCCAAAGCGCCCGTAGTTATCACTCCGCACCCTATGGAAATGGCGCGGCTCTGCGGCATTACGGCTGCGGAAGTTAACGATAACCGCGAAATGACAGCGCGTACCTTTGCCGCGCGTTACGGCGTTATCACCGTGCTAAAGGGCGCGGGTACTGTTCTCGCGTCGCCCGACGGCAAGGCGAGAATAAACATGACGGGCAACAGCGGCATGGCCACGGGAGGCAGCGGCGACGTCCTCGCGGGAATCTGCGCATCGCTTCTCGCTCAGGGCAAAGCTCCGTTTGACTGCGCCTGCGCCGCGGTTTATCTGCATGGCTTGGCAGGAGATTTTGCGGCAAAGCGGCTCGGAAAGATTTCAATGCTCCCGGGCGACATCATCGACGAACTTCCGAACGCGTTTGCGGCGTGCGGCGTATAAACAGTCATTATAAATACCGACAGGACATATAATAGCTTTAGAACAGGAGGTGCCTTATGGCTGCCAGAATTCTTAAGCTGTTATGTGTCTTTTTTTCGGTTCTAACGGTTTTGCTCTGCGGCTGCGAGCATGACAAAAACTCCAACGCGGTAAACACGGATTTCAGCGCGGATTTCAAAGCGCGATACCGCGGAATGGAGCTGAGCGGAACCCTTATAAATACCAGACAGGGCTACTGCGCTATTGAGCTTAGCTCTCCCGAAACTCTGGACGGGCTGAGCGTCAGCTACAGCGGAAATGAGCTTGCCCTCTCACGAAGCGGAGTCAAAGCCACCGCCGACGAGGCATATCTGCCAAACGACAGCTTCTGCTCGATTTTGCACCAGATTCTTAAAAACACGCCGAACGGCAGTGGCAGCAGTCCAATTAAGCTTGACCTTCCGTGCGGAAACGCTGACCTGACTGTTGACAATAACGGGCTGCCGAAGGAAGCAAGCGCGCAAAGCCTTGATTTTTCCATTACATTTTCAAACGCCAAAGCGACCGGCAAATGACGAACACTCACCGCTCTCAAAAATAATATGTAATAACGGAATAAATTTTTGCGGACAGGCAAAAATATTGATAGTAAATTTTTGGAGCGTGAAAGCCTTGATCATAAAACGCGGTGACATATATTACGCCGACCTCAGCCCCGTTATCGGCTCGGAACAGGGCGGCGTGCGGCCTGTGCTGATAGTGCAGAATAACGTCGGCAACCGTTTCAGCCCCACGGTAATAGCGGCGGCAATAACAAGCCAGCAGTCAAAAGCAAAGCTGCCTACCCACATTCCGCTGTACTCGGGAACCTCGGGACTGACAAAGGACAGCGTGGTGCTGCTTGAGCAGGTAAGGACGATAGACAAGCGCAGACTAAAAGAAAAAATGGGATCGGTCGATGAAAACGACATGACGGCAATAGACAACGCGATTTCGATATCATTTGGATTAACCTAAAAATATTTTTAATTATTCGATTTTAGAATTAAAAAACCCGCGTTATGGTATAGAATAGCTATGGTAAAATTCTATATCCACGTGGGGGTATAGCTCAGATGGTAGAGCGCTTGGTTCGCATTCAAGAGGTCAGGGGTTCGATTCCCCTTATCTCCACCACAGAGGCGATTTTGGTAAAACTATCAAAATCGCCTTTTTTCTTTAAAATCCGCTTAAATACTGGCTTTTAAGCACCTTTGCCGCTGTCTGTCCACTTGAAGATTTTAGAAAATACTATAAAAAATTAGCAAATTTCTAAGAGATTGGAAAAATTCTGGACACAAAAATGGACACAAATCTTGATTTTTACTGTTTTGAGTCCTAAAATAGTAATAGAGAGGTGTTAGTAATGGCAGAACCTAAGAAATTAAAAAGCGGACATTGGCGTATTCGTATCTGTTACACAGATGAAAAAGGTAAACAAATTAGAAAATCTTTCACAGCGGAAAGCAAAAGTGAAGCGCGACATTTAGCTGATCAGTTCATGACAGAGCGCAAACACAACAAAAAGATTGTAAACAAAACATTAAGGCAATTAGGAGAAACGTATATTTCAAATCGTTCTCATGTGTTATCTCCTTCTACTATCATTGGATATAAAAACATCATTAAAAACTTTCCT
>ONMK01000041.1 GCA_900318905.1 uncultured Eubacteriales bacterium | reverse complement strand
GACTACCGCGCCCGATATGGGCAGTTCCTACACTCCGCAGACTACCGCGCCTAATATGGGGAACTCCTACACTCCGCAGACTACCGCGCCGAATATGGGCAATTCTTATATGCCTGATAATTCCTACATGCCGCCCATGCCCCCGGCGCAGAAAAAATCCAAGCTTCCGCTTATTTTGGGCATCACCATTCCCGTTATAGTTGCAGCGGCGGCGGTTGTAATAATCATCATCGCGCTCAATAACGGCGGCGGAAGCAAAAACGACGGCGGCGGCGGAACGGATATTTCGACGTTTATATCTCAGTCGGACATCGCAAGCTCAGGAACCGATAGCAGCTCAGGAACCGATAGCAGCTCAGGAACCGAGAGCAGCTCCGGCGGCTTATCGTCGGGCGATGATTCGTCGGCGCCTACCCTTCCGCCTCAGAGCAGCAGCGAAAGCTCCTCGAGCATTTCGTTTGACTCAAGCTCATCATCTCAGCCCTCGCAATCGCCCTCGGCCGTCGGCTTTGACGTCAACGAGTCAAAGACAAATGCCGTTCCGATCGCAAAATTCTTCCTCAAGCATATTCTGGACGGCGACTCCAAAGCTAAAGCCGGCGACTATATCCAGAGCAAGGAGCTGTATTTCTGCGAGGCTGACGATACAAATTACCGCAGACTTGTTTATGTTTACTACAACTCAACCCAGAACTACTACTGCACGCTCGAACACGATCCCGACAACATGTATCTTCAGAACGGCGAGGTGTTCAGCAAATCATCATATTTCTCAAGCAACAAATCCGCCTCAACGCTTGAACAGGCCAAGAAAAACGTAATGTATATCAGCTCCACCACGGGAAGGTACGAAGTAACCAAGGTAGGCTGATTGACAATTACCGGAAAGGGTTAGATATTATGACTCAAAGCTACTGCATGAAATGTATGAGGAAGCTGGACGGCTCGCCCGTTTGCTCCCGCTGCGGCTATGACAACAGCCGGCCGTCTCACGCCCAGCCGTACCATATCGCGCCCGGCACTATACTTGAGGGCAAGTATCTGATAGGCAACGTTATAGGCGAGGGCGGCTTCGGAATAACCTACATCGGTCTTAATACTACCCTGTCGAAGCGCGTGGCGATAAAGGAGTTTTATCCCTCGGGCGCGGCAAACCGCACAGGCTCTGAGGACGTTATCGTTACGCGCGGCAAAGAGTCGTTTTTCCAAAAGGGCGTTCAGCGCTTTTTGGAGGAGGCTAAAAACGTAGCTACCTTCGGCGAGGAGGACGGCATCGTTGACATTGTGGACTATTTCCAGGCTAACAATACCGCATACATGGTCATGGAGTACCTTGAGGGCGAAACCCTTAAGCAGTACATAGAGCGCAATGGACTTTTCCCCGTAAACCAAATAATTTCGCTGATGATACCGCTTATGCGCTCGCTGGCGGCGGTTCACAGCCAGGGGGTAGTTCACCGCGACATCAGCCCCGACAACATAATGTACCACCGGCTGAAAAAACTGAAGCTGATGGACTTCGGCTCGGCGCGCTACTATACAAACGAGGAGCGCCAAATGTCGATCGTGCTGAAGCAGGGCTTTGCCCCCGAGGAGCAGTACCGCTCAAACGGCGTTCAGGGACCGTTTACCGACGTTTACGCGCTCTGCGCCACTATATACACCTGCATTACGGGCAAGGTCCCCGTAAACAGCGTTGAGCGCCTTGTAAGCGATACTCTTAAAAAGCCGTCAGAGCTCGGCGTTAAGATACCGAAATTTCAGGAAAACGCACTGATGCACGGCCTGGCGGTTCACGCAAAGGACCGCACGCCCGATATTCCGACTCTTATCAACGAGCTGACGACCGAAACGGGCACTCAGGAAGCTCAGGCTCCCTCTCAAAAGCCTTTGAACCAAAGCAGGGTCAAGACGATTTTGGAGCAGCCCGTCGCGGAAGCGCCGCGTCCGACCGCCCGAACGAAAACGGCGCCGAGCCAATATCAAAACCAAAGCGCTCCGAACTCATACAGCCAAACCCCTGGCTATCAAAACTCTTACGCTCCCAATTCCTACAATCCAAACTCATATAATCAAAATTCATACAATCCCAATTCATACAATCCGGATTCTTATAATCCCAACTCGTACAGCATACCGCCTCAGCCGCCAAAAAAGTCGGTTGTTCCCAAGGTTTTGGCGATCACCATTCCCGCGGTCGTTGTAATAGCGGCGGTAATTATTATAGTCATCGCGCTCAACAGCGGCAATAATGACAGCGGCGGCTTTGTTCCCGCTCCCGCGTCGTCCGCCGTCGTTGAATCATCTAACCGGTCCTCACAGCAGTCGATGATCGTTTTCGACAGCTCAACGCCCGAGCCCGCCTCTACCTCACCTCAGCCGACGTTCAGCTTTTCATCCGACGACGACAGCTCGTCCTCTCAGACCTCTGACAGCGGCGAAGGCCTCAGCCTTGAACAGGCAAAGGCAAACGGCGCGGCGCTTAAGGATTATTTCTTTGACAACATCCTCTCTTACGACGATCAGGCCGAGGACGGTCAGTCGGTCAAGTCGCTGGGAATCTATTATGTCGATAAAAAGACCGACTATTTTAAGCTGATTTACTATGTATATCAGAACGTGTCGGGCAGCTACTACCGCGCGGTTTCTGTTTACCCCGAGGATTTATCAGTAAAGGACGGCAAGATCGTCGCCTCGCAGGACAGCTTTGACGCCGACGAGCCGGGTTCAACACTAAACGAAGCGCTTACGAATTCTTATTTCCTCGATTCATCAAACAGCGATATATACCAGGTAACACAAGTTTATTAAAGGAATCATAAAATGCAAAAATACTGTTACAACTGCATGCGCCCGCTTGACGGCGCAGAGGTCTGCAAACACTGCGGAACCGACTGCAAGGCTCTGTTTCGGGGCAAGCCCTATTTTCTGCCTTGCGGTACAGTGCTATCAAACAGATACATAATAGGAAGGGTTATAGGCGAAGGCGGCTTCGGCATAACCTACATCGGCATGGACACCACCCTTTCAAAGCGCGTGGCTGTCAAGGAGTTTTACCCCTCGGGCATAGCCTCGCGCAACAGCGCCGTTTCAAAGGAAATAAGCGTTTTAAACGAGCGTCAGGGCTTTTTCCGCGGCGGCGTTGAACGCTTTATGGTAGAGGCTAAAAGCGTTGCCGCCTTTTCGGACGAAGAGGGCATAGTCGATGTACAGGACTATTTTCAGGAGAACAACACCGCCTATATCGTCATGGATTACCTTGACGGCGAAAACCTGAAGCAATATATGCGTCACCACGGGCTGTTTGAGCCCGAAAGGCTTATCCGCCTGCTTATGCCCGTTATGAAGGCGCTAAAGGATATGCACGTCAACGGCATTATCCACCGCGACATAAGCCCCGACAATATCATGTACACCAAAAAGGGCACGCTGAAGCTGATGGACTTCGGCTCGGCAAGGTCATATATCGACGACGAAAAGCAAATAGCCATAATTCTTAAGCAGGGCTTTGCCCCCGAGGAACAGTTCCGCCACAACGGCGAGCAGGGGCCGTTCAACGATGTTTACGCCCTTTGCGCCACCATTTACACCTGCATCACAGGCAAGGTGCCTCCCGTAGCCAAAGACCGCGTTGAAAACGACACGCTGATTCCGCCGTCAAAGCTCGGCATAAAAATCAGCAGCGTTCACGAGCAGGCTATCCTCCACGGTCTTGCGGTTTTTGTAAAGGACAGAACGCCCGATATAGACGCGCTTATAACCGAGCTGACGGCAAAAGTGCCCGTGGATATCCAAACCGCGCACACCATCACCTACCGGGCAAAGCCGAAAAACGGAGATCAGGGACAGCAAGCAAACGACCCCGATAAAAAGGCTCCTCCCGCAAGCCCCAACGAGTACATGAACGCGCGCAAAACAACAAACGCCACAATAATCCCCAACAACGAGCCAACGCCGCAAAAGCCGCTGCGGAAAACGCTTTTGCTGTACGGGATCCCGATCATTCTGATTCTTGCCGTGATGATCGGCGGCGGCATACTTCTGTTTAATCACCCGGGCTCAAATAAGGACTCATTGAAAAGCGAACCCTCCACCGAGGCGGAGACCACCTTCAATATAAAAGACCTGCTTTCGGGCATAGACCAAACTCACCCCACCTTTACAGACCCGACAAATACTCAGGAAACGACCGAGCCTGTTGTCACTACGGCACCTCCGCCGATCTCGGCTGATGAGGCAAAGGCTCAGGAAGACGAGCTTAGAAGCTTTTTCCTTTCAAACGTAGAGCACAACGACAACGAGGCGCGCTACGGCGAGCGCATTGAGCTGCGCAATATTTATCACGTTGAAAGCAAATACAACAACGCCATCACATATATCTGCTTCTTGTACCGCAACGCCTCGTCGGACTATTACAGGGTAATGTATGTGCCCGCGCAGCAGTTTTCAATAAAGGACGGCAAGCTGGAGTACATCTCAACCTTTATGAACGCAAGCAGATCGGCAAAGTCAATGGCGGAGGCAATGGAAAACTGCTGGCTGCTCAGCGACACCTTCCGCAATCAATACAACAAAACAACCATATTCTGATTTTAAATAAGGATTGATATAATGCGAAGCTATTGTTTTAATTGTATGAAGCAAACCGACGGCGCTTTGTTTTGTCCGCGCTGCGGTCACGATATAAACGATAAATCCGCGGCGGCTCCTTATCACCTTTTGCCCGGCACCGTTCTCGCGGAGCGTTATCTGGTAGGAAGGTACATAGGCGAGGGCGGCTTCGGTATCACTTACATAGGACTTGACACCACGCTTTCAAAAAGAGTGGCTATCAAGGAGTTTTACCCCTCAGGCGCGGCAAACCGCACAAACGAGGTTTCAGACGGCGTTATCATAACCCAGGGCAAGGAGGAGTTTTTCTCAAAGGGCGTTGAGCGTTTTATGCTCGAGGCTAAAAACGTAGCCGCCTTTTCCGACGAGGACGGTATTGTTGACGTGCTTGATTATTTTCAGGCGAACAATACCGCGTATATCGTCATGGAATACCTTGACGGCGAAAACCTGAGAGAATATGTAAACAACCACGGGCTGTTCAAGTCCGACGAGCTGATAAACCTTATGTACCCCGTTATGAAGTCGCTTAAGGCGATGCATAAAGCGGGCGTTATCCACCGCGACATAAGCCCCGACAACATAATGTACACAAAAAACGGAAAGCTTAAGCTGATGGATTTCGGCTCGGCGCGTTACTATACAAACGAGGAGCGCCAGCTTTCGGTCGTGCTTAAACAGGGCTACGCTCCCGAGGAACAGTACCGCAAAAACGGAAAACAGGGGCCTTACACCGACGTTTACGCGCTTTGCGCCACTATCTATAACTGCATCACAGGCGTTATTCCCGAGGACAGCCTTGACAGGGAGATAAACGACACCCTAAAAGCTCCGTCAAAGCTCGGCGTTAAGATTTCTCAGACGCACGAACATGCGCTTATGCACGGTCTTGCGCTTTTTGCCGACGACAGGTGCAGGGACATGGACGCGCTGATAAACGAGTTTCAGACCACGCGCAATATATATTCCACAATGGACGCCAATCAGCTGAAAAACAGCCGTCCTGCCCAGCCGCGCAATCAGCAGCCGCGGCCTCAGCAGCCTAAACAGCAGCCTCGTCCTCAGCAGAGGCTCCAACCGCAGTGGCAGGCGCAGAACGTACCGCCGCGCAATAACATGCCGCCGCAAAACATGCCGCCGCAAAACATGCCGCCGCAGAACATGCCGCCGTATAATCAGAACAATAACCGACCGCCGCAAAAGAACAACACCTCGCTTGTTGCGGCTGTAATTGTGGCTTCAATAGCCGTTTTTGCCGCGATAGGAGTTATGGTTTACTTTGTGTTTTTCCACGGGAAAGGCGACGACAGCGCGCAGTCCTCAGCAACTCAGAGCGTTACCGAACAGAGCAGCCGCCCCGACATAAGCGGAAACACCGCTACGGACACGACCGAGGCTCAGCGTACAACAGAGCAAAGCAGCAGGTCGGATATTTCGCAGCCGTCAAAGCCGGAATCCTCGGTGCTGTCAAAGGACGAAATAGACTCTTACCACAATTCGATAGGTGAAAAGTTCGGCAAGGACATAACCTATATGGACAAAGCCTCAAACGCCGGCGATTACGACTATGTAGTAACCGAAAACAAGCGCGTGTGGATCGGAACAAAGGGCTCATTCCACGACGATGAAAAGGACAAGGACTGGTACTTCTTTGACGAGAATCACAACCTGTATTTCGTTTATCGTTGCGTAAACGGCGAGCAGTACCGCTATTATATTCATGACGATCAGGTTATAAGATACTATGTCGGCTACGGAGAATCGCAGAAGCACTACGATATGGGCGACAAAGAGATCACCTCATCGGTAAACGATATAGTTGACCAGGCGTATAATGCTTACGATTACGTCGCAAATCACCAACAATAAAGCAAAATATAAAAACGGCTCGATCCGAAATGGACTGAGCCGCTTTTTATACTAATATCTTACTCTGAACCGCCGCTCGTTTGGGTCGGCGGCTATTGTTTTGCTTGTGATGTTGTCTATGCGGATATATCTTCCGCGCTGAAGGGCGCTTATGACATCGTCGATCTGGCGCGGAGTGCCCTGGATCTCCATTGTAACGGTGCCGTCGTATTCGTTGCGCACCCAGCCCGTCACGCCCGCGTCACTGGCGGCGTATTGCGCGTAATAGCGGAAGCCCACCCCCTGGACTCTGCCGCTGAAGCTTATTCGCCTGCGCTCTATATATTTATCCATAGCTCTCCCCTTTCATCTCTCATATGCTTTGCCGCCACGCGGCAGGAAGCGCGCCTTTACAGAAATCGGATTTTTCTAAAAGTCGGTTTAACGGCGCAGCTGACCGGCCTATATGCTTTGCGTAAACAGATTATCTTTTGCCGCGAGCACCGCGGCTCTCATCGCTTCGTAATCGTCCCAAAGCTGAGGCGGCGTGTAGCGCTGCCACTCTTCCCTGTTGTCATCGATAAAAAACTGCCTCATTCTTGTTGCCGACATATCTATCGTTTTGGGGACGTACAGCTCGGCAACCGAAACGCCCGCGGCGCTGTCGAACCAGTCAACGCGGCGCTCCTCCTTGCCCGAAACAAGCAGATCGGGGGCTTTGCCGAAGCGGCGCTGTACATTTTGCAGCACATAGTCGCCCCACTTGTTGTTGTTGCCGACGCCGATGTCGGGCAGCGGCTCGATCCTGACGCGGTCGCCGAACACCTTTTTCAGCATTTCCCTTCTCATTTCATACGAGAACGGATTTTTCAGCGTGCCCGACTCCTGCGACGAGCCTACAAGAATGCCCACGCGGACGCAGACGGCGCACGCCTTGTCGACCATATACTTGTGTCCCGTGTGAAAGGTCTGGAACCTGCCGACAATTATTCCCAGCTTAAAAGCCTTGTCCTTCATATCATTCCTCACTGCCGGGCACGAACGCGGGCATAAGCTGCATCTTAAACAGGTTCATTTCGTGCATACGGTCGATCTTAGCCTTCTTTTCCATGTCGTCAATTTCGCCTGTGCGGATATAGCGGTCAAGCTCGGCGTAGGTAAAGCCGAGGTTGTCCTCGTCGGTTTTGCCGCAGAGTCCGTCGATCGGGACCTTATCGACCAGCACGTCGGGAAGCCCCAAAAGCCTGCCGATCTGCTTCATCTCGGCAACGGTGAGGTGTGAGCACGGGCTGAAATCGCCGACCGAATCGCCGTAGCGCGTTGAGTAGCCCACCCAGTCCTCGGAGAGATTGCAGGTGTTGGCTACTCGGCCGTTGTTGCTCTGGGAAACCGCGTACAGCGTAGACATGCGAATCCTCGGCGGCAGATTGGTGCGGCTCTGGTCGCTCAGCTCAAAGGGAATGCTCTTTGTAAGCCCGTCTACGGCGTCCTTGATGTTGATGATGTAGTGCTTTATTCCGAGCGTATCAACAAGCAGCTTTGCCATATCTATATCCGCCTGCTCGCCGCAGGGCATGAGCACGCCTATGACTCTGTCTTTACCCAGCGCCTCAACACAGAGCGCGGCAACTATAGAGCTGTCCTTGCCGCCCGAAATACCGACTACCGCGTTGCAGCCCTTGCCGTTTTTCTCAAAAAAATCGCGTATCCACTCTACGCATTCGTTTTTTACCTTTTCCGCGTTAAACATAATAACCCTCCGTATATTTTAGGCAACACCGCACAATTCACGGTGTACGCCTTGCTTGAATCTTATTCCGCCAGACTGCCCAAAAAACCTCGGCAAGGCGTCAGCCTTACCTCAATTTATTTGTGCACCCTGACGAAAAATCTTACTACGCAATCCGCACACCTGAATTATGCGGTATTGCCTTTAATCTTTAATGTTTATTTGACAGCTTTTCATGGTTGTAAGAGCCGCCTCGTGCGACTTAGGAGTAACTCCCGCGCAGCATGAAGCGTCAACGCCGATTTCAGCCTCCGGAAAATGCGCCTTTAACAGCAGAGCGTTGCTGACAACGCAGATATCCGTACAAAGACCGATAAGCTCTATCGTGAATTCCTCACCGCCGGCGGCAAGCTCAATCATATCTGGCAAATCGACGGAGCCGAAGGTCACTTTCTCGACCGGAGTATATCCCTTTTCATCAAGCGCCGCTTTAACCGCCTTGTTGAGCCGATGTCCCCCGGTGCCCTTTATGCAGTGCGGCACAGGCAGCTTTTTGCCCTCGGCGGTGTTCATGTAGTTTTCAAAGTGGGTGTCGAGCGTGACAAAAACCTCGCCGTCAAACTCCCTTATTTTTTTAACGACATTAGGGACAATGGAAACCGCCTCTTTTGTTCCGAGGGCGCCGTCCACAAAGTCATTCTGCATATCGACAACAACTAAAAAATGTTTCATAGCTCTGCACATTTCTCCTTATTCATATACACTTATCATATCCGACTGAAAACAAAAGTCAAGGGTTTTTGCGCGTTTTTCAAAAATAATCTTCCGCCTCAACAAAATATTGACGTTAGCGGCAAAAAGTGCTATACTGATTTCTGTATTTTGAAAACAGAAAGGAAGACTGACTATGTATGTAACCTGTTTAGATCTTGAGGGCGTACTTGTTCCGGAAATTTGGATCGCGTTTGCTGAGGCTTCGGGCATTCCCGAGCTCAAAAAGACCACACGCGACGAACCCGATTACAACAAGCTGATGAACTACCGCCTTAACATTCTTAAGGAACACGGCCTCGGCTTGAAGGAGATCCAGGACGTTATCGCGACGATCGACCCGATGGAAGGCGCAAAGGAGTTCCTTGACGAGCTGCGCGCGACCTGCCAGACCATCATCATCAGCGACACCTTCTCTCAATTTGCCGCTCCGCTTATGAAAAAGCTCGGCATGCCCACTATCTTCTGCAACGAGCTTATCGTTGGCGACAACGGCGAGATCACAGGCTTTAAGATGCGCTGTGAAAAGTCAAAGTTCACCACCGTAAGAGCGCTTCAGTCCTGCGGCTTTGAAACGATCGCCAGCGGCGACAGCTACAACGACCTCGGTATGATAAAGGCGAGCAAAGCGGGCTTTTTGTTCAAGGCTCCCGAAAGCATCAAGGCGGACAACCCTGATATTCCCGCTTATGATACATACGACGAGCTTCTTGCCGCAATCAAAAAAGAGCTTGTATAATTATTTATCAATACACAAAACGGAGCGCAACGAAACGCTCCGTTTTTACTTTAGTATGAAACTGATTGGTAAACAATCACGCTGCTTTTAACAGTTTTCGGTTTCAAATTCTTCGGGATCCGCTTCTTCGGCTTTCTCATTTTTCATCAAAGCGCGAATATGCCTTTCAAGGATCTTCTCCATATTTTTCCGTGCTGTGTAGCGGCAGTCAATGCGCACATGATCGCAGCCGGTAAAGGTGGTGCAGTTAGGCAGCGAGAAGCAGCCGCGGCATTTGTCCTGTACCGGCTCAACCGACAACAGCTTATTTTTCAGCTCAATATTTGTAACGCCGTTCCAAACGTCGCCAAGCGGAGGAATATCGCCGATGTGCTCACAGTTGTGCAGCATTCCCTCAGGCGAGATAACTATGCTTTTGTTGACCGAATCCGCCATGCAGAAGTTGACCTTCACATATTTTACATCATAATAATAGCCGACATTAAAACCCAGTTTTTCAAGTCCGCCGCAAATATCGAAGGACTTTTTCCAGATATTGATACCGTCAGGGCTTGCCTGTAAGCCGAAAAGCGGCGCAAGATATATTCTGACAAGCTCCGGTTTAACGATAAAGTTCTTTAAGTCCTCGGCCATTTCAAGCACGCCGTCTATGTTTTCCTCGTCGACATTAACGCGGATACTTATTCGGATATCCTGCTCGTTTACCATTTTTATGCGCGAGAGCACATGCCAATAAGCGGAATCGTAATTGAAGTAGTAATTCTTGCGGCGGTTATACTCATCCTCAACGCCGTCAAGCGTTATCTGCATCGACCTGACGTTCCAGTCGTCCTTCATCTTTTTGAGGTTTTTCTCATTTATGAGCGCGCTGTTTGTGACTATATTGGAAGAAAACTCTATACCCGCCTCGCGCATCGCGCCGCAGATTCTGTCTATGATTTTTTCACCGACAAGCGGTTCTCCGCCGAACCAGTGAAAATGAATTTTCTTTTCCGGATTACGGACTTTTGTTATAAACTTGATCGTCTGCTCAACGGTTTCGTCATTCATGGTGACATACTTCATACCCTGCTCAAAGCAGTAAACGCACCTTGCGTTGCATGCGGTTGTGGGAAGAATAGTAAAACCCTTATACCCGTTTGACTTGTTATTCATTATGCGGGCGATTTTGCAAAAACCTGTGTAAGTCTCAGTCTCGTCTTTATCCTCGGGAACCAAAAAGCAGTCCGCGACAAGCTGAGTCAAGTCGGGGCTTAAGCATATTTCGTCCGAGGTAAAACGCGCTTCGGCATTAACATCCATGGCGCTGTCAAGCTGACAAAGCTTTTTGGTAAAGTTATTATAAAGATACTCCGCTCCGTCAAGGCTGTACGGTACAGCGTAATCCGACCATCTGTAAATAACGCCGGGCTTTACCTGCTTTGTGCCTATTACGGTTTTGACGAGTTTGTCGCCCTCATATAAAACATTCATTTTGTTCACCGCTTTCAAATTATTTAAAAAAAAATTGTTTTTCTTATAATACACTATCCGGCGCTAAAATGCAAGCGATACGGGCAATATGAAAATGCAAAAAAAACTGCCGTATATAAATACGGCAGCTTTTTGTTTTGATTGAAAATCAACCGATTTCGTGCGGACAATCTAAAGGACAACCTGATTCATTTGTACATCCGCCAATTTCGTGCGGACAGTCTTCAGGACATCCGCTTGTAAGGACAACATCCTCAGCCTCCAGCTCGATAACATCGATCAAAGCCTTTGCATATTTCAATGTGAGCACCTCCTTCTTTAATAATGCAATTATATATATTAATTACATATAAACTAAATTATTCGCCAAAATAATCATTGGCAGCCTGGTTGTACCAGTAAATAGCAGATACCAGATTTACAACTTGTTCATTGCTGCTGTTGCTTGCCAACCAAGTCTTGCAGAAGTTCATAATGCTCTGCTTATACTGAGCGCCGTTGCTAAACTTGAATGTATATGCGGTATCGAGATAAGGTGCTTGCCGTCACATGTTACAGTAGCCGTCTTTGCTTTTGTTGCATCGGTAATGCTGCACTTAAGACGAAGATCGGTGCCTGCTTCAAGAGCAGCAGTACTCTGGGTGAAACTCAAACCGCAACCCGAAATCTTAGGCGCTACATCCAAACCGCTGGGAACAGAAATCTGGCTTGCATTAATTTTAGTCAGCGCATAACTGCTGTTTTTGTTTGCAAGATTGCCTGTATTACTATCAAAGTAAATCTGAGCGGCAGCACCGTAGTTGAGCATTGTCTTCATCAAAGTAGCAACCTTGGGTGTGCTTGTTTCAAATCTGGAGATATTTTTATCTACCCAATCAGAAACGCATGTTGTGTAAGTCTCAACCAAAGTTGAACCGTTGTAGAACTTCAAAGTGACAGTTTTCGTCATATCTGAAGGTGCTACAAAATATGCATATTTCTTTACAGCAACACCGTTTCTTGTACCGCCGGAAAGGCTGGAAAGCTGAACGGTTTTGTTATAAGCTGTGCCGGGGCCCGAGAAAGCTATCTTAATGTTTGAAGCTGTGTAACCTGTAGGAGCGGCATAAAGGTAGAAGTTCATACCGATTTCACCTTCAAGAGCAAGTGTTTCGCTCTGAATAAAGGGATCTTCGTCTACTACCTCGGGAGTAACAGTCTCAGCAACGCTTGCTTTGAAAGCGGAAGGGTTATTGATAGTGCCGTTGTGGATATAGTTGATTTCATCGGTTTCATCCTTGTTGGGGATTGTGCTTGAACCGATAAGGTCAAGGATGTCAAGCTTGACGGTAGTATCCTTTGTGCAGCTCTTAACATTGAATGTAAGCCTTACATAAGTTTTTGCTGTGTTAAACTCAAAACCGTTAAGGCTGTACGCGCTGAAAGGAATTCTTCCGTCAGTCTTGGTTGTGTTGGCAACAAGACCTTCTGTAAGGTTGGGGAAGATCTTGGTTGCTGTTGTGTTGGCAAGCTCAAGTACATTCTGGTCATATGTGATAAGACCGCGGGTACCGATAAGATTAGCCGCCTTGATGTTGAATGTGATTGTTACTTTCTCTGTGCTTGCGTTGTAATCTTTGGATGTTGATTTACCAATGTTTGAAGTAACATTGATTTTGTAGGTTCCCGCAGCGCTTGCAGTACCGATTGCAATTGTAACCATACCAAGCACAAGCATCAGTGTAAGCAGAACGGAAACTGTTCTTTTGATTGTTCTCATGTTAATTGCTCCTCTTCTAAAAATTTTCCGATTTAAGGCAGTTAGCCTACTATCTGGCATAATTATATCATAGACTAACAAATCCCGCAATTGAACACTTGAATTTTTTTTGTAAAAAAAATTGTTGCATTTTTGTACAAGATGACGAAGTGATTGTTATGTTGCACAAAACACTTCAAATTTTATATGCATAACTTATAAAATCTTAAATTTCACTGAATATTTCGGGGTGCATTCGGCTGTAGTGAAAGATATACTGCTGGGCGATTCCGGCGTATTCTCCGAAATCCTTTGGGCTCATTTCGGGAAAAAGCGTCTTCATAGCGCGCTTCATCCACACGTCCAGAGGAAAAGCCTCTACCCGGTGAAGCCCGAAAAGCAGCGTACAGTCGGCTACCTTTGTGCCAACGCCCTTTATCCTGATCAGCTCGGCACGCGCCGCGTCATAGTCTGCGGTACGGCAGTATTCAAGATCCACCTCGCCTGACGCGACCTTTTGCGCGGCGTCAACAAGGTATTTTGCGCGGAAGCCCGCCCTCAGAGGAGCCAGATCCTCAACGGTAAGGGCGCTCATTGTATCGGCGTCGGGAAAAGCAAAGCTTCCGTCGGAGAGCTTTTCGCCGAAGCCCTCGCATAATCTTTGCACTATTCCCTTTATCCTCCTGATATTGTTGTTTTGAGAGATTATAAAGGTGCACAGCGCTTCATACGGCTCCTGGCGCAGGATCCTTATGCCCGAAGCGTATTGAGCCGCCTCTTTGAGCACGGGATGAAGCTCGCTCAGATCCGAGCGGATCTTGCCGTAGTCAAGCGGCAAATCAAAATAGTCGCTCCAAAGCTGTCTGTCAGCTTCATCCGCGCCGTCAATTATCAGGCTGCCGCCTTCAAGAGTGACGCGCACGCTTTTTTTGAACGCCACGCCCGAAAACGAACCGTCGGGAAGCTGCGTCCAGCGAAAGCTTTGTCCGCAGTCGAGGGTATTTAATAAATCAAGCTCGGTAACATCACGAAAAACGATCATGACGCCGCAACCACTCCCGCCTTAAAAAAATCTCCGTGCAAATTTGCGTATATTATAGCATATCCTGTAGAAATATGCTATAATCAAATTGTCATATTCTATTTGACAGTCTTTTCGATTTTTAAGGACTATGGCGAACTGTTTGCATATTTTATTATAATTCAGCAATATATTATGTTTTTGCAAAAAGGAGATGAGCAATTTGAAGGAAACTATAGTCACAATTCCGATCAACGACCTGTTCGCGCCCAAGGACGGCTGCCCTCTGTGCCGCATGGAAAGCATGCTCGAGGAGCAGTACTGCGAGTTTATCACGGGCGACGCGATGATGGAGCCGAGCGTAAGGGTGGAAACAAACAAAACAGGCTTTTGCCACCGCCATTTTTCAAGGATGACTCAGGTAGGTCAAAAGCTGCCGAACGCCCTTATATTAGAAAGCCATTTGCAGGAGATTTTGGAACAGCTTATGCCGAAAAAGGCAGGCAAGCCCGACAAAAAGCAGCTTGAGGCTCTGGACAGGATGCTTTCCTCCTGCTACGTCTGCGACCGCGTAGAGCGCGATATGCTCCACCTTATGGCCACGGTGTTTGCCGAGTGGTCAAAGGGCGGCGAGTTCAGAAAGACCTTCAGCGAGCAGCCGTATATCTGCCTTAACCACTACCGCTTTATGATGACGGCGGCGTCCGGCAAAGGCGGCGTGCCCTCAAAGCAGCTCGCGGAGTTCCACGCCGACACGCTGAAGCTTGTGAAGAACTATCTGGAATCGCTCAAAAAGGACATCTCGCACTTTGTAACGATGTTCGACTACCGCAGCAAAGGTCAGGATTGGGGCACCTCGATCGATTCGATCGAGCGCAGCATTGAATTTTTGACAAAGGAGAAGCCGTAATGAAAACATGCAGCAGATGCGGAGCTCAGGTTCCGCCAAACGCCCGGGTTTGCCCAAACTGCGGAGCGCCTCAGCCTCAGGAAAACAAAAGCCGCAAGGCTCTTATCGCTGTGCTGATAAGCCTTTTGGCTGTTTTGGCGGCGGTCGTTGCAATTATTATATTTGTTGTAATGAACCAAAGCGATGAAGAAGCAAAGCCTAACACCTTTGACTACACCTGCTCGGAGTACACCGACCTGATGAACCGCATTTTGGGCGGAAATAAGCTTGAACAGTCAAAATGGGCTCCGAACAGCAGCGGATACAAGTACAGCGAAAAGACTTTTTCAATTGAACTTGACACCGACAAGGACAGCGAAAAAGTGACAAAGATCACCGTAGGCCCCGACGACACCGACGACGGAGTAAAGATGGCGGCGGCAAGCATTATGACGGCTGAGCCCTCGCTTACCCAAAAGGACGCGCTGACTCAGATTTCCGAATTAAAGGAAAAGAAGCGCGAGAAAATTGAAAACACTTCGTCGGTAACGACCTGGGCGCGCGATAAAAAACGCATTATCATCGAGCCGCGCCCCAATAACGGCGAAAAGCCGGCTTTAACGACCGCCGAAACTACGGTTGAGCCGACAGCATCAACAGCGGCTCCGACGACAAAGCCGACCGAACCGCCGACTACCGAACAGCCGACGACCGCAGAGCCGACCACCGAAGCTACGACGACCGCTCCGACAGCCTCTTGGAAGCAGGCGTATATCGACTATGTAAACAACGCGGACAAGTTTTTTACCCTGTTTTCTCTGATAGACATTGACGGCGACGATATTCCCGAGCTTTTCAGCGCAACCGAAGCGTCAAAGCCCGTTTTCGGCACGCGGATCTGCTTTATGGACGGCGACACGATAAAGGAAGAAGGTATGGGCGCGAGCCTTTACTACGCCGAAGGTCAGGGATTGCTGCTGACGTCAACAACGATGTCGGGTTCACAGATGGTAGAGGTAGAAACCTTCTCGGACGGAAAGGTAACTGCCATACATTCAGGCACGCGGAACATGAAGGACGAGTGCAAGTGGGACGATAAAGACCTTAGCCTGGATGAATATAACTCAACCATAAAGGATTATACCGACAATATGATCCAGCCGAAAACCGTCGGCAAATCAGAGATCATCTCCATGATCGAAGCATATTAAAATAACAGCGGACGTGCAGTAAAACACGTCCGCTGTTGAATTATTCATCAACTAATTTCAGCAAATCGGGGAAAACGCCGAGCGTTCTTTTTAATATCCCCTGCATATACGCCAATGCTGTGCCGTAGTTTGTAAAAGGCACGCCGCTGTCCCCGGAAAACTTGCGGCGATATGTCATTTCGCGCTCGTTGAGCATACAGCCGCCGCAGTGGATAACAAGATCATACGGCGAGAGGTCGTCGGGGAAGCCCTTGCCCGAGCTGGTTTCTATTATAATGTCTTTTTCCGTGTACTTACTCAGCATACGCGGCAGCTTGACCGTGCCGATGTCGTCGCACTGGCGGTGGTGTGTGCAGCCCTCGGAGATAAGCACGCGGCTGCCGTCTTTAAGCTTTTCAATAGCCGCCGCGCCCTTTACCGCGGTTTCAAGAAAGCCCTTGTAACGCGCCATCAATATAGAAAACGAGGTGAGCGGAACGCTTTGGGGCACAATATCCTTTACCCTGCCGAACGCCTGACTGTCGGTTATGACGAGCTTCGGCGCCGTTGCGAGTTTTTCAAGCGTAATCGAGAGCTCCCCGTCGCGGCACACGACCGGAACCGCGCCCTTGTCGAGCAGGTCGCGGATAGTCTGCTGCTGAGGCAGAATAAGCCTGCCCTTGGGAGCCGCTTTGTCGATAGGCACAACGAGCACCGCAATGTCGCCGCGCTCAACCAAATCGGCACAGAGGTGCTTTTCGGGAGCGTCGGTATTTACAAGCCGCGCGACCGTTTCCTTTAACAGCTCAATATTAGTTTTTTCAAGCGCGCTGACGGCAATTCCGTCGGCGTACTTTTTGCTTTGCGCAAGGTCGCTCTTGTTATAGGCAACTATATACGGAATGTCCTTCTGCTCAAAAATGCCGATAAGCTCGCTGTCGGCGGCGGTTTTTCCAACGGTTCCGTCAACAACAAGGACGGCGATGTCTACGCGGTTTAGCACCTGCTTTGTCCTGCGCACGCGCTCCGCGCCGAGAGCGCCCTCGTCGTCGAAGCCGGGCGTGTCGATTATCATTACGGGTCCCAGCGGCAAAAGCTCCATAGCCTTTGTCACGGGGTCGGTGGTCGTGCCCTTTACGTCGGACACAACCGAAATCTGCTGATTGGTGAACGCGTTGACAACGCTCGACTTTCCGGCGTTGCGCCTGCCGAAAAAGCCGATGTGGACGCGCTCGCCCGAAGGAGTGGAATTTAATGACATAAGCTTAACTCCTTATTTTCCTATATAATCAGAATCTGAAATCACGCTTGCCGTCGTTTTTGATTTCCTCAATATATTTGGCGGCAATTGCTCTTACCTTTTCCTTTGGAATGTTGTTGAGCTGCTCCTCGATTACCTTTTCGCCGATTGCGCGGGTTTCGGGCGAGGCGTAGTCGACAAGGTACTCCTCCAGCGTCATAAGCGCGTTGGGGTGGCAGCAGTTCTGGATCTGTCCGCTCTTGCAAAGCGACATAAAACGGTCGCCTGTTCTGCCCTCGCGGTAGCATGCGGTGCAGAACGACGGGATGTAGCCCAGCTCCATGAGCCAGCGCACGACCTCGTCAAGGGTGCGGCGGTCTGATACGTCGAACTGAGCGGAGTTTTCCTCAACTTTTTCCTCCTCAACATAGCCGCCTACGCTTGTGCGCGAGCCGCCGCTGATTTGAGAGATTCCCAGGCGCAGCGCCTTTTCGCGCACCTTTGCGCTCTCGCGGGTAGAGATGATCATGCCCGTGTACGGAACGGCGATGCGGATGATAGCGATAAGCTTGGCAAAGGTTTCGTCGCTGATTCCGTTGTCAAAGTCCTCGGGATCGATATCGTCGGCGGGCTGTATTCTGGGAACGCTTATCGTGTGGGGGCCTACGCCGTGAA
>ONMK01000048.1 GCA_900318905.1 uncultured Eubacteriales bacterium | reverse complement strand
GGCTTGATCTCATATCTTGCGTCATTCGCAAAAATCAACAAGTACGGCTTTGTTGAGGCGCCCTTCCGTAAAATCGACAAGGAAACAGGCGTTGTTACCGACGAAGTTGTTTACATGACAGCCGACGTTGAGGACAACTACTATGTCGCTCAGGCTAACGAGCCGCTCGACGAAAACGGCAGATTCGTCCACAGCAGAGTAGTAGGCCGTTACCGCGACGAGTTCGTGGAGCTTCCCGCAGCTCAGTTCGACTACATGGACGTATCGCCTAAGATGGTTGTATCCGTAGCTACGGCTATGATCCCCTTCCTTGAAAACGACGACGCGAACCGCGCGCTGATGGGCGCTAACATGCAGCGTCAGGCTGTTCCGCTCCTTCAGGCTCAGGCTCCTATTGTCGGCACCGGCATGGAGTACAAGGCAGGCACCGACTCGGGCGTATGTATCCTGGCTGAGGACGACGGTATCGTTATGAGCGTCGACGCCCGCAACATCCGCGTCCAGTACGACAACGGCAGCGTTAAGGATTACGAGGTAATCAAGTTCCTGCGCTCCAACCAGGGCACCTGCTTCAACCAGCGCCCCATCGTTTCACGCGGCCAGCGCGTTAAGAAGGGCGAGGTTCTCGCCGACGGCCCCGCTACCGACAACGGTGAGATCGCTCTGGGCAAAAACGCCCTTATCGGCTTTATGACCTGGGAGGGCTACAACTACGAGGACGCCGTTCTCCTGAACGAAAAAATCGTCCGCGACGATGTTTACACATCGATCCACATCGAAGAATATGACACCGAGGCAAGAGATACAAAGCTCGGCCCCGAGGAAATAACCCGCGATATCCCCAACGTCGGTGAGGATATGCTCAAATACCTTGACGAGGACGGCATCATTCAGATCGGCTCCGAGGTAAAGGCGGGCGACATTCTTGTCGGCAAGGTAACCCCCAAGGGCGAAACCGAGCTGACTGCCGAGGAAAGACTGCTCAGAGCTATCTTCGGCGAAAAGGCAAGAGAGGTAAGAGATACCTCGCTGCGCGTACCCCACGGCGAACAGGGTACCGTAGTTGACGTAAAGGTATTTACCCGCGCCGACAGCCGCAACGAGCTGCAGCCGGGCGTAAACAAGGTTGTTCGCGTTTACCTAGCGCTCAAGCGCAAAATCAGCGTAGGCGACAAAATGGCGGGCCGCCACGGAAACAAGGGTGTTGTATCCCGCATTCTTCCCGTTGAGGATATGCCCTTCCTGCCCGACGGTACTCCGCTTGACATCGTGCTCAACCCGCTGGGCGTACCTTCACGTATGAACATCGGTCAGGTGCTTGAGGTTCACCTCGGCTATGCCGCAAAGGCGCTTGGCTGGAAGATTATGACTCCCGTATTCGACGGCGCTCACGAGGACGACATCTTTGCCGCTCTTAAGGACGCGGGCTATAACGAAAACGGCAAAACAAGACTTATCGACGGCAGAACGGGCGAGCCCTTCGACAACCCCGTAACCGTAGGATACATGTACTACCTTAAGCTGCATCACTTAGTAGACGAAAAGATCCACGCCAGAAGCACAGGTCCTTACTCGCTGGTTACCCAGCAGCCTCTGGGCGGTAAAGCTCAGTTCGGCGGACAGCGCTTCGGTGAAATGGAAGTTTGGGCGCTGGAGGCTTACGGCGCAGCATACACACTTCAGGAAATTCTGACGGTTAAGTCGGACGACGTTGTAGGCAGAGTTAAGACCTACGAGTCGATCGTAAAGGGTCAGAACATTCCTACCCCGGGTATTCCCGAATCCTTCCGAGTGCTCATCAAGGAGCTGCAGTCGCTTTCTCTCGACGTTCGCGTGCTCGACCAGATGGGAGAGGAAATCGACATTAAGCAGAAGTTTGACGAGGACGAGGAAATCGCCGACGCAGCCGCTACCGATTTTGACGAGGACAGCGTAATGACCTCGATGGACGGCTACACCCTCGACGAGGGCGGCGAGGACGAGAACATGTTCGACGAATCGCTTGCCGACGAGGAATATGACGACTTCGACATCTTTGACGACTTAGGCACAGACGAAATATAAGGAGGAAGTAACATGATAGACAACAACGCTTTTGATTCCATTAAAATCGGCCTTGCTTCCCCCGACCAAATCAGAGCATGGTCTTACGGCGAGGTAAAAAAGCCCGAAACCATCAACTACCGCACACTTAAGCCCGAGCGCGAGGGTCTGTTCTGCGAGCGCATTTTCGGACCCACCAAGGCCCGAGCGCGAGGGTCTGTTCTGCGAGCGCATTTTCGGACCCACCAAGGACTGGGAGTGTCACTGCGGAAAGTACAAAAGAATCCGTTTCAAGGGTAAAATCTGCGACCGCTGCGGCGTAGAGGTAACCCGTTCAAAGGTAAGAAGAGAGCGCATGGGTCACATCGAGCTTGCGGCTCCCGTTTCCCACATCTGGTACTTTAAGGGTATTCCGTCAAGGATCGCGCTTATGCTTGACATCTCGCCCAAGGTGCTCGAAAACGTGCTCTACTTCTCACAGTATATCGTTACCGACCCCGGCGACTGCCGCGACCTCGCTAAGTACCAGTGCTTAAGCGAGAACGAGTACAACGATATGCGCGAAAAATACGAGGACGATTTCCAGGCGGGCATGGGCGCCGAGTCCATCAAAAAGCTGCTTGAGGAAATCGACCTTGAAGCGCTCTCGGCTCAGCTCAGAGAGGAGCTTGAATCCGCTTCCGGACAGAAGCGTATCCGCCTCTTAAAGCGCCTTGACGTTGTTGAGAGCTTCCGCCTTTCGGGCAACCGCCCCGAGTGGATGATTCTGGACGTTGTTCCCGTAATTCCGCCGGACATCCGCCCGATGGTACAGCTCGACGGCGGCCGTTTCGCCACCAGCGACCTCAACGACCTCTACCGCCGCGTTCGGCCGTTTCGCCACCAGCGACCTCACCGACCTCTACCGCCGCGTTATCAACAGACACAACAGACTTAAAAAGCTGCTTGAGTTAGACGCTCCCGAAATCATTATCCGCAACGAGAAGCGCATGCTTCAGGAATCCGTTGACGCCCTTATCGACAACGGCAGACGCGGCAGACCTGTTACGGGTCCCAACAACCGCGCCCTCAAATCGCTGTCGGATATGCTTAAGGGTAAGCAGGGACGTTTCCGTCAGAACCTGCTCGGTAAGCGTGTTGACTACTCGGGACGTTCGGTTATCGTAGTCGGTCCTGAGCTCAAGATGTACCAGTGCGGTCTGCCTAAGGAGATGGCACTGGAGCTGTTCAAGCCCTTCGTAATGAAGCGCCTTGTTGAAACAAAGGCAGAGCAGAACATCAAATCTGCGAGAAAAGCCGTTGAGCGCGCCAAGGAAACCGTTTGGGACGCCCTTGAGGTCGTAATCAAAGGTCACCCCGTAATGCTCAACCGTGCGCCAACACTTCACCGTCTGGGTATCCAGGCGTTCGAGCCCGTGCTCGTTGAAGGCCGCGCTATAAAGCTTCATCCGCTTGTATGTACCGCGTTCAACGCCGACTTCGACGGCGACCAGATGGCGGTTCACGTTCCGCTTTCTGCTGAGGCTCAGGCTGAGGCACGCTTCCTTATGCTTGCCGCAGGCAACCTGCTCAAGCCCTCAGACGGCCAGCCTGTTGCGGTTCCTACTCAGGATATGATCCTCGGCTCTTACTACCTCACACTCGACAAGGACGGTGAGCGCGGCGAGGGCAAGGTGTTCCGCAACGTGGACGAGGTAATGATGGCGTACCAGACAGGCGTTATCGAGCTTCACTCCAAAATCAAGGTCCGCCGCGAAATGGTTATCGACGGCGTAAAGCAGAGCGCCCTTGTCGACACGACCATCGGCAAAATCATCTTCAACACTCCCATTCCTCAGGATCTGGGCTTTGTTGACAGAAGCATTCCCGAAAACAAATTCAAGTTTGAGGTCGACTTCCTCGTTGGCAAGTCAGGCCTTAAGAAGATAATCGACGCTTCAATCAAAAAGCACGGCGCCGCCAGAACAAGCGTATTGCTTGACGATATCAAGGCGCAGGGCTACAAGTACTCAACTATCGGCGCGCTTACCGTAGCGGTTTGCGACGCGGTTATCCCGCCCGAGAAAAAGGCTATCATCGCCAAGGCCGAGGACGAGGTTGAAGGAATCCGCGAGGAGTACATAATGGGTCTTCGCTCCGACGAAGAACGTTATGAGGAGATCCTCAACATTTGGAACAAAGCTACCGACGACGTTACAAACGCCCTGCAGCGCAACCTTGACCGCTACAACCCGATCTACATGATGGCGGACTCCGGTGCGCGCGGCAGCATGAGCCAGATCCGTCAGCTTGCCGGTATGCGCGGACTTATTGCGAACACATCAGGTAAAACAATCGAAATCCCGATCAGAGCGAATTACCGTGAAGGTCTGAACATCTTGGAATACTTCATTTCTTCGCGTGGTGCGCGTAAAGGTCTTGCCGATACAGCGCTGCGTACCGCGGACTCGGGTTACCTCACACGCCGTCTTGTCGACGTATCTCAGGAGGTAATCATCCGCGAGGAGGACTGCGGAACAACCGAAGGCCTTGAAATTTTCGATATCAAGGCGGGCGAAAACAACGTTATCGAGCCGCTGCATGAGCGTCTTATCGGCCGCTTCCTGCTTGAGGATTTCTGCGACGAAAACGGCAACGTTCTCGTTTCAAAGAATACAATGATGGGCGACAAAGAGGCTGATATCATCTGTTCCTCGGGCGCTCAGAGCGTTAAGATCCGCTCAGTGCTTGAGTGCCGCGCTAAGCACGGCGCCTGCCGCAAGTGCTACGGAGCTAACCTTGCTAACCGTCAGCCCGTTACAGTCGGCGAGGCTGTAGGTATCATCGCCGCACAGTCGATCGGCGAGCCCGGTACACAGCTTACAATGCGTACGTTCCATACGGGCGGCGTCGCGGGCGGCGAGGATATCACCCAGGGTCTTCCGCGTGTTGAGGAGCTGTTTGAGGCAAGAAAGCCCAAGAGCCTTGCCATTATGACTGAAATCGACGGTACAGTCCGCTTTGAGGAAATCAAGGGCGCACGTCACGCCGTCGTTTACAACAAGGAAACAAGCGAGGAAAAGACTTACCTCATTCCGTTCGGCTTCCGCGTAAGAGTTGCCGAAGGTCAGGAGATAAAGAAGGGCGACAAGATCACCGACGGTGCTCTCAATCCCCACGACATTCTTGACATTCTCGGCGCCGAGGCGGTGATGAACTACCTTATCTCCGAGGTTCAGTCGACCTACCGCTTACAGGGTGTTGAAATCAACGACAAGCACATCGAGGTTATCGTACGCCAGATGATGCGCCGCGTCAAGGTTGAGGACTCAGGCTCCACCAGCTTCATGTCAGGCCAGATGTACGACAAGAACGACGTGCTTTATGAGAACGCCCAGATCCAAAAGCGCATCGAGGCAGGCGAGGAGGGCTTAAAGCCCGCCGAGTTTACCCAGCTTCTGCTCGGTATCACAAAGGCGGCTCTCGCAACCGACAGCTTCCTGTCAGCCGCTTCCTTCCAGGAGACTACCAGAGTGCTCACCGACGCCGCTATCAAGGGCAAGATCGATCCGCTGGTAGGTCTTAAGGAGAACGTGCTCATCGGTAAGGTTATTCCCGCCGGTACGGGTATGCCGCGCTACGCAGGCGTTGAGCTTGACTCGGTCAAGCCCGAACCCGCTTCCGACGAAGCCTTTGACGACAATATTTTTTAATGATAATGCTATAAGCTATAAGCATATATCAACAGCCCGATTCGGATTTTTTCTGAATCGGGCTGCCTATTTTGTAAAAAATGGTAAAAGTTTTACCGTGTTAATATACGCTGAAACCACCGCTCGGGCAACCGCAAGGGTTGCCCCTACGAATGTAACGGAAATGTTTATTGCGCCGTTATGCCGAGCTTTCCTAAGAACCGACTTATAAAAAGGCGCGCTTCCTGCCGCGTGGCGGCAAGACAAAACGCCGCGTACCGGTTGGTACACGACGCTTTGTTTTGTCTGTAAAAAATGAGGGGTACAAATATGAGCCTCTGCGTCGGCTCATATTGAGGAGGGTAGAACATTGTACTCGACGGTTGCGGTTCCGTCTTTTGAGTACAGCTTTATTAAACACTATAATTTTGAAAACTGTGTGAATTAAAGTTGAAATTCCGCTGAAATCTTAAAAAAACCTCAAAATAATTTGAACAAATGTTTGATTTCTGCGAATGTATGTGTTATAATAATCATATATTTAAAAGGCAGGTGTCGTTATGAAACCGATTAGCAAAAGCCAGCAGAAAATACTCGACTATTTAAGGCGCTGTTCCGCTGACGGCCGCGTGCCCTCGGTGCGTGAGATATGCGACGAAGTGGGGCTGAGCTCGACCTCGACCGTGCACCATCACCTTAAGGCGCTTGAGGAAAAGGGCTTTATTACCCGTGAGCACGGCGTTAACCGCTGCATTCAGATCACCGGCGAGGAAAAGGGTATCAGCGTGCCCGTGCTTGGCAGAGTCGCCGCGGGCAACCCGATAGTAGCTATCGAAGATATCGAGTGCTATGTTCCCGTGTCGGACAGGGTAGGCAGAGGCCGCGAGCTGTTCGCGCTGCGCGTTCAGGGCGAGAGCATGATAAAGGCGGGCATTTTTGACAACGATATCGTCATAGTGAACCGCACTCCCGTTGCCGAAAACGGCGAGATAGTAGTCGCGCTTGTCGACGACTCCGCCACGGTAAAGCGCTTTTACAAGGAGGACGGTCACTTCCGTTTGCAGCCTGAAAACGACGCCTTTGAGCCGATTATTGTCGACGAGGTCATCTTGCTGGGCAAGGTGGTCTCGCTCGTCAGAAACTACGAATAGAGGTCTTTATAAATGAAACAAATCTGCGTTTTCGGCTCCTCAAGCGAAAATATCGACCGTACCTATCTTGAGGTTGCCGAGCAGCTTGGAAGCTTTCTTGCAAAAAAGAACTGCGGCGTAATTTTCGGCGCCGGCAAATACGGCGTTATGGGCGCGGTGGCTCGCGGCGTGCGAAAAGAGAACGGCGCGCTGCTGGGCGTAAGCCCCGACTTTTTTGTCGAGCTGAATGTTCTGGTAGAGGATTACGGCGAGCTGGTGCTTAAAAAGACAATGCGCGAGCGAAAGGCGCTTATGGAGGATAAAGCCGACGCCTTTGTTATCTGCGCCGGCGGTATCGGCACGCTTGAGGAGTTTTTTGAGGTTATCACCCTTAAACAGCTCGGCAGGCACTCAAAGCCTATTATCATTCTGAACACTCTCGGCTTTTACGACCCGATGTTAGATATGATAGAGCAGTCTGTAGCTCAAAAGTTTATGTCGCCCAACGTCCATAAGCTGTACAGCGTGGCAAACTCAATTGACGAGGTATGGGAGCAGCTTGAGAGTTACAAGGCGTTCTCATATAACAAATACTCATGATTTGGTGATAGATATGGATATGTGCGAACGCTGTGCGCATTACGTTTCCGACGATGAGTTCGGCGACTACTGCGACATCAATCTCGACGAGGACGAAATGGAAAAGTTCCTCACTCAAAATATGAAAACCTGCCATTATTTTCAGCTTGACGATGAATACGGCATTGTAAGAAAACAGAACTGATATTATAAAAAGGACGCGCTGTGCACGTCCTTTATTTTTCAACCGTTACGGTTATTTCCTTTTTAACGCTGCGGTTCAGCACGTCGGTCACCGAATATGTCACCTTGTATTTGCCGGGGACGTAGGTGTTGGGATTGCCTATGATCTCCATTTTTTCGGTGATGTCGTTTGAGCAGGTGTCGAGCGCGGTCACGCCGTCAGCCTTGTCAAAGCTGTCGCCCGCCTTGATTGTAATATCCTTTGCGCCGACGATCTGCGGCGTTTTGTTGTTGTAGGGGTTTTTGGCGTCGTTGTCGGTGGGGTCCCAGCCGATAGTAAAGTCGCTGAGCTTTATACCTTCGGGCTTGCCCAGCGGACCCGGATTATCGTTGTCGTATATCACAACAGCCGTTCTGTCGGCGCAGTTGTCATAAACCCACTTGCAGTCGCCTGCAGACAGCCGCACACAGCCCATTGAGCCGGGCGAGCCGAGCTTGTTGTATTCATCGCTTTTCAGCGAGCTTTTTGAAATATCGCTGTAGGGCACGCTGTGGAACAGGTAATCGCCGTAAAACTGGCACGCGTACTGTCCGAATGATTCTTTGACAAGCGACTGCCATTCGCAGCGGTACTGAATGTCGTAAATGCCGAGAACCGTGCTGTTGTCCTTTCCGCATGAGCAGACCATAGCGCGTACGGGCACGGTGTATTTTCCCTCGCTGTCATATGTATATACGGTAACGCAGTTTTGGCTGCGGTTTACCATGATCTGATAGGGTAGCTTCTTTTTGCTTTTATTTGCGAGGTTCTTTTTAAGAATGTCCTGATTCGCGGTGTAGGCGGTCGAGAACTTGTCCGCTTCCGCCTGCTTTTCGGGAGCGCTGACGGTTATATTGAACTTTACGCGGTCGCCGTTAGCCAGATTTGCGGTGACGCAGGCGCTGCCCTGCTTAAGGGCGTCGATCCTGCCGCCGCCTTCTACGGTTACGATCTCCTCGTTGTCGCTGCTCCACTCGGTGGCGCTTTGCCTGTAATCGTTATCGGTTTCAAGCACTGCCGCATCGCCCTCGGAAATGGTAACGCTCTGCACTTTTTCCGAAGATGAGTTCTCATGCGCTCCGACGGAAGAAGGGGAAATAATTTCGCTGAAAATCAGAAACCCGAATGTGCAGCATAAAACGACGCATACACATATAGCGGCAATATAGGCTTTTTTCAACGCTTTACCCCCTTTCCGTTAGGATGCGATATAGTGACAAAACTTCTAAAGGTTACAAAATTTTAACTATTGTTACTATTATAGCGGTTTTTTAAAAAAATAGCAAGTGTTTTTGTATTTTTTTTGGATGAAAAATTGTAAAAGGTCGCAAAATATGATATACTGAAGCCGGTGAGAATTATGGCACATCCGTTACAACACTTTAAAACCATTACCAAACACAGACACAGAGTCATTTCGCACTGTGCCAAAGCAGGGATCCTTTGGCAGGGATTGAGGCACGACCTGTCAAAATACAGCCCGACCGAGTTTATCCCGGGCGCGAAGTACTATCAGGGCGACCGCAGCCCCAACGAAATGGAGCGCGAGCTTTACGGCTATTCGCGCGCGTGGCTCCATCACAAGGGCAGGAACCGCCACCACTACGAGTTTTGGAACGACTACAACCCTAAAACAAGGCGCCCCGAGCCGGTTGAGATGCCGCTGAGGTACGTTATCGAGATGTTCTGCGACAGGGTTGCCGCAAGCAAGATATATAACGGCGAAAAGTACACCGACGCCGACTCCTACACCTACTTTCTGCGAATCAAGGGCAAGCACAGAATGCACGAAAACACCGAGGCGCTGCTTGAAAAGCTGCTTGTGATGCTGCGCGATGAGGGAGAGGAAAAGACCTTTGCGTATATCCGCGGGCTGTTAAAGGAGAAAAAACATGGCTGAAACCTTGCGCATAGTTCACCCTATACCGCCGCTATATGATGAAAACTCAACGGTGCTTATCCTCGGCAGCTTTCCGTCGGTAAAATCAAGGGAAGCTATGTTCTTTTACGGTCATCCGCAAAACCGCTTCTGGCCGCTTTTGGCGCGGCTGTTTAACGAGGAAGCGCCGGATACGGTCGAGGAGAAAAAGCGCCTTGCGCTCGGTCACCGTATAGCGCTGTGGGATACTATCCGCTCCTGCACCATTACAGGCTCGTCCGACAGCTCGATAAGGGACGTTGTTCCGAACGACCTGAGCGTGATAATAAACAGCAGCCGCGTAAAAACCGTTTACTGCAACGGAGCGGCGTCGTATAAGCTTTATCAAAAATACATCTACCCTATAAACAAAATAAAGGCGGAAAAGCTCCCGTCGACCAGTCCCGCGAACGCCGCGTGGTCAATGGAACGTCTGGAAAAGGCGTGGAGCGTTATCCGCGGTGAATAAAAAGAGGATGGACTCATGCTTGAAATAGCAGAGAGCCATCCTCTTTTGGATTTGAAACAGTTAATTGCGTTTGCGTTTTACATCTATGACAGCAAGCTCAAACCAGAAGGTGCTGCCCTTGCCGTAGGTGCTTCTTACGCCGTAGCGGGCGTTGTGGGCGTCGAGAATCGACTTTACAATAGAAAGCCCAAGTCCGGAGCCTATTACGCCGCGCCTGTGCTCCTTGTCGACCTTGTAATATCTTTCCCAGATATAGGGCAGCTTGTCGGCAGGTATACCCTCGCCGTGGTCGGTCACCTCTATACGCACGCGTCTGTCGCACAGCTTCTGGGTTATAATAACGGTTTTATCCTTACCCGAATGGTTGACCGCGTTGTTTACCAGGTTGTAAATAACCTGTGATATCCTCAGCTCGTCGGCGTTTACATATATATCTTCCGAGCTGTCAAACGAAATGTTAAAGCCGTCCTGTTCAACAAGCTTTGAGTAGCGTCCCAGAATGCCGCTGACACTGTCGGTAAGGCAGAATTTCTTTTTCTCCGCCTGAAGCGCGCCCGACTGCAGCTTTGAGAGGTCGAGCAGGTCGTTTACAAGCGTTGAAAGGCGCGTAGCCTCGTCAATGATGATCTGGATATTTTCGGCGTTGTTCTCGCCGGGCAGGTCGCGCATTACCTCGCCGTAGCCCGTTATCATCGTAAGCGGAGTGCGCAGATCGTGCGAAATATTGGCGATAAGCTCCTGCTGCAGCTTTTCGGTAGCCGCAAGCTCGGTTTTGGCGTAGTTAAGGGTTTCGTTGAGCTCCTCGACCTCGCGGTAGCCCTTTGCGTTAAATTCCACCTTGTAATTCTTTTTGGCAAGCTGTTTTGAAGCGTTGTTGGTATTGGCTATAGGTTTGGCTATCCTTCGGCTCGCGTAAACCGAGAAAACGACCGAAAGCAGTATAAATACTACCGAAACGAGGAGAAGCTGATTGCGGATAACGTCGATCGTGGTGTTCAGCGGAGTGATCGACGAGGTTATTACCAAAAACGTTCTTCGCCCGTCGTTGCGCTCTATTATGTAGGTATAAACAAGGCTTTCGTTTTCACCCGCGTTCAGCTGGTGGATCTGTGCGTTTACGCTGTCGGCGCTGGCAACGTAGCTGTTGATTATATCCCTGCGCATTTTACTTATATCCTCGGCGTTGTTGGATTCGGTAAAGCTCATCTTTCCGCCGTTGTCTACGGTGTTTTCATAATATCTTAGAATATCCGAGTTTTCGATATAAAGTCTTACCGCCGGGTTTTCGTAGGAGTATTCGCGCTCCTTCTGCGGTCTGCCGCCTCCTACGCTGTACAGATAAACCGACAGCGCGTTGTCTCTTGCCGCGTTGTCGATAGTCGCCCAGACATTTTTGCTGTATTGTATCGACTTGACTATCTTTGAGGCGCACTTGTCTACCTTCAGTGTCATTGATATTGTGTAAAGCGGTTTTAAAAAGAAGGACTGGAACACCCACAGAATCACAAGTATAATGGTGCCGAACACCAGAAAGTAACCCAAAAGCTTGGTGCGCAGAGAAACCTTTTTCCTTTTATACCGTTTCAAATCTGTAGCCCACTCCTCTTAGAGTAACGATGCAGCTGCTGTACTCGCCGAGGCTTTTGCGCAGCAGCTTTATATGGGTATCAAGGGTGCGCTCGTCGCCGAAGAAGTCATATCCCCATACCTCGCTTATAAGGCTTTCACGGGTAAGGGCAAGCCCCTTGTTGCGCACCATGTAAAAGAACAGGTCGTATTCCTTTGGAGTCATCTCGGCGCGTTTGCCGTCGATAGTGACCGTGCGAGCCGAGAAGTTGACCTCAAGTCCCTTGTATGTGAACACATCGTTTTTCTGAGCGTCGTCGCTTTTGCCGGAGCGCTTGATGACCGCGCCTACGCGCAGCATAAGCTCCTTGGGCGAAAAGGGCTTTACAACGTAGTCGTCGCTTCCAAGCTCAAAGCCGTGGATCTTATCGTATTCCTCGCCTCTTGCCGAGAGCATTATAATAGGCGTGTCACGGAACTTGCGTATCTCGCGGCATGCCGAAAAGCCGTCAAGCTCGGGCATCATAACGTCCATTATTATAAGGTCGAACTCCTTTTGGCGGCAGATACGAATAGCCTCCATGCCGTCGGTAGCCTCGTCGACCTCGTAGCCCTCAAACTCGGCGTATTTGCGAATGATCTGACGAATGCGGAATTCGTCGTCTACTACAAGAATTTTGCTCATATATATCATCCTTTATTATTTATCGATGCTTTATTATAACACATAATAAAAAAGATTGAAATACCTCTGAAAAAATATTATAATATATCTGTGATAATAATATTACGGTAATCTGAAAATATCCTGAAAGGGTGGATTTTATGGAAACAAGGCAGATAGAAGCCGCCGAAATCACAGCGGCGGTAAAAAAGCTTTTCATGGACTGCAACTACTTTATAGGCAAAGACATTATGTGCTCGCTGGAAAAGGCGCTCGGAATCGAGGACAGCCCCGTGGCAAAAAGCGTGCTCTCGCAAATCATCGAGAATGACAAAATAGCTGCTGCGGAGGAGATACCTCTTTGTCAGGACACAGGCATGGCAGTGCTTTTTGTCGAGTACGGCGACAAGGTCACGGTTTCAAACGGCAGCTTTGAGGACGCCGTTCAGCAGGGCGTGCGCGAGGCTTACGATGAGGGCTATCTGCGAAAAAGCGTTGTAAGCGACCCCGTTTTTGACAGGGTGAACACGCGCGACAATACGCCGGCGATAATACATACAAAGATCGTCAGCGGAGATAAAATCAGAATTACCGCGGGCGGCAAGGGCTTCGGCAGCGAAAACATGTCCGCAATAAAAATGCTCACGCCTGCTTACGGCGTTGAGGGCGTAAAGCAATTCATTCTCGATACCGTAAGGGCGGCAGGCCCCAATCCCTGTCCGCCTATCGTTGTGGGGGTTGGAATCGGCGGAACCTTTGAGCGCGCGGCTCAGCTTGCAAAGAAAGCAACCTTCCGCGCCATAGATACCCGTAACAGCGACCCGCGCTATGCCGAAATGGAGGACGAGCTGCTTGCAAAAATCAACGAAATGGGCTTCGGCCCTGCGGGCTTGGGCGGCAAAACGACCGCTCTGGGCGTTAATATCGAGACCTCGCCCACACATATCGCGGGTATGCCGGTTGCGGTAAACATCTGCTGCCACGCGGCGCGCCACGCAAGCGCTGAGATATAGGAGGGTATTATGACTAAAAAAATCACACTGCCGATAAAGGACGAGGATATAAAAAGCCTTAAGGCGGGCGACAGCGTGCTGCTGACGGGCACGATAATCACAGGCCGCGACGCGGCTCACAAGCGGCTTTTTGAGCTGATTGAAAAGGGAGATGAGCTGCCCGTTGACGTAAAGGGCGAGTTGATCTACTATGTAGGCCCCGCACCCGCAAAGCCCGGCTACGCCGTAGGTCCCGCGGGCCCCACCTCAAGCTACCGCACGTAGGTCCCGCGGGCCCCACCTCAAGCTACCGCATGGATAAGTTCACGCCCGCTCTGCTCGATTTGGGCATGAAGGGCATGATAGGAAAAGGAGCGCGTTCACAGGAGGTCATAGACGCTATCGTGCGCAACGGCGCGGTGTATTTCGCGGCAATCGGCGGAGCGGCGGCGCTTATAGCCAAGAGCATTAAGAAAGAGGAGATCCTCTGCTACGAGGATCTGGGAACCGAGGCTGTCAGGCGCTACACGGTAGAGGATTTTCCGTGTATTGTCGCTATCGACAGCGAGGGAAACAACGTTTATAAAAGATAACACTTGATTTTTCAGTCAAGCTCTGTGTATAATAGTATTATTCCATTTTGATCATAATGTCGCAAGACGTTATGCACCGCGGCTTTGCCGAGGGGTTGCAGGGAGTCAATAAAGGCGGTTAGCCCACATCCGAATATCCACCGAATGCAGCTTTGCGCTGACAAAATGTGGAGGAGGTGGGGGTTATGGAAAGCGCGCTTATCCTGCTCACAATGATTGTGATTTTGGAAATCGTGAAATACATAAAAAAATAATCGCCCGACAGTCTGGAAAACTTAGGCGATTATTTTTGCTTGATTATCCGGGCTAACCGCTTTCAACGGTTTCCCTGTAACTATATTATACACATTCATTTCTAAAAAGTCAATACATTCACAAAACTTCAACCGGCGGCGCGGCTTTTGGGCTGTGCCGCCGTGTTGCGCACCATTTCATTGAATTTCGTCAACACTTGCAATTGACAACAGGGGCGAATAATATTATAATAATACCTGAATAAAAACCTGAATATATTAAATAGGAGATTTTGAAAACATGCCGTTTATTAACGTAAAAACCAACGCAAGCTTAACAAACGAAAAAAAGGAGATCATCAAAAGACGTCTTTTTGACTGCATCAGCATTCTTCCCGGAAAAAGCGACAATTACCTTATGGTAGCAATCGAGGACGGGATCAGCATGGCGTTCCACCGCGAGAGCGAGCCGAATATGGCTATGGTAGAGATAAAGATCTTCGGAAGCTCAACCAAAGACGCGTACCAGCGCCTTACGGGAGCTGTTTCCATGATCCTCGGCGACGAGGCAAACGTCAGCGGCGAGTACTGCTATGTAAAGTTTGAGGAAGTAAAGTATTGGGGCTACAACGGCTTTATGTTCTGATTATCTGCAGCGGCGCCTTATCAGCTCACGGTAAGGCGCTGGCTTAAACTATTTGTGGGCGGAAAGGCAATGGCTTTTATATGAGAATTGTTGTTCTTGCGGGCGGCACCAGCACCGAGCGCGACGTTTCGATTTCTTCGGGACTTTTGGTGTCAGCCGCGTTGAGAGAAAAAGGTCACGATGTAGTGCTGCTCGACGTATTTACGGGCTATGAAAAGGATATTTTTGATGTTGACGAGCTGTTTAAGCAGAATTACAGCTTTACCGACAGCGCCAATGTGGGCGACACCATCTCCGACATCGACGAGATACGCGAAAACCGCCGCGATAAATCAAACCGCTTCATCGGCGAGAATGTAATCGACATCTGCGCCAACGCCGACATCACCTTCTTTGCGCTTCACGGCGGCGAGGGTGAAAACGGAAAGCTCCAGGCGACCTTTGATTTGCTCGGCCTTAAGTACACCGGCTCGGGTTACCTCGGCTCGGCTCTTGCAATGAACAAGGGGCTTACAAAGAGCGTGCTTATCCAGAAAAAGATCCTCACCCCTCAGGGCGAGATCTTCAAGAGCGTTGAGGACGCCGCGGGCTGGAATGTTTTTCCCTGCGTTGTAAAGCCCTGCTCGGGCGGCTCCAGCGTGGGAATCACCATTGTTGAAAATAAAGAGGACTTTCTCAGCTCGGTCAAAGAGGCTTTTTCATACGGCGAAACCGAAGTTGTAGTTGAGCAGTATGTAAAGGGCAGAGAGTTTTCGGTGGGCGTTGTAGGCGGAAAAGCGCTGCCTCCCATTGAGATCATCCCCAAAACGGGCTTTTATGACTATAAAACAAAGTATCAGGCGGGCGCCGCCGAAGAAAAATGCCCGGCGGATATCACCCCCGAACAGGACGAGATCATGCGCACTGCGGCTGTTGAGACGTATAACGCGCTTCACCTTGAAAGCTACGCGCGCGTTGACTTTATCCTCGACAAGGACGACAACGCCTATTGCCTTGAGGCCAACACCCTTCCGGGCATGACGCCCACAAGCCTTCTTCCCCAGGAGGCGGCTGTTGAGGGCATAAGCTATGCCGATCTGTGCGAACTTATTATCAATAATTCGCTTGAAAAATATAACAAATAAGATATGAGTATGAAACCTTTTACTTTAGCTGAAATAGCCGCGGCGTGCGGCGGTACATATGTAGGCGACGAGGCGCTTAAAACCGCGTGCGTCACCTCGGTCGAGCGCGACAGCCGCCAGATAAAGCAGGGCTCGCTGTTCCTCGCTATTCCGGGCGAGCGCGTCGACGGACATGATTTTATCGAAAAGTGCTTTGACAGCGGCGCTGTTTGCGCGATTTGCGAGAAAGCGCCCGAAAACGCCTCAAAGCCGTATATCCTTGTACCCTCAACGCTTCAGGCTGTTAAGAAAATCGGCAGGGCATACCGCGAAAAATTCAATATTCCCGTTGTGGGCGTGTCGGGCAGCGTGGGAAAGACCTCCACAAAGGAAATGCTCTACGCCGTGCTCTCTCAAAAATTTAAAACCCATAAAACCCAGGGCAACCTCAACAACGAGCTGGGCGTTCCGCTTACCCTGCTAAGTATGCCCGAGGATACCGAGGCGGCGGTAATCGAGATGGGCATTTCGGGCTTCGGCGAAATGACGCGCCTGTCCGAGATGGCTCAGCCCACCGTGTGCGTGCTTACGATAATCGGCTGCTGCCATCTTGAAAACTTAGGCGACCGCGACGGCGTGCTCAAGGCGAAAACCGAGATGTTCAAAAACGCGCGTGAGAATGCCGAGTTCATCTTAAACGGCGACGACGACAAGCTTTCGACCGTCACCGAGGTGAACGGCAAACGCCCCGTGTTCTTCGGACTTAACAGCGGCAACGACTACTATGCCGAGAATATCGAGAACAACGGCGAGGGCGGCGTCAGCTGTACGCTCTGCTTCGACGGCAAAAAGCTCGACGTAACAATCCCCGCAATCGGCAGCTATATGGTTTCAAACGCGCTGGCGGCCGTGGCTGTCGGCAGGCTGCTCGGGCTCAGTGATGAGCAGCTCAAAAACGGAGTTGAAGCCTACAAAACCGTAGGAAGCCGCGCAAATGTGGTCAATACGGGCAGGCTGAGGATAATCGACGACTGCTACAACGCAAACCCAACGTCCGTCAAGGCGTCGCTCGATACGCTTAAGAATTTCAGCGGCAGAACCGTTGCTGTCTTGGGCGACATGAAGGAGCTGGGCGCAAACGAGCTTTCGCTCCACTACGACACGGGAGCCTACGCAAAGGAGACAGGCATTGACCGCGTTATAAGCGTGGGGCCTCTTGCAAAGGAGCTTGCAAAGGGCGCCGATGATTTATGGTTCGAGAGCATTGAAGCGCTTGAAAAGGAGCTTCCGGCTCTTATTAAGGACGGCGACACCGTGCTTGTAAAGGCGTCGCACTCAATGCATTTTGAGAAAATTGTAGAATTTTTAAAGACATTATAATACAGAAAGGCAGGAACGGAAATGTCGGTATCATACATGACCCACCCTTTGATCAAACACAAAATCACACTGCTTCGCAAAACTACAACAGGTACAAACGAGTTTCGCAAGCTGATTGAGGAAATCGCTATGCTTATGGGCTATGAGGCGCTTGCCGACCTGCCTACGGCTGACATCGAGGTAACAACGCCTATTGAAAAAACCGTTCAGCCCGTTATCAACGGCAAAAAGCTGGCGGTTGTTCCCATTCTCCGCGCAGGTCTTGGCATGGTAAACGGAATTTTGGCCTTGGTTCCCTCCGCAAAGGTAGGTCACATCGGACTTTACCGCGACCCCGAAACCCATCTTCCGCACGAGTATTACTGCAAGCTGCCCGAGGCTATTGACGAGAGGCAGATAGTAGTTGTAGACCCTATGCTTGCTACGGGCGGTTCGGCTGTTGCGGCGGTTGACTTTATCAAAGCGCGCGGCGGCAGAAAAATTAAGTTTATGTCGGTTATAGCGGCTCCCGAGGGCGTGAGCGCTCTTATGAAGGCGCACCCCGACATTCAGCTGTATGTAGGCTGCCTTGACCGCTGCCTTAACGAGAACGCCTATATCTGCCCCGGTCTCGGCGACGCGGGCGACAGGATATTCGGCACACAGTGATAAATTAATCAGTATTTTTAAGAGCCCCTCGGTTTGAGGGGCTTACCATATGTTTAAAGCAATACCGCACACCTGAATTATGCGGTATCGCCTTAAGGATAAGCGAGGAAGTAAAATGACCGGAAAAGCCTTCAGAAAAGCGTTTAAAGACAGCCTGCCTATTATGGCGGGCTATCTTGCATTGGGAATAGGCTACGGCGTTTTACTGCAGAGCAAGGGCTTCAGCTTTTGGTGGGCTATCCTTATGAGCGTCACCATGTTCGCGGGCTCCGGACAGTACGCGGGCGTTGACTTTATGGCAGGCGGCGCTTCGCTGCTTACAACCGCCTTTATGACGCTTATTATAAACTGCCGCCATTTTTTCTACGGCGTTTCGCTGCTCGACAAGTACCGCGGAACGGGAATTGTAAAGCCCTATCTTATATTCGGCCTTACCGACGAAACCTACTCGATAACCGCCACAACGGTTCTTGAGGAGGGTATAAATAAAAAGAAGTACTACTTTTTCCTTACCGCGCTCAATCACAGCTATTGGATAACAGGCTGCGTGCTGGGGGCAGTATTGGGAATGTTTCTGCCGTTTTCAAGCGAGGGCATCGACTTTGCCATGACCGCGCTGTTTATAGTGATTATGGTTGAGCAGTGGCTTACAAACAAGGAGCACCTGCCTGCTATTCTCGGCGTTGCCACTACCGTGATTTGCCTTGTGGCTTTCGGTGCGGAGTACTTTATTATTCCGTCAATGGCGCTTATCGCAGTTGAGCTTATGCTGCTGCGCAAACGCCTTGAAAAGAAGGATAACAAGGAGGGCGGAAATGAACATTAATATACACGCCCTGCTGCAGGTGCTTGTAATGGCGGCTGTAATAGCCTTTACGCGGTTTTTGCCGTTTTTGGCGTTCCCCGAGGGAAGAAAAAGACCGCGTGTAATAACATATTTGGGCAGTGTGCTGCCATATGCTATCATCGGAATGTTAGTGGTGTACTGCTTTAAGGGCGTGTCGGTAGTCAGCTGCCCCTACGGACTGCCCGAGCTTATAGCCGCGGCGTTCGTAGTTGGAATGCACGTTTGGCTGCGCAACACTCTTATAAGCGTGTTCGGAGGCGTGGCGGTCTACATGGCGCTTGTACAATTGGTTTTTTAAAGAGGGAATCGCATGAGTATTATCGAGCTTATCTTGCTTTCGATAGGGCTTGCTATGGACGCCTTCGCGGTGTCGATATGCAAGGGGCTTTCGGTTAAAAAGCTAAAGCCTTCGCACGGCATTATAGCGGGCGCTTACTTCGGCGGCTTTCAGGCGCTTATGCCGCTTCTGGGCTGGCTTTTGGGAAGGCAGTTTGAGGAGCTTATAAAAAGCGTAGACCACTGGATAGCCTTCGGTCTGCTGGTGCTTATCGGCGCCAATATGATAAGGGAATCCTTCGGCGAGGAGGAGTCGCAGGACGCTTCGTTTGCCTTTAAGGCTATGCTTCCGCTTGCTATAGCAACAAGCATTGACGCGCTCGCGGTGGGCGTGACCTTTGCTTTTCTGGACGTCAACGTCATACTCGCTATATCGCTTATCGGCGCCATAACCTTTGTTATTTCGGCGGCGGGCGTAAAAATAGGCAATGTTTTCGGCTCAAAATATCAGTCGAAGGCGGAGTTTGCCGGCGGCGCTATTCTTATAATACTGGGAATAAAAATCTTGATCGAACACATATTTTTCGGAGGTTAAGCTATGAGCACTCTTGAACAGCTGCAGCAGGTTATCGACAAAAGCCAACGGATAGTATTTTTCGGCGGAGCGGGAGTCAGCACCGAAAGCGGTATTCCCGACTTCCGCAGCGTGGACGGGCTTTATAATCAGAAGTACGATTATCCACCCGAGCAGATTTTGAGCCACACGTTTTTTGAGCGGCATACCGATGAGTTTTACCGCTTTTACCGCGACAAAATGCTCTGCCTCGACAAAAAGCCAAACAAGGCGCACCTAAAGCTTGCCGAGCTTGAAAAGGCGGGCAAGCTCAGCGCGGTCGTCACCCAGAATATCGACGGGCTTCATCAGGCGGCAGGCAGCAGACGAGTTTATGAGCTGCACGGCAGCGTTCTGCGCAACCACTGCCGCAAGTGCCGCAAATTCTTCTCGGCGGAATACATCAAAAACAGCGGGGGCGTGCCAAAATGCGACTGCGGCGGCGTAATAAAGCCCGACGTTGTGCTGTATGAGGAAGGGCTTGACGACAGCACGGTAAACGGCGCTCTGAACGCCATTATGCAGGCTGACACGCTGATTATAGCCGGTACAAGCCTTACGGTTTATCCCGCGGCGGGATTTATCCGCTACTTCCGCGGCGACACGATTGTGCTTATCAACCGCGACAAAACGCCCTTTGACTCTCAGGCGGATTTAGTGTTCCACGACAAGGTCGGCGAGCTTTTGGACGGAATAGTTGTATAATACTATTATCAAATAAAACACTTTAACATCTGTTGCGTCGTCCTCGGAATACGTCAGTATTCCTGCGTCCTCCGCCTTGTTCTGCAAAATTTTCCGCTAACATCTGTTTTAAAGCGTTTTAATTGAAAATAGTATAACAATGCGGAATGCGGAACTTATTTTAATCCGGAATTCGGAATTTCGGTCGTGCAGACGTTTTCCAAAGGCGGCTTTTGATGGAACGTCACGTTTCCCTAAGAATACGCTGAGATTTGGAATTCATGGGAGAAATGGCTTAAACAGTGGGTTTTTACATGATTCTCAGCTTGAAATCATTTGAGATTATTGGCAATAGTATCATATAAATAACAATATAATATACGCTGTAAGTGAGAATATTTGTCTTTCATTCAGCGTAATACAATATTATGATAGTAATATATTGCTATAAAGTGGTATTATCGCCATGAATTCCAAATAAGAAATCTTCTGAGAATCATGGAAGAGTGGTATTATCGCCATGAATTCCAAATAAGAAATCTTCTGAGAATCATGGAAGAACCCGCATAAACACTGGGTTTTTCCCATGAATTCCATATTCTCAAATTGTCCTTAGAAGCTTGAGATTCTTTGGAATTGTTGAGCCCTTCAGCCTGTAAATCCCTATTCAAACTCAGCGCTTGCAAAATAATGACAAAAGTAGTAAAATTAATAAGTTAAATCAACGTAAAGAGAGGAAACAGCTATGGATATTAAAGTACCTTATGAAGTAAAGCGCAACGTACTGCTCAACCCGGGTCCCTCAACCACGACCGACACGGTCAAGTTTGCGCAGATAGTACCCGACATCTGTCCGCGCGAGGCTGAGTTCGGCGGCCTTATGAAGGGGCTGCGCGAGGATCTTGTCAAGATAGTACACGGCGATTTGGATAAATACACCTCGGTTCTGTTTTGCGGCTCGGGCACTATAAACATCGACGTTTGCATGAACTCGCTTCTGCCCGAGGGCAAAAAGATCCTTGTTGTAAACAACGGCGCTTACAGCACACGCGCTGTCGAGGTCTGCGAATACTACGGACTGCCGCACATCAATCTTAAATTCCCCGTTGACCAAAGACCCGACCTTGAGGTCGTTGAAAAAACTCTTAAGGAGAACCCCGACATAGCGCTTGTCCACACCACCCACAATGAAACGGGTACGGGCATTCTCAATCCTATCCGCGAGCTGGGCGCGCTGGCTCACAAATACAACGCGGTCTTTACCGTTGACACCACCAGCACCTATGCAATGCGCCCGATAAATGTCGGGGAG
>ONMK01000091.1 GCA_900318905.1 uncultured Eubacteriales bacterium | reverse complement strand
GGACGTATTAAGCAGGGATCTTGCCGTTATGGACAGCACCGCTTCGGCGCTTTGCAAGGACAATAATCTTCCTATCCTCGTGTTCAGCATCGAGGATCCCGAAAACATCTACAGAGCGGTGTGCGGCGAGAACATCGGAACCTTAGTTACAAACAACGCATAATAATTTAGAAGTTTTATAATATATATTCAGGAGGCGTAACCATGAAAGAGCAATTAAAAAAAGCAGAGGAAAGAATGAACAGGCGTGTTGACCATATGCGCAAGGAATTTGCCGAGATCAGAGCGGGCAGAGCCAATCCTGCCGTTCTCGACAAGGTAAAGGTCGACTACTACGGTTCTCCCACTCCCGTAAATCAGCTTGCGGCTGTTTCCGTTACGGAAGCCAGAACGCTGACTATCCAGCCGTGGGACACTTCTCTGCTGAGAAATATCGAAAAGGCTATCCAGAAATCCGATATCGGCATCAACCCCAACAACGACGGCAAGGTCATTCGTCTTGTGTTCCCTCCGCTTACCGAGGAAAGACGTAAGGGCATTGTAAAGGACGTTCAGAAGGTTGCCGAGGACACAAAGGTTCAGGTCAGAAACGTAAGACGCGACACCATCGAAAAGCTTAAGGCTATGAAAAAGTCCGGCGAGCTTACCGAGGACGACCTCAAGCAGGGCGAAAAGAAGGTTCAGGATCTTACCGATAAGGTAACCAAGTCTATAGATAAGATCTCAGCCGACAAGCAGAAAGAGATTCTGGAGCTGTAATATGGCACTTTTCGGCAGAAAGAAAAAAGATTCCTTCAAAGGCAAGGCTCTTGCCGATGAAGAGGGCATAATCCTTCCTCAGCATGTCGGAATTATTATGGACGGCAACGGCAGATGGGCTAAAAACCGAGGTCTGCCGCGCAAGGTAGGGCACCGCGAGGGCGCAAAAACCTTCCGCATGATAACCCGTTACTGCTCCGAGGTCGGCATTAAGTACCTTACGGTTTACGCGTTCTCAACCGAAAACTGGAAGCGCCCCGAGGATGAGGTGGGCGCTTTGATGGGGCTTTTTAAGTCGTATCTGAACGAGGCTCTTGAGGACTTTAAAGACGACGACATCGTTGTGCGCTTTATCGGTGAAAAGAGCGGCTTTTCGCCCGAGCTTCAAAAGCTGATGGACGATAATGTCGATATCTCAAAAGACCGCACCGGCATGGTGCTCAACATCGCCATGAATTACGGCAGCCGCGACGAGATAGTCCGTGCCGTAAAGAGCATAAGCGCGGATGTAAAAGACGGTAAGCTGAATGCCTGCGATATTGACGAGCAGCTTGTTTCAGACCGCCTTTATACAGCAGGTCAGCCCGATCCCGACCTTATTATCCGCCCCAGCGGCGAGTACCGCATTTCAAACTTTATGCTTTGGCAGGCGGCGTACACCGAGTTTGTAATCATGAATAAACTATGGCCTGACTTTCAAAAGTCCGACCTTGACGAGGCGCTGCGCATTTATTCGCGGCGCAACAGACGCTACGGCGGAGTATAGCCGCGGCGGATACCTTACCGGCCCACGGTAGGGAAGCTGAGCATTTTATCCGGTGGGCAGAAAGTGATGGAGATTATTATGAAATCGTTGAAGCCGAGATTGCTTACGGCGGCAATCGGAATCCCCGGGGTTCTGCTTGTTATTATCTTTTCGGAGCTTTGGCATCCGTTGGTAGGGATCATTGTGGGCCTTGCGTCGGTGCTAATGGTGGGAGAATTGCTTTACGCCAAAAGGCTGCTTGCGTGTATTCCTCTTGCGGCTGTTTGTATGCTTTATACTCTGTTGATGCCCATAGTGGTAACATCGGGCGCGCTTGCTTACATTATAACCTACCTGTTTTTGCTGCTGGGTTTTGCGGTATTCCTTATTTATTACAAAAGGCTTAAGTTTTTCAGCCTTGCCTACGCAATGTTCGGCACAACGCTCATCACTTTCGGAATGAGCGCGGTCCCTATCGCGTGCTGTACAAACGGGCTCAGCGTAAGCTTTTTCTTTGTGCTTATTTTCCTGCTTCCGTGGATGGATGACGGCGGCGGATTCTTTATCGGCAGCTACTTCGGCAAGCACAAGCTTTGCCCCAACATCAGCCCCAAAAAGACTATCGAGGGCGTGCTCGGCGGCGTTGTGTTCTGCATCGCTTCGGCTATGCTGATGGGACTTATTTTCCAGTTCCTTATTCTCGACAAAAACGAGGTCAGGGTCAACTTCGGCGCGCTTATCGTTATCGCCGTACTTGATTCGGTGCTGTCGATTTTGGGCGATCTCGGCTTTTCGCTTATCAAACGCAACCTTAATATCAAGGACTACGGCTCGATCTTCCCCGGTCACGGCGGAATGCTTGACAGATGTGACAGCATAATATTTACCGCTCCCATGGTTGTTGTGCTCTCGCAGTTTATGCCGTTCCTTGAGAGATTGGTGTAATTATGACAAAGAATATTTCCATACTCGGCTCAACAGGCTCCATCGGCACTCAGACGCTCGATGTGGTTGATAAGCTGGGTTTAAAGGTTTCGGCGCTTTCGGCTGCCGGCAATATTACTTTACTTGAACAGCAGGTGCGAAAATATAAACCCGCACTTGCTGTGGTTTACAATGAGCAAAAAGCCCGCGAGCTTAAGGCGGCAATAGCCGATACCGAAACCCGCGTGCTAAGCGGAATGGACGGCTTGATCGAGGCGGCGCAGCTTCCCGGGGCTGACTTGGTGCTCAATTCGGTGGTGGGCATGGTTGGCCTGCAGCCCACTATCGCCGCCGCGAAGGCTAAAAAGGACATAGCGCTCGCCAACAAGGAAACGCTTGTCGCGGGCGGAGATTTAGTTACCGGCGCGGTAAAGGAAAACGGCGTAAAGCTGCTCCCGGTCGACAGCGAGCACTCCGCTGTTTTTCAGTGCCTTCAGGGAATGCCCGACAAAAAGGTGCTTAAAAAAATCATTCTGACAGCTTCGGGCGGCCCCTTCTTCGGCAAAAAGGTTGAGGAGCTGCGCGATGTTACGGTCGAGCAGGCTCTTGATCATCCCAACTGGAGCATGGGAGCGAAAATAACTATCGATTCGGCTTCCATGATGAACAAGGGCTTGGAAATAATCGAGGCAGGCAGGCTTTTCGATATCAGCGGCGACGATATCGACGTTGTTGTACACCGCGAGAGCATTATCCATTCGCTTGTCGAGTTCACCGATAATTCGGTTTTAGCGCAGCTCGGCGTGCCCGATATGCGCATACCGATCCAATACGCCATAACATATCCGATGCGCTGTGAAAGCCCCGTTAAAGAGCTTAACCTGGCGCAAATAGGTAATCTGAGCTTTTTTGAGCCCGATTACGAAACCTTTGAGTGCCTCCGCGCCTGTAAAAAGGCGTTCGCAATGGGCGGCGCGGCAACTGCGATAGCCAACGGTGCCAACGAGGAGGCAAACGCGCTGTTCCGTCAGGGAAAGATAAAGTTCCTCGATATAGGCCGCCTTGTTATGGGCGCCGTGGACAGCATTCAAAACTTTACGCCGACCTGCGTTCAGGACATTCTTGACGTTGATAAGCAGGCGCGCGGCTATGTAAGAGACAGGGTAAACTGATTCTATATTTTTGCGGAATCTGATTTGGAGTTGATTCATTTTTCATGCAGGTTTTAACAACGATAGGGCTCATCGTTATCGGAGTCCTCTTGTTCGAGTTCATCATCTTCGCTCACGAGTTCGGGCATTTTATCACAGCCAAGCGCTCGGGCGTTCAGGTAAACGAATTTGCCTTGGGCATGGGTCCAAAGCTTATAAGCTTTAAAAAGGGCGAAACAAGGTATTCGCTCAGGGCTTTTCCGATAGGCGGCTTCTGCGCTATGGAGGGCGAGGATCAGAGCAGCGATAATCCGCGCGCGTTCACCAACGCCAAGGTCTGGAAGCGCATGATAATCATCATCGCGGGTGCGGTTATGAATATTCTTGTCGGCTTTGTGCTGATGTTTGTTGTCACAATCAACCAGACCTCTTTTGTCGGAACAACCGTTACCAAGTTCACGCCCGACTCATATACCGCCAACTCCGGGCTTCAGGTGGGGGATAAGATAGTCTCCGTAGGAGGATATTCCGTTGCGAATTCAAGGGATCTGTCGCTCGGGATACAGCTTCTTCCGTGCGAGGAGGTCGATCCCGCTTCGCTTACCGTATATAAGCAGGACTGCTGTGTTTACGCTAAGAATTATCTTATCTCGATGTATGATAACAAAATAATCGACTATAATACCGCAAACGCGTTATACGACGGAGTCCTTTCCCGTGAAGCCGAAAAAATCAATGCGGCTAAGTCAAAGGACGAGGCATACGCGCTTTATAAAGGCGCTGTCGACAAATTCTACACAGAGGCTAAGGTCGAAAAGCCGAAGGATTTTTCATATCCCGAAATCAAGGTTCAGGATAAGCGCGTGCGCTATGTGGGCGACGTAAAAGTTGTCCGCAACGGCGAAAAGACCGAGCTTGAGGACGTTCAGTTCTATACGGTAAAAAAAGGCGATTCAGGTGACGAAACCGCCGTTCAGATCGACTTCTATCTGCAGCCGAAGGATAAAAACTTCGGCACTGTCATGGAGGAGACCTTTACGGGTACTATAAGCATGGCAAAAAGCGTTTGGAAGTCGTTTGAAATGCTTATCCGCGGGCGCTTCCACCTTTCGGATATGTCGGGCCCCGTGGGAATAACAAAGGCGGTTTCGGACGTGGCTTCCGTAGGAATGCAGACAGGCTTCGGCGACGCCGTGCTCAATATCGTGTTCTTCATGGCGCTTATCACCGTTAACCTCGGAATCGTAAATATGCTTCCGTTCCCGGCACTTGACGGCGGACGGTTCGTGTTCCTTTTGATCGAGGCGATAATCAGGCGCCCGTTGCCGCGAAAGCTTGAATATATAGTAAACGGCATCGGCTTGGCGCTTTTGATACTATTCATAATATTCATTTCAATAAACGATATCACAAAGCTGATAAACGGTACTTTCCCGTCGATCAGTTAGTCAGATAGGGAGGAGAGCTTTATGGGCAGTAAAATTCAGGTAAAGGCAGGCAACGTTCTCATAGGCGGCGGCGCTCCCGTGTCGGTACAGTCTATGCTCAACGTTCCGTCAACCGATATCGAAGGCAGCGCAGCGCAGGCAAAGCGGCTTGAAGAGGCAGGCTGCCAAATCATTCGTGCCGCGATACCCGACATGGAAGCCGTAAAGCTTATTCCCGCTCTTAAAGAGGCTGTAAGCGTGCCTATCGTAGCGGACATTCACTTCAACTATAAGCTCGCGCTCGAGGCGTGCGCGGCGGGCGTTGATAAGATCCGCATAAACCCCGGCAACATCGGCTCCGACGACAGGGTAAAGGCTGTTGCGGACGCCTGCAAAAGCCGCAATATCCCCATCAGGATCGGCGTGAACTCGGGCTCGCTTGAAAAGGAGATTCTGGCTAAGTACGGACACCCCACGCCTCAGGCTCTTTGCGACAGCGCGCTTTATCACGCGTCGCTTCTTGAAAAGTTTGATTTTAACGACATTGTGCTTTC
>ONMK01000022.1 GCA_900318905.1 uncultured Eubacteriales bacterium | reverse complement strand
ACGCAGGCGACAAAATCATCAAAACGCTCTTGAAACATGTTAGCCGTACAGGACACACGTCTAAGAAAATGATTGAGTCTTACGAGAACAGCATGAAGTAATCACTTCAAAAAACGAACGGTTGTATCAGGGAGAGCCTTGATACAACCGTTTTTTCTGTTATTTTTCTTTGATTTTAAAGTGCTTTACGTGCTTTACCTCGTCAATGATTCTTTTGGGGTGTGCTGCCGCTTTGATCGGACGGTATATAAAAAGCAGGGGATAGAGCACCTTGTGTTTATATACGGCGGGATGCCGTCTTTTCAGTTCGTCGCCCGAAATGAAAACTCGTCTGAGTATATATTTGCGCTTTGAATTACTGCTGTCGTCACCGCCGAGCGCCATTGATACACTGTTATACTGCAGGTTTTCAGCCGTGCCGTTCGCGCCCGATTTTTCAAAGTATTCAAGCTCGCGCTGTTCCTCGCCGTTTAGCTCCCGCAAAGTATATACCTTTTCCGAGAGATTGCGCACCTTTTTCTCAAATTCTTCAAGCCCAAGCTTTTTTAACTCACGGGATAAATAATCCTCATCCATTTCATCTTGGTACTTTCGGTTATACAGGTAAATGTCCAGCAGCGAGCGCAAGCCTGTTCCGGCAAAGCAGTAGTGCTTGTACATATGGCAAAGAATATAAATGTAAAAATCCTCGCTTGACAGATGACGCGCAAAGCCTTTATCGCTGTCATTTATCAGCTTGCTGCTTATATCGGAAAAATACTCGGAAAACTCCGGCAAACTGTCATCGGTGAAAAGAGTATGGTGCATTTCAAATTCGAGCGTAGGCGGCTTGGAATATACGTCGTGATGAAATTCCTCGAACACCTCGCAGGAGTATCCGAGGCCTTCCATAACAGTTTTTACAACATCCATTTTGCCGCTGTCGCAGAGGATGTCGTTATCGGACATTTCGCGCATTGATGACTTTGGATAGCAGGATTTTAGCGCGATTCCCTTCAGCGGCAGGTACCACACGCCGTTTTGCTCCAAAGCGGCATATATTTTTATGCGTTCAATATCAAAAAGCGACAGCTTTCTGATAGCCTTTTTCTGCGCCTGGTCAAAGCAGTGGGGGAGTTCCGTTACCTTTTCAAGCGCGTGTGCTGCAATGGAAGTCATAATATGGTACCGCGCAAAGTCAAATACAGCGTCCAAATCCATAGCGTCGCATTTTTGTTTGTCCGGTATTTCGTTATTTACCGCGCAGGACGCAAGATATATTAAATCACGAGCGGCATTCGGCGATGCGGTGCGAGTTGCTTCTGTCAGATCATTCATTTATGGCACCGATTGCTTTCAGCTGAGTTACAGTGTCGGCAACGTCTGAGGCAATCAGCTCGCGGTCGCCGCTGAACCTGCGGCACATTTCCTCAACTATTTCTTCCTCTGTTACGTCGCGCTCCAAGCATTCCAGAATAACGGCAACGCTGTCATTGCCCTGCACCAGTCCGTGAAACTGCGCGTCTGCAGTGGGCACCAAAACAGTTTGTCCGTCAATTGTGTGTTTTATAAAGTCAGGGTTCAGTTTCATTTTTGCCTCCAAAACGATACAAATACATAGCAAATTATCGCAAGTTTTTTTGTATTATAACACCGTTCCTTCGTATTCGTCAAGCTGTTCGTTTGTTTCCGGAATATCCTTTTTGGGGTTAACGTGTACCATAACATGCTTGACCTGAGGAAAGCTCTCCTCAACGGCGTCGTGCACGGTTTCGGCTATGCCGTGAGCTTCGGCAAGATTGAGCGTTTCGTCAACGCCTATTTCGATGTCGACATAGATCTTGTTGCCGAAAATTCTTGTGTGCAGCAGGTCTATGCTGATAACTCCGTCGATTTCTTCAACGCGGCAGCGCATCTTTCCTTCGGTTTCATCATCACATGAGCTGTCAACCATGCGGTCGATCGCGTCCTTGAAAATGTCATAGGCGACCTTGAAAATAAACAGGCAGATAATAATGCTGGCGATCGGTTCAAGAACAGGGAAGCCCAAAGCCGCGCCGCCTATGCCTATAAGCGCTCCCACCGAGGATAGGGCGTCGCTGCGGTGGTGCCACGCTTCAGCGGAAAGCGACGGCGAGTTGATCCTTTTGGCGTTGATTTTGGTGTACCAGAACATAGCCTCTTTGATGACTATCGAGGTAACGGCGGCGATAAGGGCGAGAGGATTTTCAAATTTATTATCGAGATATTCGCTGCTGACTATGCTTTTTACCGCCTCAAAGCCTATTGTTCCGCCCGCAATGAAAAGCACGACCGAAAGTATGATCTCCGCCACGCACTCAAAGCGCTCGTGGCCGTACGGATGCTCGGAGTCGGATTCCTTTGAGGACAGGCGTACGCCGATGATTACTATCAGTCCGCTGAAGGTGTCCGAAGCGGAATGTACCGCGTCGCTTATCATCGCGCCCGAATGCGCAATAAAGCCCGCCGCCAGCTTAAACGCTGTCAAAAATATGTTGGCGATCATTCCCACAAGCGACACCTTTGTCGCGATGTGTTTAGCGTTATTTTCGTTCATAGGCGATTCTCCGTTTTCCGTGGTTTTGTTCAGTATATGCCAAAAATAATAAAAAAGAACCCGCAGACAGTAATGTTGCTGTCCCGCGAGTTTTCGCTGCCTAAAAAAGACCCGACTCCAAGCCTGATACTATTATCAAATTAAAATAGTATAAGCTTCGGTCTGTTCAGTACGGATATTTTAACATAGATTCTTTTTGATGTCAATTGAAAAATGTCGCTTTTAAAGCGACCAAATACCTGCCATGCGGTGATATGATAAAGCTGCAATAAAAAACGGAGGTAATAATTATGAAAAAGACAAACAACAAAACAAACGAAAAGGTAAAAAACAACATCACCGAGTTGGTTTTCATCCTTGACCGCAGCGGCTCAATGGGCGGACTTGAAAGCGACACTATCGGCGGCTTCAACTCCATGCTTGAAAAGCAAAAGAAGGAGAAGGGAAAGGCGTATGTTTCAACCGTGCTTTTTGACCATGAAACCGTTGTTCTGCACGACAGGCTGCCCGTTGACAAAATAGAACCGCTTACGGACGATGATTACACGGTTCGCGGCTGCACGGCTCTGCTCGACGCTATTGGCAAATCCATTCATCATATCTCTAATATCCACAAGTACGCCCGCAGAGAGGATGTGCCCGAGCGCACCGTGTTTGTTATAATCACGGACGGAATGGAAAACGCCAGCAGGCTTTACAGCGGCAGGGGAATCAGAAAGATGATCGAGCATGAAAAATCAAAGTACGGCTGGGAGTTCCTGTTCATCGGCGCGAACATCGACGCAATAGCCACCGCGCGCACCTTCGGTATTCCAAAGAATAATGCGGTAAATTACAAGGCGGACAAAAAGGGAACAGGCGTTGTTTACGAGTCGGTGTGCGCCGCAGTAAGCAGCATGAGAAAGGGCAAAGCCCTTGAACCGTCATGGAGCAGATCGATAGAGGAGGACTTTAATTCAAGATAGGCAGCGTGATGCTGCACAATAGAAAGGCGGTCAGGCGTTTTGCCTGACCGCTGATCGTTTTTATTTGATTAAATCTTCGTAAACAAATTCCGCAAGCGCGGTACGCTGAGCCTCCAAATCGGAAATTATAATGCAGGAGCCCGCTATATCCCATGATTCGTCCTCGGGCTTGTTGTAGTACCAAAGACCTTCCTTGGGAACGTAGTTCTGAAATATTTCGTAGCCGATATAAGTCAGCGCGTTTGTCGAGAGCTTTAAGATCTCATCAACCTTGAGGTTGGTTGTGATCTTGGGACCGATCGTGTCCACGATCTCAACGATCTGACCGAAGCTTGCGCCCTTCATGTCGGTGACCATCTTGGTAAGCAGCTTCCTCTGACGTGCTGTTCTGTCCCAGTCGTCGCCCGAAATACCGATTTCGTTGCCGTCCTCGCCCTTTGTCAGACCGCGGTCTCTGGCGTACCAGAGGGCTTCCTGACCGTTGAGCTTGATCAAGCCCGGCTTTTCGGTGATCGTTGTGCGGTTGCCGTTTGACTGGTCGTTCTTGTACATCTGATAGTTGATGTAGTCGATTTCGTCCTGCGTTACTTCCATTTCAACGCCGCCCAAGGTGTCGATAATGTCCTTAAAGCTGTCAAAGTCAACAATCGCGTAACGGTCGATTTTTATACCGAAGTTGCTCTGGATCGTTCTGATTGACAGCGTGGCGCCGCCTAAGGTGTAGGAAGCGTTTATTTTGTTATATCCGTAGCCGGGAATATAAACATAGGTATCGCGCTGGAACGAGGTGAGCTTAAGTTTCTTGTGAACCGTATCGATCGACATCAGGATCATGGTGTCGGTTCTGCCGTACTTTTCACCCTGGTTGTTGTCCTCGCCGAACAGCATTATGTTAAGGACGTTGGGGTGCTGCAGCAGCTCGCTGCTTTTGTAGATGACGTTCTGAGCGTCGTCGCCTTTTTGAGGCTGCGGATTGTCGTCTGGATCCTCGTCCTTCATGTAGGTGTAGTTACTCTCATATTTATAGTGTGTAACTATATAGGTGTACGCGCCGATCGCAACCGAGCCTGTAATCAATAAGATTATGGAAAGCACAAGGCAAACAATGCGGATAGCGCGGCCCTTTTTCTTGTACAGCTTAATAACCTGGGTGTTAGAGCTGATGTCTACCAGATTATCGCTGTTTGGTTTGTTAGCCATAATCATCCTCCTGTAAAGGAATTACAAAATCTTTTCATATACTTGCCGGAATAATCCGTAAAGCGCCTTGATTTGCTGAATGAGTAAGACGCCTATTTTATTTATTATAACACATTATCAGCAATAATAATTCTAAATTAGAATTATAAAAACTGCCTGTTACATTTTTTGACAATATTTTTATACCTGTTATGTAAGAATATTAAAATTCTCACTGAATCTCGTCCAGAGCAAGACTGAACGAAGGCAGAAACTCATCGAAGAAAACCTCGGCTTCGGGAAGCTTCATTTCGTGAATGGACTTCTCGATCGTTTCCTTCGCCATTTTGAACTCGTCGTTGCCCATGCGCATTTCCTCAATGCATTTTATCAGCGCCGAAAAGCGGTCGGCGGCTTTTACAAAAATCTCGAGCTCGAGGTCGGACTCCGACGAGGGCTTTAAAATATCGCGGTACTCGTCGCGGAAGTCCTCGGGGAGCAGCTCTATCAGCCTGTCGGCGGCGCTGCTCTCCACCTGCTTGTACACCTTTTGTATAGAGGGGTTTGCGTATTTTATAGGTGTAGGCATGTCGCCCGTGATGATCTCGGTCGCGTCATGGAACACGGCTAATAGCGCGGCGCGTTCGGCGTCAAGCGAGCCGCCAAAGCGTTTGTTGTGTATCAGCACAAGACAGTGCGCCAGCACCGCCACCTGCTGACTGTGCTCGCTTATATTCTCATATTTTGTATTATTCATCAATCCCCAGCGGTTTATGTACTTCATCCGCGAGATCATTGCGTAAAAATGCGATTGGTTCATGGTGTTTGCCCCGTTAATTATATAATATAATATCTGTAAAAAAAATTGCAAATTGTCTTTTGATGTGATATAATAAATTGAATATACCATGTTTAACGCCGATATGCAACCGGTTTGAGCGATTTTTCACTCAATTTTCACCCTAATACTGTTATCAAATAAAAAACTTTAACATCTGTTGCGTAAAATTCCGCATAACTTCGTTGTCGTCCCCGGAATCCGCCTTGTTATGCAAAATTTTTCGCTAATATCTGTTTTAAAGATAACAGCGTTTTAATTGAAAATAGAAGAATACGGCGTTTTACCGAAACGGAGATTACCGATGCCGGCACGAATTTCACGCTTACAACCCAAAAAGAACAGGCACTATCTGCTGATCACATTTTTAATATCGCTTTTGTCCGCGGCGGTTATTTTTGTTCCGTTTATAATAATCAACGGCGGAGTGTTTTATTACTACGGCGATTTCAACGTTCAGGAGATCCCGTTTTATCAAATGATGCACGGACTTGTCCGTGACGGAGAGCTTGGCTGGAACCACCTTACTGACTTGGGAACGGACACCTTGGCGAGCTACAGCTTTTATATGATGGGCAGCCCGTTTTTCTGGATGACTATTCCGTTCCCGAATGAGATAGTCCCCAACCTTATCGGCCCGCTGCTTATCTTGAAATTTGCTTGCGCGGCTTCCGCGGCATATATCTTTCTGCAGCGGTATGTGCGCAATAAAAGCATGGCTGTGCTCGGCGGACTGCTTTACGCGTTTTCGGGCTTTTCGATTTACAACGTATTTTTCTTCCACTTTCACGAGCCGATGATCGTGTTTCCGCTTCTCTTGGCGGCGCTTGACGCTTTCCTTTACGACGGAAGGCGCGGCATTTTCGCTGTTGCGGTTTTCGCGGCGTGCGTGGTGAACTATTATTTCTTTGTGGGGCAGGCGCTTTTCCTTGTGATGTATTATCTTATGATAATGCTGACAAAGACCTGCAAATTCCGAATCAAAGATACGCTTTTGCTCGCCGCCGAGGTCGTTATCGGCTTCTGCGGTACGGCGTTTGTGCTTTTGCCGAGCGTTATCGGGCTTATGGGCAACCCGAGGCTTAACTCGCTGCCTAACGGCTGGGATTCGCTTGCGTATGCAAGAGAGCAAAAGTACTGGCTCATTATCCTAAGCTTTTTGTTCCCTGCCGATTTGCCCGCTATGCCGGTGTTCACGCCGGAATCAAACTGCAAGTGGGCGTCTGTAGCGGGCTGGCTGCCGCTGTTCAGCGTTACGGGCGTAGTGGCTTATTTGCAGCTGAAAAAACGCGACTGGATCAAAAAGCTTATCGTCCTGCTTATGCTGTTTGCCATGATCCCCGTACTGAACAGCATGTTCCAGCTTATGAACAGCTCCATATATTACGCGCGCTGGTTCTATATGCCCGTGCTGATATTCTCACTGGCTTCCGTCCGCGCTATAGAGGACAAAGAGGCAAACTGGAACCGCGCGATCGCATGGTCTGTCGGGCTTACGATGGGCGCTACGCTGCTTATCGGCGTAATGCCGCTGACTACGGGTGAAGAGGGCAGCAAAACAACAAGCATCGGCGTTCAAAGCTCCTTTGAAAAATTCTGGCTGTACGCGCTGATGGCTATGATAAGCCTGCTGGTGTTTGTGCTGATATACAAAAAAATGTGGCACAAGCGCGGCTTTGCGGTAACTATCATTTCGTGCGCGATGGGCGTTGCCGTTTTTTCGTCGCTGCTTATAATCGGCCACGGAGTTTATGTGAGCGGTACGACCGACAGCATAAAAGCCCACATTGTCAATGCCCGCGATAAAATCGAGATCGACGACCTCGAGGATGTGCGCAGCGACTTTTACGAGGCTGTTGACAACACCTCTATGTATTGGAAGATCCAGAGCATGAACTGCTTCCAAAGCTCGGTTTCAACCTCGATAATGCAGTTCTATGAAAAAATGGGCATTACCCGCGACGTGGCCTCGCGCCCCGATTTCAGCGCCTACGGCTTGCGCACGCTTTTCAGCTGCAAGTATTATTTCGACGATATGCTCGACAGCAACAATCCCGAGTATGACGAATGCTTCGAGGATAAGGACGGAAACACCAAAATGCCGGGCTGGAAATACTTAAAAACCAGCAACGACTTTAAGATTTATGAAAACGAAAACTATGTGCCGATGGGCTTTGCCTATGACTCATATGTCACCGAGGAAGAGTTTGAGCGCGTAAGAACATCTAACCGCAGCGAGGCAATCCTGAACGCTATGGTGCTCTCACGCGATTTGATGAAAAAATACTCGGATATCACGGGATACTACGACAAGCCGTATTACCTGCTTTACGGAAGCGACCCCAAAACCTTCAAGAGCGAAGTAGACGAATATATTTTCGGAAAGGGCATCCTTAAAGAGCAGGCAAACAGGCTCAGGGCAAAATCCTGCTCATCGTTTGAGTACACAAAAAACGGCTTTAAGGCAGAGTTTGACAACAGCACTGACAAGGAGACACTGCTGTTCTTCAGCGTGCCGTACAGCGAGGGCTTCTCGGCAGCGGTCAACGGCAAAAGCGCTGACGTTGAAAAGGTGAATTACGGCTTTATGGCTGTAAAGGTTCCCAAGGGCAAAAGCGAAATCGTATTCACCTACAGAACTCCCGGATTTAAAACCGGCACGGCAATAAGCATTTGCGCCGCCGCCGCGTTTGTGATTTATATGACGCTTATAATTCTGTTCCGCGTCCGCAAAAAGAAAAAGAACGCCGAACAGCAAATACATTCATCAGAACCATAACACTCAGAAAACCAAACCCGTTACCCTACCCCGTAATTCTACGGCGTACCGACCGTTCGCGGAAAGAGGAGATAAATATGTTATTCGGAGATAAGATTTTAGCATATAAGGAAGAGTTATTGAAGGATTTGGAATACCTGCTGCGCATTGAGTCTATCGACAGGGAAAAGAACGAGGAATGCGAGCGCGCGCTGGCTTTTATTCTTAAGCGCGCCCAGGACTTCGGCCTTGACTATGAGCTCGTCACCGACAAAAGCGTTCATGTGCAGCTTGGCAAGGGCGGCAAGCTTTGCGGCGTGCTCTCGCATGTTGACGTTGTGCCCGCGGGCAACAACTGGAGCGTTATCCCGTTTGAGCTTACCGAGCGTGACGGCAGACTGTACGGCAGAGGTATCGCCGACGACAAGGGCGCCGCTCTTGTTAACCTTTACTGCCTGCGCGCCCTTAAAGAAAACGGCGTAACAGGCAAAAACACGCTCCGCGCTATTTACGGCTCGGCCGAGGAAACGGGCATGAGCGATATGAAAGGCTACTTTGAAAAGCAGCCGCTGCCCGACATGGCGTTTACTCCCGACAGTGACTACGGCATTTGCTATGCCGAAAAGGGAATCCTTCACCTGCGCGTAAGCACTCCGTTCAACGAGGCAAAGGTTTTGTCGCAGTTCCATTCGGGCAAGGCGGTCAACGCTGTACCCGACTTGGCTTATGTTATGCTCGACTCCTCGGGCTATGACGAGCAGCTTTTAATGAGGCTTGCCGACGCGGGCGAGGGCAACTATGAGTTCAATTACACCATTGACGGACTTATGATAATAAGCAGAGGCAAGGCTTCGCACGCCTGCGAGCCCCAAAAGGGCAAAAACGCCGCCGCGCTGCTTATTGACCTTATCACTCACGCTTATGACGTTCACGATATCGGCGCTCTGTGCTCGTTTATCGACTACGCCATAAACTGCGAAACAAACGGAAGGTCGCTCGGCCTAAAAATGAGCGATTCGGTTTCGGGCGAGCTGACTGTCAACCTCGGTATAGTTCATATCGAGGGCAACACCGCCGAGGCTTATATCGACATCCGCTATCCCGTCACCGTAAAGGGCGACTATGTTATCCGCCAGTTCAAGGCGGTGGCTGAGTACAGCGGACTTGATGTCGAGGTCATCCACCACGACAAGCCGCTGTATGTTGAAACGGATTCTCCGCTTATCCGCGAGCTGAGCGCGGCTTATGAAAGCGTTACGGGCGAAAAGCCTACAATGTACACAACGGGCGGCGGAACCTACGCGCGCAAGCTCGGCGGCAGGGGAGTGGCATTCGGACCTCATTTTGAGGGCGATCCTATCAATATGCACAATGCCGACGAAAGCGTTGACAAGGAAAACTTCTTTAAACACGCTCAGATCTGCCTTGAGGCGATGTACCGCCTTTATACTTTATAATTTTTTCAGCGGCATGACAGCTGTAACCAAACCATCCCACGGAAGGGAATAATGAGAATGAAAACGGAAAAAATGATACGTCAGCAGGCACGCGATGCAATGAAGGGGAATTTGAGCAAACTTATTGCCGCGCTTGGCTTTGCTGCGCTCACGTTTCTTACAATTGAATACGTTGAGTACCTTGTGCTGCATCTGACGGGAGCGATCAATTACGAATCGGGCGAGGCGTATAACAGCGGCTCGACGCTGTATGTGGGGATCGTATCGGCATATGTTTTTGCCGTGCTGTTCCTTTCGCCGCTTCTTAACGGCTATATTAAAACGGCCGCCAACACGGCGCTTAATAAGAAGTGCGGGTCAACAGATTTGTTTTTTTACTTTAAGGGCGCCGGACGCTATTTTAAAACGGTGCTGTATAATTTTCTGCTTTTAATGCTCTATTATTTCGTTTCGGGCGCGCTTAATTTAAGCGGCTGGCTGAACGCGTTTTTCCATTCGTGGTTCACTCAGGCTCCCGCGTGGAATATCGATACGTTCCTGATCGTTCTGGCAGGAGTTGTTACGGTTTTTATCAGGGTTTTGATATTCATGCTGTTTGTGCATTATCCGCTTATGGCTAAGGCGTTAAATGATAATATCGGCGTCAGGGACGGCGTGTTCGCAATGCTCGGCTTCTCGTTTAAAAACTTCAGACATATTTTCAAGCTGGCGTTCAGCTATATCGGCTGGTTCGCGCTGTGCTTTTTTGTAGTGCCCGCGATTTATGTCATTCCGTATTTTTCGGTCGCGGCGCTGACGTCCGCAAAATGGCTTTTTGCGATGGATAAACGCGGAGGCGGAATATGATAGTTTCACTTTGCATGATCGCCTACAACGAGGTTGAGGCGATCGACGGACTGTTTGGAGATATAGCACTTCAGGAATACCCCCACAGCAAAATCGAGGTGGTGTTTGTCGACAGCATGTCGAACGACGGTACCTACGAAAAAATGCTGAATTTCAAAAACACCGATTACGGTTTCCGCGATGTTAAAATAGTGCGCTGTCAGAAAAAGAACCAGGCGTCATCATGGAACGAGGCGCTTATGGTGTTTACGGGCGACGTTGTTATCCGGGTTGACGCCCACGCCCGTATCCCGCGCAATTTTGTATCGCGCAATGTATATAATCTCGGATTGGGCGAGAATGTTGTCGGCGGCGGCCGCCCTAACATCAGCTCAAATGTCAGCTCATGGAAGCTCACTTTGCTTGCCGCCGAGGATTCGCTCTTCGGCTCGTCGATAGCGGGCTATCGCCGTCCCTCTACCGAGAAGGAGTATATGGACAGCCTGTTCCACGCCGCGTACCGCCGCGAGGTGATCGCCAAGGTCGGCGGCTTTAACGAGGACTTGGGGCGCACCGAGGACAACGAGTTCCACTACCGCATACGCATGGCAGGGTATAAGATGTGCTGCTGCCCCGACATCATCTCTTATCAGCACTCGCGCAACACCTTAAAGCACATGATAAAGCAAAAGTACGGCAACGGCAAGTGGATAGGCTTAACTCTGTCCGAGTGCAGGGGCTGCCTGTCTTATTTCCATTTCGCGCCGTTCGTTTTTGTAATGATGCTCGCTGCCTGCGGTATACTTGCCGCTTTCGGGCATACTTTCGCGCTGTTTGTACTGCTTATTCTTTACGGTATGTTTGACTTTGTAAACTCCGTAAGCTGCTGTACGCTGAAAAATATTCAGCCGCAGTTTGCGCTTCTTCCGCTTATTTTTCCGCTGCTTCATATCGCTTACGGCATAGGCACTATCGTAGGGCTTATTCAGATCCCGTTTTGGCAGCGCAAGATAAAAAACAGCGGGGCAAAGGAGCGAATTGAGCTTGTAAAACAAAAAGTCGCGGAAAACACCCGAATGGTATGGGGAGATTCGGAGCTGTGAGCAGCACGCGCTACAGCCTTATCGACGCGCTGCGCGGATTTGCGCTCGTTAATATGCTGGCGTTTCACTTTCTGTACGACTTTTTCGTTGTTTGCGGTGATAACTACAGTTGGGCGCTGCAGCCGTGGGTAGTTGTGTGGGAGCGTTTTATCTGCATATCTTTTATTCTTATATCGGGCATTTCGCTCAATTTTTCGCGTCACGCTTACCGCCGCGGGCTGATCGTAAACGCATGCGGACTGCTAATCACGGCGGTCACGGCAGTGGTAATGCCTGAGCAGATAATAATTTTCGGTATTCTGAACCTTATAGGATGCTCGATGATTCTGACTCAGGCGGTAAGAAAATGGCTTGAAAAGCTCAATCCTTTTGCGGGAGCGGCGGCTTCGTTTGCGCTGTTCGCGTTTTTTTACGGCGTATCAAATCAATATGTCGGCTTTTTTGACGTAAGCCTTTTAGAGCTGCCCGATCCGTTTTACCGCACAAATTATTTTGCCGCGTTCGGGATCCATAACAGCGACTTTTTCTCCGCCGATTATTTTCCGCTATTTGCATGGCTTTTTCTGTTCGTATGCGGATTCTTTCTGTGGAGAGCTGTTTGTATGCTTCGGTGGGAGCGCTTTTTCAAAATAAAAATTCCCGCGCTTGATTTCATCGGGCGCTATACGCTTTGGATATATTTGATTCATCAGCCGTTGCTCATGGGCGTTTGCTTTTTGATTTTCGGCGGAATATGAGGTGAATATGGAAACACAATTGGTAAAGCTTACCCCTGAGCAGCTCAGAGAGCTGCAGCTTGCTCAGCTTGATATGCTCAGGTTCTTTAAGCAGTTCTGCGAGGAAAACGGCCTGACCTTTTACTTTATCGGAGGCGGTCTTATCGGCGCGCTCCGCACCGGAGGATTTATCCCGTGGGACGACGACGTTGACGTGCTGCTGCCCAGAGATGACTACGAGCGGCTTTGCGTGCTCTGGCAGGAAAAATATCCCGACGGCAGATTCCGCCTGCTAAAAACCGGCGACCATATGTTTACGGGCAATATCTTCGCCACGGTTACCGACACCAACTACACCATGGTAAAGGCTAACCAGACCGACGTCGATATACCTCACGGTCTTGTTATCGACGTCTTTCCGCTCGACGTCTGCCCCGACGGAAAATTTGCCCGCAAAATGCAGTATTTCCATACGATAATCTACTCGCTGTTTCTGGCTCAGGTCGTTCCCGAAAACCACGGCGGAGTTATCGCCTTGGGCAGCAAGATACTTTTAGGCATTTTCCGCGGCAAAAAAATCCGCAGAAAGCTTTGGCGCACAGCGGAAAAGCATATGAAAAAGTATAAGCGCGAGGAAAATCAATACATGACCGAGCTCTGTTCGGGACCGCACTGGATGAAGGTGAAATACCCCAAGCGCATTTACGACGGAATCGACCACGTCACCTTTGAGGGGATCGAGCTTCCCGTAGCCTCCGGCTATAAGGAGTATCTCGGACTGGTGTTCGGCGATTACATGACTCCGCCGCCCGAGGATCAGCGCGTGCCGCACCACGACATAGCTTATCTTGACCTAAGCACTCCGTGCAAGGTTTATGACGACGCGCACAGGAGTGAATACACAAAAACACCCTAAAAAAATCTCCGTAAATCAATATAAAATATCATTTCCTACGAAATTCATTTTTCGGCAAAAAAACTGAGCCGTCGGGCTTTACCCGGCGGCTTTTTATGTGTATAATAGGCGTAGACATAATATTAAACACTATATATAGTTGTTGAGGATGATATGATCACAGGTAACATTCATTCCCTTGAAACCTTCGGCTCGGTTGACGGGCCGGGCGTCCGCTTTTTGATTTTTGTTCAGGGCTGCGGCCTGCGCTGCCGCTACTGCCACAACGCAGACACATGGCGGAAAAACGCGGGCACAAAAATGACCGCAGACGAGCTTCTCGATAAAGCCGGGCGCTACCGCTCCTACTGGGGCAGCGACGGCGGGATCACCGTCAGCGGGGGAGAACCGCTGCTGCAAATCGACTTTCTGCTTGACCTTTTCACAAAGGCTAAGCAGCGCGGAATAAACACCTGCATAGATACAGCGGGGCAGCCGTTTACGCGAGAAGAGCCGTTCTTTTCAAAGTTCAGGGCTTTAGCTGAGCTTACCGACCTCTTTATCGTGGACATAAAGCACATCGACAATGAGCAGCACAAAAGCCTAACGGGGCGCGGAAATGAGAATATCCTCGACATGCTGCAATATTTAAACGAGCTTAAAAAGCCTGTTTGGATAAGGCATGTTCTTGTGCCTGATATAACAGACAACGACGGGTACCTGCGCCGCACAAGAGCTTTTATCGAAACGCTTGACAACGTTGAGAAGATCGAGGTGCTTCCGTACCACTCAATGGGCGCTTACAAATGGAAGGAACTCGGCATTCCATACACGCTTGACAACACGCAGCCGCCAAGCGCCGAACGCGTAAAGAACGCGGAAAGGATACTTCGCGGCGAGATTTAGATATAAAACGGATATCCGACAAACCACATGGGAGGAGCAGAATATGTTAGTTACGATTCCTGAAGAAGTAAAAAAAGAAGCATGGAGAGGCTTTACGGGCAGAAAATGGAAAGAGGACATCAACGTCCGCGATTTTATTCAGAATAATTACACCATGTATGACGGCGACGAAAGCTTTTTGGCAGCGCCCACCGAGGCGACCGATAAGCTTTGGGGACGCCTTCAGGAGCTCCAGAAGGAGGAGCGCAAAAGAGGCGGCGTGCTTGAATGCGAAACAGAAGTCGTTTCTTCGCTGACATCCTACGGCCCCGGATATATCGACGAGAGCATGAAGGAGCTCGAGCAGATCGTCGGCCTTCAGACGGACAAGCCCTTAAAGCGCGCGTTCATGCCCTACGGCGGAATAAAGATGGCTGAGCAGGCGGCTTCAACCTACGGATATCAGGTCAATCCCAAGCTGACAAAAATCTTTTCCGAATATCACAAAACCCATAATCAGGCGGTTTTTGACGCCTATACTCCCGAAATGCGCCGCGCGCGCCACAGCCACGTTATCACGGGACTGCCCGACACCTACGGCAGAGGCAGGATCGTTGGCGACTACCGCCGCGTAGCTCTGTACGGCATAGATTACCTCACCAAAATGAAGGAGAAGGACTTGTTCTATTGCGGCGGCAGAAACATGAGCGAGGAGCATATCCGCCTCAGAGAAGAGATCGCCGAGCAGATCCGCGCCCTCAAGGGCATTAAAAAGATGGCGGAAATCTACGGCTACGATATTTCAAATCCCGCCAAGACCGCCAAGGAGGCTGTTCAGTGGCTGTACTTCGGTTATCTTGCCGCTATTAAAACTCAGAACGGCGCCGCCATGAGCGTCGGCAGAATTTCCACCTTCCTTGATATCTACATCAACCGCGATTTAGAAGAGGGAAGGATCACCGAGAGCGAGGCTCAGGAGCTTATCGACCACCTCGTTCTGAAATTCCGCATGGTAAAGTTCGCGCGTATCCCGTCCTACAACGAGCTGTTTTCCGGCGATCCCGTTTGGGTAACGCTTGAAATGGCGGGCATCGGCATGGACGGCAGACACATGGTAACCAAAAACGATTTCCGTTTCCTGCACACCCTCGAAAACATGGGACCCGCTCCCGAGCCGAACCTTACCGTGCTCTGGTCGTCAAGACTCCCCGAAAACTTCAAGAAGTACGCGGCTAAAATTTCCGTAAACACTTCTTCTATCCAGTACGAAAACGACTGCGTAATGCGTCCCGTCTGGGGCGACGACTACAGCATTTGCTGCTGCGTTTCCGCCACTCAGACCGGTAAGGAAATCCAGTTCTTCGGCGCGCGCGCAAACCTTGCAAAGTGCCTGATTTTTGCCCTCAACGGCGGCGTGGAGATTACAACAATGGAGCAGATCGGCCCCGAAATAGCGCCGATAACTTCCGAGTACCTCGACTATGACGAGGTTATGCACAAGTTCAACGCCATGATGAGCTGGCTTGTTGAGCTGTATGTAAACACCCTCAA
>ONMK01000117.1 GCA_900318905.1 uncultured Eubacteriales bacterium | reverse complement strand
TTCACGCCACCGCCTGCATGTCTTGCAGACGCAAAGTTTAAAACGCATACTTTTTCATTTTTATAATTTTCTGCTGCCTGAAAAGACCTTTTCATTGAAACAAAAACTTTTGCAGGCTGAGCATATTTCGGAGTTTTGTCAAAAGGCTTTATCTGAGAATTGTCCGAAACAATATACTGATTTTTAATTGTATTTTCAACGGCATTTTTCAAATATTCGCTGTTGTTATATATTTTTTCCGTATCTGCAAAAACGGCTACTAAATTTATCACTGAAATTCACTCCTTGTCATTGCACATTTCACATTGCTAATTGCACATTAAATTCTTGCCACTCCTGATTTTCTTGCAGCGGCAATAACGGCTTCTGCAACGGTCTTTCCGACACGCTTGTCAAATGCTTTCGGAAGAATGTAATCTTCACAGAGTTCGCTTTCATCTACAAGGGAGGCTATTGCATAGGAAGCGGCAACTTTCATATCTTCGTTAATTTCTTTTGCACGGCAGTCCAAAGCACCTCTGAAAATGCCGGGGAATGCAAGTACATTGTTTATCTGGTTGGGGAAGTCCGAACGACCTGTTCCGATAACCCTTGCACCCGCATTTTTAGCCAAGTCGGGCATGATTTCGGGAGTGGGATTGGACATAGCAAATACGATTGCATTTTCATTCATGGATTTAACCATATCTTCCGTTACGACATTCGGTGCGGATACGCCTATAAATACATCTGTATTTTTCATAGCGTCTGCAAGAGTGCCTGTAAGATGTTCACGGTTTGTAATTTTAGCCATTTCAGCCTTTTCGGAATTAAGGCGGCTGTCGCCCTCGCATATAATACCTCTGCTGTCGCAAAGAGTGATATGCTGCACACCCATATTCATAATATGTTTAGCGATAGCGATACCTGCCGAACCTGCACCGTTCATAACAACTTTAATGTCTTTAATATCTTTCTTAACGATTTTAAGGGCATTCAGCATAGCGGCGGCAACAATAACAGCCGTGCCGTGCTGGTCGTCATGGAATACGGGAATATCACAAATTTCTTTCAATCTTCTCTCAATTTCAAAACATCTGGGAGCGGAAATGTCCTCCAAATTGATACCGCCGAAACTGCCCGAAATAAGATAGATAGTTTTCACAATTTCGTCAACGTCTTTTGAGCGTACACATAAGGGGAAAGCGTCAACGTCGCCGAACTCTTTAAATAAAGCACATTTGCCCTCCATCACAGGCATACCTGCTTCGGGACCGATGTCGCCAAGTCCAAGTACGGCTGTACCGTCAGTAATGACTGCAACAAGATTGTTTCTTCTTGTAAGCTGGAAAGATTTGTCATAATCTTTCTGGATTTCAAGACAAGGCTCTGCAACACCGGGAGTGTATGCAAGGGAAAGTTCTTCGGAATTGGTGATAGGCACTCTTGAAACAACTTCAATTTTGCCGTTCTCAAATACTGCGATTCCTGCGGAATCATAGCCCCTGTATTCAAGCTTTTTCAGCGCCGAAACAAGCACCTCAGTACAGTCGCGCGGACCTACATATCCAACAATACCACACATAATTAATCTACCTCCGATAATTTGATTTTAGCTAACATATATGACAAATAATAAATAGTTTATACTCCGAAAAGGATTTCGCCGTAAGACGGATACGGCCAGTACTTTGAGGGCATTTCCGTCTCCATTTCATCTCCCACAGCTCTGAGCTCTTCCATAAGCGCAAAGACGGTGTTCCTGAAATACTTGGCGTGTTCAAGGTTTTCTCCGCTGTAATCAGCCGCGTTTTTAACCGCCGCTTCGAGCTCGTCAGTCTTTTTAACAAAAGCTTCAAGCTCCTCGGAAAGGCTCTTTAACAAGCTTTCCTCGGCGTAACAGGACATAAACGGCGACGCTTGCTTTTTGAAAGAAACGGTCTGAGCCAGCTCGTTAATAAAAGTAATAACCGCAGGCGTGATGTCCCTTTTAGCCATTTCGAGCATTGACAGCGCCTCAATGTTGAGCTGCTTTGAGTAGTGTTCAAGCTCAATCTCATACCTCGCGTGAATCTCCTGCTCCGATACAATGCCGTGCTTTACAAACAAATCAATGTTTTTCTTATCAATATAGTGCTCCATCGCGTCGGGAAGCGACTTGTAGTTGCACAGTCCGCGCCTTGCGGCTTCTTCAACCCACTCGTCGGTGTAGTTGTCACCGTTAAATATAATACGCTGATGGGCGGTAAGTGTTTCCTTAACAAGCGCCTTAACCGCTGTATAAATATCGGTTTCGCCGTTCAGCTTTTCATAAAAACCGCTGAGCTCCTCGGCTACCATAGTGTTGAGCATATAGTTGGGGCAGGCGATATTCAGCGAAGAACCGAGCGCCCTGAACTCAAACTTATTGCCGGTAAACGCAAACGGCGAGGTGCGGTTTCTGTCTGAATTATCCTTGCGGAAGGTCGGCAGAGCGTCAACGCCTGTTTCCATTTTAAGCTTGGCGTGGCTGCGGTACTCCGTGCCGTTGATAATGCTCTCAACCAAAGCGCCCAAATCGTCACCGAGGTACATTGAGATAATCGCAGGCGGAGCTTCGTTCGCGCCCAAACGGTGGTCGTTTCCTGCCGAAGCGACAGTAATCCTCAGCAAATCCTGGTACTCGTCAACCGCCTTGATGATTGCGGCAAGGAACAGCTGGAACTGAATATTATCCTCGGGAGTTTTGCCCGGATCGAGCAGGTTTTCGCCTGTATCGGTCGAGATTGACCAGTTGTTGTGCTTGCCCGAGCCGTTAACGCCCTTAAAGGGCTTTTCGTGAAGCAAACATACAAGTCCGTGACGTTCGGCAACCTTCTTCATAAGCTCCATTGTAAGCTCGTTGTGGTCTGTCGCGATGTTCGAGGTCGAGAAAATCGGCGCGAGCTCGTGCTGCGACGGCGCAACCTCGTTGTGCTTTGTCTTAGCCAGTACGCCGAGCTTCCAAAGCTCCTCGTCCAAATCTCGCATATACGCGGCAACCCTTGTCTTGATTGAGCCGAAGTAATGATCCTCAAGCTCCTGACCTTTAGGCGCCATCGCACCGAAAAGCGTTCTGCCTGTGTAAATTAGGTCAGGGCGTTTGTCGTACATCTCTTTATCAATTAAAAAGTACTCCTGCTCAGGGCCGACTGTCGTGGTAACGCGCTTAACGTCCTTGCCCAAGAGCTTTAACACCTTAACAGCCTCTTGGCTGAGCTTTTCCATTGAGCGGAGCAGCGGAGTTTTCTTATCGAGCACTTCTCCCGTGTATGAGCAAAACGCCGTCGGAATATAAAGGGTTGAGTCCCTCACAAACGCCGGAGAAGTAGGATCCCATGTCGTATATCCTCTCGCTTCAAAGGTCGCGCGGATTCCGCCGCTCGGGAAACTCGACGCGTCGGGCTCGCCCTTAATAAGCTCCTTGCCCGAAAATTCCATAATAACGCCGTCGCCGCCCGGCTGAATAAAGCTGTCGTGCTTTTCGGCTGTAACGCCCGTCATCGGCTGGAACCAATGAGTGTAATGTGTACATCCAAGCTCAACCGCCCAGTCCTTCATGGCGTTCGCCACAACGTTTGCAACGCTGATGTCGAGCTGTTCGCCGTTTTCAACGGTCTTTTTCAGCGCCTTATAGGTGGTCTTAGGCAGTCTTTCCTGCATAACTTTGTCGTTAAAAACCATACTGCCGAAAATCTGCGGTACGTTTGTCATAAGATTACCCCCAATATACATTTGACATAAAAAAGAGGGCACTAACGGTAATGTTCCGTCAGCGCCCTTGCTGTGTCATTGATGCAAGTATACTCCGATTAATTCATTTTGTCAAGAGAAAAATGAAACATTTTTTAAAAAAACTTGCAAAAATATTTCATATAATAAACAAA
>ONMK01000019.1 GCA_900318905.1 uncultured Eubacteriales bacterium | reverse complement strand
TAAGGATTACTACAAGAGCAAGCTCCGCTTTTCCATGCTGATCTGTTCTCTCGGAAGCGTGTCGTACATTCTGATTCTCGGTATCGTTTGTATTGTAACCTGCGTCGTTTCGCTCACCTGCAGCTGGGTGTTTCTGTACAGCGCGTTCGTCTGTGTCTTATGCAACTTGATTTTTGTCAACTGTATGCTCGTGAGCAACGCCAAGAGTCCGGTTTTCAACCGGGAAAGCGAAGCGGAAATATCACGCAAGCTGGGCGGAATAAACGCCGCAGCCCTCGTCATCGGATTTGTGATGTATATCGCTCTGTTTGTTCTCGTTGTCATTGCGGCGATCCCGGAGCTTTCCGCGATATTCCTTAACAGCACAACGGTGACGATTGCCCTTGTCTCAGCCGCGGTTTTTGCGCTCACCATTTTAGCGGTCGCTGTAGCGGTCAACATAACCTCCGTCAAAAAAGCGGAGAAGAGTTTGATGATAATCGAATAACTTTCCGCAGCAATGATACGGAAGCCATGAGCGGCAAAACCTAATTCCGGTCAGACAAAAACTAAACAGAAAAATACCCTGAAGGCATTTCAAACCTTCAGGGTATCACAGCCGCCCAATTTTCCGTTAAGGATATCACGGAAAACGGTGTCCTCTATTTTTTGATTTAAAATTTCGGGCGGACACACAGGTCCGCCCCTACAGTTAATATAGATAACTTGTGCTGTTGGAAACGTCTGCCCCCTCCGCCGCCTTGGGGCGGCACCTCCCCCGCTTGCGGGGGAGGCTTTAAATATTTCAAATATAATCTTTTCGGTATTATTCCATAATCTTCGGATTGTCGGAGGCAGGAGTGATTTCAATATACGCTTTGCCGGCGTTTCCGGTCTTTTTGGTATAATCCGCTGCGAATCTTTGTACGCAGGATGCGTCGAGGACATTTATTACGCCGTCGTTGTTTACGTCGGCAAGCTTATTGTTAAAGATACTGTTCGGTACTTTGCCGATTGATACCTGCTGAATAAGCATTGCGTCAAAGGTATCGACAATGCCGTCCTCGTTTACATCACCAATGATGTTGTGAACCGCAGGCGTGACGGTAACTTTTACCTGTGTGCTGACATTGCCGCAGGCTACTGTTACCACAGCGCTGCCCTGCTTAAGTCCGGTAATCTCGCCGTCGTCGCTGACTGCGATAACATCGTTATTCTCGGTGGAATATTTGAATTCAGCGTACTCCGCGGCGGAAGCAGGTGCTACTACCGGGATAACAAAGCTTGTATCTCCGAGCGGAACCTCGATATCCTCAGCGGTAATCTCCGTAACCTCTGAGGGCACGGGCTTTTCAAACTGACCGATTCCGAGCTCATCGAGGAAGTTATAGGGTTCTTCGCCCTTGACTTCCTTCCAGCCGATTCCGTCCTCGGGAGTGATAGCGAGTTTCAGGTTTGCGCTGTTTGTGCCGTATTTGTCAAAGATTTTCTCGGGAATATCGTCGCTGACAAAGTTGAGAGTTACGTTTGAGCCGACGGGAATTTCGGGTATTTTAACTCCGCCGTAGTTGATGTAGAACGGTTCGGTGTCGGGAACATCGGGGTTCATAACATCCGCCTGAACAGCGAGGTCGTTGAAGATAAAGTCGAGCTCGTCGCCGCCCTTGTAATCATCGTTACCGATGTTGCTGACGGTTGCGGTAACGTGATATTTAACCGCGTCTGTGCCGTCTGAGAATTCGTTTTCGGGATCCGCGTGGGCAAGCTCAATACTCAGCTTTGAATCGTGGCGGAATTTGTAGGGTTCACTTGTGAACTTCACTTCTCCGTCGTCAACTATTTCGTAGTAAAGCTGTACTGTTCCGCTGAGAACTTCCTCGGGCACGGTATAGGTGAAGATTTCTTCCTTATCTTCTCCGCCGAGCCATACGGGATATTCAACGGTGTCAACGGTTTCGGTCTTGCCGTTTACCAAGCTCTTAAGGCGAAGCGTTACGTCTGAGCCGTTATGGAAGCCCTCATTTGCCGCCTTTACGGTAACGTTAATGGTTTGACCGGGTGTGGGATAATACTCAGAGAACTCAATCTCGTTCTCGTCATCCTCTACTCCGCTCTCATAATAAGGCGCGAGGTCAAATTCGGAAATAGCAAAGCGATTGTTTATACGCTCCATTTTTTCTCCGCTGTAATCGTAGTCGAATGCCTCGTACGTGCAGAGAATATTGTCCTTATCAAATACAACAGCGTCGCGGTTACCCTTGTAGAAGCCTGTGCCGTCTGCAACGCTTAAGCCGCCTGTTGTAAGAGCGACCTTATTGCCCCAGAAGCCGTTCAAAATCTTTGCAGGCTTGCTGAGCTTTTCGGTCTTGGTTTGACCGTTGCTTTCGGTTACGGGGTTCTTGTTTTCATCAATAACTGCTACATCTTCGATTTCGGTGATTTCGTCAATCTCGAACTGTCTGCCCCAAATCTGCTGCTGATCGCCCTCGGACTGAGTCCAAAGCGCAAACAGCTCGCCTTCGCCGCCGTTATACACCTTGAGGTCCTCGCCAACGGTGTGGTCTTCGTCCTCGGTAATGTAATGCGGCTCGGCTTCGGCATTGATAAAGCCGTAATGGTCGTTTAACAGATACAGGTTATTGACGTTTTGATATCCGTATTTGCCGTCGTACTTGTAGAACAGCAGGGTGTTGTCTACTCCCTTATAGCTTACGCTGACAAATTCGGGATTTGCCGTTACGGCGCTTTCGTCAGCGATTAACAGAGAGCTGTCCTCTGTCAATTCTCCGTTTTGACCTACAGAGTAACGGTTGAGATACATATTATTCTTTGTACCGTACTGATCGGGGTTGGAGTACTTGGTCTCCGTCAGCGGTTTTTCAAGAATAAGATTATTCTGCTCGGTCGAAATGTAAGAGAGAAGAATATTGTCGTTATAGCTTGTTGCAGAGTAGTCGGAAATTGTTTTGCCGTTTGTGTTAATTTCCATACCCTTTGTGAAGTTAAGCTTTCCGTCCTTTACGGAGGTGCTTGCCGTACCGAGGGTAATTGGACGGCTGTTAAGCTGATTGATAGAGGTGTCCTCTGTTATGCCGTTAATGTCGATATTCTCATAGAATACGTTTACGGTTTCGGTTTTGGGATTGTAAACTCCGGAAACTCTGTCGGCAAGCTTGCCGTTTGTACCGTCAATAATTCCGTAGTCGGTGAACTTGCCGGTCTTTTTATCGAAAAGCATACCCATAACCTTAAAGGACTTCAACAAATCGGTAACAGGTAAATCCTCAATCTTTTGATAATCTATAATGCCGCTCTGCCAGATAAGGAGAAGCTTATCGCCGCAGTCGACCATATCAATGTTTGCTACAACATCCTCGCTCTTGTCAAAGATTTTCTTTTCGCTTTCAGTCAGGCTGTCGGTGTTTTCAAACGCTTCTGTAGGACTGAACTTTTCTATTACCTTTTGCTGTTCTGTATCGTAAATGTAGCAGCGCAGGCAACGCATATCGCCGCCATCGTCGAGCGAGTTTGCAATCAGGTAACGGTTATCGGAGATTTTTCCGATTACAGGTACCATCTGGGAAGCGGTTGTTTCCTCGTAGGTGTCCTTAACGCCCTTTGCGGCAGCTTCCGCACCTAATGCCTCGGAATCCTTATCCTTCAATACAGAGGTATTGTAAACGTCGGAAGCCTTGGCAATTCTCAAATCGGAAAGCTTAGCGTCCATTATGAAGTCTTCACTGTTAGCCGCCAGGACATTTTCCGCTACCTTGGAGAGCTTTGCGTCGGTGTCAAGGAGAACTTCCTTGTCGATATCCCAGGTGTAGTCAACCTTGAAGAACAACAGCTCGGCAAAGAGTCCGCCCTTTATGCCGAATATCATTTTTCCGTGGTTTGTGCCGCTGATTGTCGAATCCAAGCTGAAGTCGATATGGCCGCCGATTGATACAACTCCGTCGTAGCCGATTCCGACTCCGAATTTAAGCACGAAGTTTTGCTTAAATACGCCGTGGGTGTCGTAGTAGTAGCCGTTATCAAGCGTGTTGCTCGTCCAATAGCCCTGAGTGAATTTATTAGGCGTGTGAACAAGATAACCGAGGTTGTTAACCGAGATGTCGATATAAACAAAGCACGGTACAACAACTATTGTAAACGGAATTGAAATTTTAACGCCCAACTTTGCGCCGAGCAGGAATACGCTTGCGGTGTAATGGCGCACGCCTGCGTCGGTCGTGTAATACTCAAGCTGATAAGCAAAGGTTACCGTGAGCGAGATTGTCGTTGACGTGTGCAATCCCTGGGCAGGATCGGTCTTTTTGGTATCAAGCAGCTTTGCGAGCTTGTCGTACTGCTTTTTAACGCTCGAAACATCCCAACTGCCCTGTTCGTCGCCTTTATCGGTTTTTGCGATACTGAGCTGAATTCCTATTTCAAGGCAGTAGAGATCCTTGCCGGATTTTTTATCCTTCTGACCGGTAGCCTTGTCGGAGTAAATCGGTGTGAAGCCGAACAGTGAGAACAACGGGCTTACAGGGCCGATTCCGGGAGCTGAGGGAAGCTTAACGTTTCCGGCGCTTTTATCCTCCGAAGGATCGTCGTAGTAGCCGATATCGGGCATATAGCTTACTACCTTTTCGATGTTGGCGTTTACGAACGAATAGCCTACCTCGAAACGGCCGTAGAATGTCATTTTGTCGCCGGTCTTGTTATAGAACTCGACGTACATTTTGTCGCCCTGCTTAGCCTTTTCGGACAGTACGGTTTCGTAGTTTGCAAAACAGGAATCTGCGGAAACAGGCTTTTCGTCGGAGGCGTGTTCAACGCCCTTGTCGTTTGAAAAGCTCCAGCGCGCAAGGTTTACGGGCTTATCCAAAGGCACGTTGTTTGCGTCAAAACGAACCTGGAAGCTTACCGGACGGGTATTAACCAAAGTGATAGTGCTACCGTATTCGCCGGAAATATCCGCATTGTACGCGGTAACTCCGATTGGCTTAACACCCTGAGTGGTATCGCTGCTGATTACAATTTCAGTTGTGGCGCAAGCCTTTGTGCTGTTCGCGAGATTTATGGTAACGTCGCAAACATAGGTATTGCCGTTGTAGATAATCAGCGCGCGGTTTGTCTGGGTATAGTTCCTCTGATTTGGCTTGAAGCCTCCCATTTGAATTTCGGAGTATTCTTTCTTGGAAGGATCTTGCTTGAGGATAAATTGTCCGTTTTTATCCGCCTCGCCTACATATCCGTCCATATAGATAAGAGCGCCTTCGGCTGCAACTTTTTTGTTATCGGAAGATGAAGCCGGATGAAGAATTGTGCTTTCGGGTGTTAGGATTTTTCCCTTTAACGGTTTATTTATATTCTCCTCGACCTTTTCAAAGGTCAGGGTAATGAAGTTATCGTTAACCATTGAAGGATTTTGCACCACAAAGTTAAAGGTGTTTCCTAAGAAGGTTTTTTCCTGATGAGTGGAAGCGCTTGTGTATTTCCATACAGCGTAGTAACCGAATTTCGGCGTTGCTGTCAGGTCAATACGCGATCCGCACTTAATATCATTAAAGCTTACGTCAACATTTGTCTGAGCGTTGTTGATATATATACCGTTGACCATGGCTTTTCCCGATGAGTCAACCGTGCAGTACTTTGTTCCCTTTGAGGTAAAGTCGCCGTCGTCGGGGTTGGTGACAACAAGCCTTGTTTGGGAATTCTTTTTAACAATGAACGGCGTAACTCTGAAATACTTATTTTCAAGCGTTACCTTAAGTGTGTCCTTTGCCTCGTTGCTGACCGTATGGTCGTCAGCTTTTTCAAGTCCTGCCTCTGTGTCGGAATAGCGGTAATGGTAGTTTACCGTATTGCTCACGCCGTAAGCCGAGGGCGTAAAGGTAAAGTTTAGCTCGTCGCCGTCAAAATACTTGCCGCCTCGGCTGCTGTCGCTGCTCCATGTAACCGTGCCGTAGTCCTGACCGTTGAGGGTGTATTTACCGGTATGGTTGGCGTTGTCAGCCTCAAACTTAAAGCCTGTTGACTTGTCCTCGTAGCTCTGTACCGAAAAGTCTACGGGATCGAATTCAACAACAGGTTCGATAATAATCTTGTTGCCGTGGAAGTAGCTTTCGTACTTTCTGAGGATATCAGGTGTAAGCTCAAACTTTTTATCGTTTAACAAAGAAATAGTTTCCGAAACTCTTGATTCGTCGTTAGAATCGATAAATCTGATACCCTTAAGAGTACCCGAGCCGTATTTTGAGTCTACATCTGTTTTAATAACGGTTTTATCGTAGCGGTAGAAGGTTGCGTTGTTTGTGTCGGCGGCGCTTGTTTTGCCGGGGTCGGTAAAGAGCGAGTTCTTTACAACCTGAACGTCCTCGAGCTTGCCGTTTACATACATCTTAACCTTTTGCGGGTTTCTGATTGAAACGTCGTAGGGCTGAGCCTCAAGACGGAAGGAACAATCTCTGTCGCCATTATAATTATGTACGCGAAGTCCTGCATAGCCCCAGCAGGCAGAACGGTAGCAGCACAGATAAAGATATTGTTCTGCAGAATGGTCGGTGATATTGAAGCTTTCTCTTATGTGGCTGGGACCGACATTCCACAAATCATAGTAGCCGCAGTTTGACTGATTTTTTCTCCAGCTCATTTCCTTGTCATCGTTGGAGAAGTTTATGTTGTTTGCAAAGCAGATTACACCTGTATCAGCATTCAAGGAACCCGAACGTTCATCAAAGCAAACCTCTGCTTTATTAACGCCGTACATATCAAGCGGCTTGTCAGAACGGGCTATGCTGGTATGGCTTTTTCCGCAGAAGCAAACGCTGTAGCCAACTTCGTAATAGCCGTTATCCTTCTTAAAGGTGGCTTCGTCCCAGTCGCCCAGAACCTTGTAAGCGCTCATCTTTTGCAAATCTACAAACTCATACTTTCTGTAGTTCATATCATTGAGTTTATAGGTCATATCGGAAACGTAATTTTTGCTTTCCTCTCCGAGCACCTCTCCGCTTGCGTCCTTTTTGCTGTCAAATACGACGTCGGTTACGGTGTTTTCCGCGACGGCGTTGCCCGAAACGTCGGACAGCTCAGCCTTGAAGCTCTCACCATCCTCGGCGCCGTCAAGGATTGTGACGGGCACTTTAATCTCGCTTTGATTGGGAATAAAGTGCAAATCGAGCGCAACAGCGTTGTAGTCCTCATCCGCCTTAGCGGTATCGGACTTGGTGGTTACTCGGAAGGAGTCGTAGCCGCCGAGATTTCCGCTGCGCTTTACCGAAATATACACCTCGGCGTCGTCTGGATTTGCGCCGTCTGAGGAAATGCTCAGCTGTGCCTGCGGTTTATCGCGGGTTTCGAGAATTTTATAAACGCCCGAGGTATTAGCGCTGATAGAGCAGTTCTCGGGATCTGACAGCGCGAGCATAAACTCGAGGTCGTCTGTTGCTTCACGGGGCTTTAAGGTCTGAACATAGACTGTTTTTTTGTTTTCGCCCTCGGCAAAGGTAAGCACTGTCTCGGTTGAATGAGGCATACTCTCAGCGGACATATCGTTGATTTCGGAAGCATCGCTTTTTGCTTCGTCAAGGTTTTCGACGTTATCGCGCGTCATATACTGAGTGTCCTCTTCGCCCAAACGAGCGATATACGGTACGCCGGTTTGATAGTAATAAAGCTTTTTTTCACCCTCGACGCTGTTATCCTTTAGGTCGTCGGACAGGTAAAGGCGGTAAGCCTCATCATAGCCTGCCGAGAGGTCGACGGTTGAGAGCTTAATTTTAGCCTCGCCTTTGGTTCCGCCCTGACGGAAGATGTCAATGGCGTAGGTTTTACCCATATCCAGCTCGGCTGACGCTTCTACAATCATCATAGCGCCGTTTGGATATTCGGCAGAGCGCGCCTCGCTGTCGGAAAGATACTGTTCTTCGAGCTGACTTAAATCAGCAAGTCGTGAATAAGAACGTTTTCCGTCGGTTTGCGCTGCCATAGCTGTTGGTAAGATTCCGAGAACCATTACCGCGCAAAGCAAAAGTGCCACCGCCGGTTTGAAAAACTTTTTCATATTCGTCCCCCTTATAATAACTTTTAAGGCAGCACCGCACAATTCAGGTGTGCGGATTGCGCTGTTAGATTTTTCGTCAGGGTGCACAAATAAATTGAGGTAAGGCTGACGCCTTGCCGAGATTTTTTGGACAGTCTGACGGAATAATATTCAAGCAAGGCGTGCACCGCGAATTGTGCGGTGTTGCCTTAATAATTTTACATTTAATTATAACAAATTTTAATCTGTTTTGTCCAGATTTATTACTAAAAAAAGTGTAAAAAAACTAATAAAATACTATGGATTTTGTGCATATTTTTCTTTTACAGAACATTAAACAAAGACTGCTTATGTTATAATTATTATGGATAATAATATTTAGGAGGTATATTTGGTGAAGACATTTAAGAAAAAGTTCACTAAAACCGTGAATATTCTGCTGTCTGCCGTTCTGATATTCAGCGTGTTTACAGCTCTCCCCTTCTCCGCTTACGCGGATGAGGATAAAAGCTCACAAGATATCGGTGATGATAAGCTTATGACAAACACCACGTTGCTTTCAGGCGGAACTTATACGTCGGCATATGATTTAACGATTGATAACCGGATAAATTGCAGCGGCGATGTAAAGCTTAAGCTTACCGAAGGCGTAACGCTGACGGTTAAAAAGGGCTTTCACGTGACAGGTGATTCATCGCTTACTATCGACGGCAAGGGTACTCTTGTTATTGATAACGTCGATGAAAACAACGCGGGTATCGGCGGAAACAATAATGAAAACCTCTCAAAGCTAACCATTAACAGCGGTACTGTCAGCGTAATCGGCGGTTTGAACGCCGCAGCTATTGGCGGCGGTAAAAACGGCTTTGTGGGAAGCGTTACCATTAACGGCGGTACTGTTACAGCGAAAGGTGAAGCCGGAGGTGCAGGCATAGGCTGCGGTGCTTTGGATGATATCGTTACAGCCTTGCCCGGTGACAGCGACGGCATTTATATTAAAGGCGGTACTGTCAACGCTACCGGCGGCAACAGCGCTGCAGGTATCGGTGAAGGCAGTCTGATCGATGTTATGCGCGAAGGCGACGCGGAAATGGTTATAAGCATTTCAGGCGGCACTGTTAAAGCGTACTCAAATAATCTTTCCGACGAGGCAATTCAGCCCGAACAAAGCCCCAAAAGAAATAAGCAGGATATCGGCGGCGCTTCATGTAATATTTCCATTACCGGAGGTAATGTTTGGGCTAAGGGCGGCGGTATATCTTCCGAAAAGCAGGTTACCTTTGGCTGGACTTCCGTAAATGACAGCATTTACACGTATGAGTTAAACGCCGAAGGCGATTTATCGCTCGCAAAGGATTTTAGATGTAAAGAAACCAAGGACTTATACTCCAAAGGTATATACTATTATAATAATACTCCTGATGTTAACCAGCTTATAAGAAAAACTCTTATTCCTCCGTTCGAGCACTCAGGTCAGAAAATTCCTTATATTGACGAGAACTGGAAAACACAGTATGCCGACGATCCTATATTGGTAAGTACTAATTTTGATGATTTCGGCGGAGGTTGGTACGCGCTGACCGAAAGCGCTGAATTTACAAACCGAATCACCTGCTCCGGCGATGTTTATCTTATTTTGTGTGACGGCAAAACTTTTAGCGCGTTGTCCGGAATTACCGTTAATGAGGGCAGCAGCCTGACAATTTACGGTCAGGAGCTGAAAAGCGGAGCGCTGATTGCCAACGCGGAAAAAGTTAACGGAAGCGCAGGTATCGGCGGCGAAGAAAACAAAAACAGCGGCACAATTAACATTGTCGGCGGCAAAATCACCGCAAAAGGCGGACAATACGGTGCAGGTATCGGCGGCGGAAGCAACGGCAGCGGTACGGTATCAGTCGAAGGCGGTACAGTTACCGCGACCGGCGGACAGTACGGCGCGGGTATCGGCGGAGGATATAACGCTGCCGGATATGTAACGCTTAACGCAGGCAACGACGGCACCGTTATCGCGACAGGCGGACAATACGGCGCAGGTATCGGCGGCAGCGCGAGCGATAATGAAAATTCAAATACTCCTGTCAGCACAGTCGAAATCAACGGCACAACCATTTCAGCCACAGGCGGAGAAAACGGCGCAGGTATCGGCAGCGGTCAGTACGGCTCTGCAAGGATTACATTAAACACCGGCGTAATTGAAAAAGCTGTCGGCGGCGAAAACGCAGCGGCAATCGGCAGCGGACTAAACGGTACTGCTGAATGTACCTTAACTAACGGCGTTATCAAAGAATCTACCGGAGGAAGCAACGCGGCGGCAATAGGCAGCGGACGAAACGGCATATGCACTGTTGAAATCAAAGCTTGCAGAATAGAAGCCGCAACCGGCGGAACAAACGGTGCCGGAATAGGCTCAGGCGATAGAGGCTTATGCAACATTTCCATTGAAGGCGGCACTATTTATAACGCTAAAGGCGGCACAAACGGCGCAGGCATAGGCGGCGGATTTGAAAGCGGCAAAACCGAAATTAAAATTTCAGACGGAAATATTACTTCGACGGGAGGAAAATACGGCGCAGGTATAGGCGGCGGAAACTCATCTCAAATCATTACCGTTACAATAAGCGGCGGTCATACAGAAGCGCACGGAGCAGTTAACAGCGCGGCAATAGGAAGTAACAATACACCTGCCGAGGTAAATATTCAGGGCGGCTATGTTTACGCCTACGGCGGCACAGATGAATACCACTCCACCAAACGTCTGCCGGGCATAGGCAGCGGTTCAGGCAAAAGCTCAATAATTAACCTCAGCTGGACAAATGACGATGACAGTATTAACTCGAACAGCTACGGCGGAAACGTCACTCTGCTAAAGGCTTTCAAAAATAAAAATAATACATCTGAAATATTTAGGAGAGGCAATTACGGTTCCGATACTGTTTCATTAAACGGTAAAACCCTTGTTCCGCATGACATTCCGACACATACGGTAACATGGAAAAACGACGACGGAACCGTGCTTAAGACAGATACCGTTGAAGAAGGGCTTGTTCCTTCCTACGGTGAGGATAACCCGACCAAGGACGGCGGAGAGCTTTACAAATACGAATTCAGAGGATGGACTCCTGAGGTTACGGCTGTAACAGGCGACGCTGTTTATACGGCAGCTTATGGTAAGAAATCAAAAATCGTCATTGATGACGGCATTACAAACGGTACTGTAAGCTCAGATAAGGAATTTGCCGCTCAGGGCGAGACGGTAACGCTTACTGTTACTCCCGAGGACGGCTACCGTCTAAAATATATAAATATTGAAAAATATGATAATTCTTCGGTTACATATAAAGTTGAGGATGAAGCAAAAACCTTTACAATGCCTGACAATCCGGTTAAGGTTAAGGCGGAGTTTGAGCCCGACGACCTCGGAGCAAAGCTTGCAGGCTATTCCCTGTCGCTCGACGGCGACATCGGCGTAAACTTCTATATGGATTTGGACAGCGAGATTGCAAACAGCAGTACCGCTTATATGCACTTCACCATTCCTAAAAACGGCGATCCCGGAGAACAGATTGTTTATGTAAACAAGCAGGCGGATGAAACATTGCCGTATGCTCTGCAAAAAACGGTTAAAGGCAAAACCTACTACGTATTTAAGTGCAACGTTGCTGCAAAGGAAGTTACCTCGCAAATCAAGGCGCGGCTGATTGAGCCTGAAAACGGTAAGAAAGGCAAAGAATACACCTATTCGGTTAAGGACTACGCGAAATATCTGCTTGAACATCAGGACGAGGATCCTAAGTTCAAAAATGCTGTTCCGCTTGTTAAAACTCTGCTCAACTACAGCTCTTATGCTCAGGTTTTCTTTGACAAAAACAGCGACAACCTCGCAAGCGACGGCTTGCTGACCGATGAGGAAAAGAACGTAAGCCACGTAACTGCCGAAACAGTCGGCAACAGAGCATATACCGAAAACATAACGGTTGAAGGTTTGAGCTTTGAGAGCTCTTCCCTGTCTCTCAAATCTGAAACAACACTTTCACTGTTATTTATCAGCGATAAACCGGTGAATTTTGAGTGTGAAACAAACACGGTAGAGACCGAACAAAACGGAAGCTACTGGGTAGCACGTATCAGAAACATTCCTTCCGGCAAGGCGCAGGAGGATTATACCGTCACCATAAAGATAGATGATCAAAACGCCGGCACGGTAACATATAATCCTATGAGATACTGCTACAATGTATTAAACGGCGGCACGAACGATCAGAATTTGATAAATGTTGTCAGAGCGTTTTACCTTTACACTCAGGCCGCAAAGGACTATTTTAAGGCATAACGGAGGGAATGAAATGAAAACAGAAAAATATGAGCGTACCGAGCTTGAAATTATTAAGTTTCAAACCGAAGATGTGATTTCCACAAGCGGCGGTCACGATTACAAACCTGAGGAAGACGAGCTGTCAAACATCGGTAAATAATTATAAATTAAAGCTTCACACCCGCGGCGATTGCTGCGGGTGTGATTTTTATACGATGATACTTGACCGAAGTGCAATAATATGATAAAATGTTAACGAATAAAATATCGGACGACGCATTCAGAAATATTCAGCTATGACTGTCTGCTGACGAAACTCCGGAGAAGCTCTTATGAGTGCCGAAGGTGCAAACGCGAGGATTTACCGAGCGCTAATCTCTCAGGCAAAAGGACGGAGATGGTTTTTACCTGTTTATTAAGTCAGCGTGCGCCGCTGGCTTTTTCTTTTGCGGTTTGAAAAAAAGGAGTAAGATGTAAAAGATGTGGGAAAGTTTCCTGAAAACCGTTGAGGACGTCAACAGCTTTCTTAACGGCATTGTATGGGGTTGGCCCGTTATCATTCTGATTCTCGGTACGGGCATTTTGTTGACAATCCGCACGAAATTTTTGCAGGTGCGCAAATTCGGTGACTCGCTGAATTCTACGATTGTCCCTGCGGTAAAGAGTATCGGCAAAAAACGTCAGAAGGACGAGAGGGTAAGATCCGTTTCTCAGTTTGAGGCGTTTTCAACCGCGATTTCGGGCACTGTCGGCACAGGTAACATTGTCGGCGTTGTTTCCGCGATTTTGACAGGCGGTCCGGGCGCAGTGTTCTGGATGTGGATTTCGGCGTTTTTCGGAATGGTGACAAACTACTCCGAGAACGTGCTTGGTCTTTACTACAGAAAAAAGGACAAAAAAGGCAATATCTCGGGCGGCGCGTTCTACTACATAGCCTACGGCTTAAAGTGGAAATGGCTCGGATATATGGCGGCAATTTTCTGTATGTTCGCGGCTATCGGTATGAGCGGCGTTCAGACTAACAAAATTTCGGGTACTATTAACGAGGCGCTTACGCGCACCGGTCTTACCGACGGCGGAGATTTGGTTAAGCTGTTCATCGGTATCGGCGTTGCGATTATCGCTGGTATCGTTATTATCGGCGGTATTCAGCGTATCGGCAAGGTTGCCTCGATGCTCGTTCCGTTTATGTCCTTGATTTTTATTATTATGTCGGTTACGGCGATTTGTATTCACTTTAACAACATTCCTAAGACCTTCGCTCTTATCTTTGAAAAGGCATTTAACTTCCAGGCTGTCGGCGGCGGTATTCTCGGCTACACCTTTGCTGAAGTTATCAAAAAGGGTATGGCTCGCGGCGTGTTCTCGAACGAGGCAGGACTTGGCTCTTCGGTTATCGCCCACTCGGCTTCCGAGACAAGAGAGCCTGTTAAGCAGGGACTTTGGGGCGTGTTTGAGGTGTTCTTTGACACCTTCGTTATCTGCACGCTCACAGCGCTGATGTTCCTTACAACCTTTGATGTAAACAAGCTTGACGCAAAGATGGAGGACAGCGTTATGAGTATGACGATGTTCTCGGACAACTTCGGCGGCTTAGGAACGGCGGTGTTCTCGGTTATACTTCCTCTGTTCGCGTTTACAACGGTAATCGCGTGGTCGTATTACGGCGAAAAGGCTGTTGAGTTCTGCTTTGGATGGGTTAAGGAAGAAAAACGCAAGCATATTGTTACGGCATTTAAGGTTATTTATGTTGTGCTTATCGCGGCTTCTACGCTTATTCACAGCGAGCTTATCTGGGCGATTGACGACACATTTAACGGACTTATGGCTATTCCGAACCTTATCTGCGTTGTCGCGCTGAGCGGACTTGTAGCTAAGATTACAAAGAACTACTACGACCGCAAGAAAGGCAAAAAGCTTGAACCTATGCTCTCTGCATACCCTGAAATGAACGAGGAATTCAAACAGGATATTATGAGCGGCGACGAGGAAATGCAGTAAATCAACATATAAAATAAATTCAGCGGCAGCTTTCAATTTGAAGCTGCCGCTGTTTTGCGTTTGTAATTTTATGCTTTTGTAAACTTCATAGGCAGGATGTTTTCTACGCTTTTGAAGCCTTCAACCGTGCCGTTTACTTTTGTGATACTTAATTCGTTGCCTTTGATTTCAACCTCGCAGTAGTTAGCGTCTACCCTTTTATCTCCCGTAAAAAGGAAAAGCTTGTTGTCCTCGAGCTCGTAATAACCCGATGCGCCTACTCCCTTTGTGAGCTGATCGACGCTGAATTCCTCGGTAAACTGGTTTACCAAATCTTCAACCGTCTTGTTCTGGGATTTAAGGTATTTTTCAAAAACCTCGTCGCTCATTCCCATAGCCTTGAAAGCATTGGGAATTGCGGTTTTCATATTTTCCTTAATCTTTACAATGGACGCCTGAGCCGAGTCCTCGTCAATTGCGAGCTTGAACGATTTATCGTTATTAAACTCCATCGTAAGCATAACGTCGCAGTCGTCAAACGCTTTATAAAGCTCCTCGTACATAGCCTTTTGGCTTTCATCCGCGGAATTAATGCTGTTCTTTACGTATGACTCAATGATGTCGTTGAACTTAAGGTTATAGTTCCACTTGCCGGCAAGGGGATTTCCCGGTGAGCACGCGCAGAGTGAAACCGCGAATATCACAACCAGCAATACGGCGGTTATTCTTTTGAACTTAGTCATTAATGTCAAATCCTTTCGGGAATTAGATTGCCTCTACGATTATATTTTCACCGTCTGAGGTAATATTTATACCGCTTACCGAGCCTGTTTTTGAGCTGATCATTGCGTTGGCGATTTTTTCCTCTACCTCGCGCCTGATTGTATGGCGAAGGTCTCTCGCGCCGCTCTTGCCTGAGCATGATTTTCCTGCGAGGTACTTGCACGCGGCTTCATCATAGGTGAGCTTGATGTGCTTTTCCTCGAGGGTGGGAACGTACTCGCCAAGCATAAGGTCGGCAATCTTTACGAAATCATCCTTTCCGAGAGAGCGGAATACGATTACTTCATCCACACGCGCGATAAACTCGGGACGGAGGAAGTCGGATAATGCCTTCATCACCTTTTCCTTGGAAGCCTCGTCCTCGGTTTTACCGAAGCCGAGAGCGGCTGAGCTGCTGCCCGAGCCCGCGTTTGAGGTCATTACAATTACGGTGTTTTCAAAGTTTACCGCTCTGCCGTGAGCGTCGGTAACCTTGCCCTCATCGAGAATTTGGAGCAGGATATTGAGCACGTCGGGATGTGCCTTTTCAATCTCGTCAAAGAGCAGAACCGAATACGGACGGCGGCGTACCTTCTCGGTAACCTGACCTGCCTCGTCATAGCCGACGTAGCCCGGTGGTGAGCCGATGATTTTTGAGACTGAGTGCTTCTCCATAAACTCGGACATATCAAGGCGGATAAGGGTTTCGGGAGTGTCAAAAAGCTCCTGGCTGAGCACCTTTACAAGCTCGGTTTTACCTACGCCCGTAGGTCCTACAAAGATGAATGACGCAGGGCGGCGGCGCGGTGAAATTTGACAGCGGCTGCGCTTGATTGCGGAAGCGAGAGCCTCGACAGCCTCGTCCTGTCCGATGATTTTCTTTTTGAGGTTATCCTCAATATCTACAAGCTTTGCAAGCTCGTTTTCGCGAATTCTTGAAGCCGGAATACCTGTCCAGAGCTCAATAACCTTGGCGATATCCTCCTCGGTTACAGTGGTGTTCAAGTCCTCGGGTGTGAACTTTGACAGCTCGCCGTCAATCCGGGCAAGGCTTGTGTTTACCTTCGCGAGCTCCTCGTAGTTTAAGGTTATCTGCCTTTTCGCGGTTTTTGTTGCGAAGCGCCGCGCATGCGCAGCTTTCGTCGAGCAGGTCAATCGCTTTATCGGGCAGGAAGCGGTCGGTTATATAGCGCTCTGAGAGCACTACGGTCTTTCTAACCACATCGTCGTTAACAACAACGCCGTGGTGCTGTTCGTAATAATCCTTAACGCCTGCGATTACTTCGATAGACTGGGCGATTGTGGGCTCGCCTACCTTAACAGGCTGGAAACGTCTTTCAAGCGCCGAGTCCTTCTCAATGTACTTACGGTACTCGTTAAAGGTTGTAGCGCCGATAACCTGAACCTCGCCGCGCGAAAGGGCAGGCTTGAGGATATTTGCGGCGTTCATTGTGCCCTCGTTGTCGCCTGTGCCGACAAGGCTGTGAACCTCGTCGATAAAGAGGATGATGTTGCCGTTTTCCTTAATCTCTGCTACAAGTCCCTTGATACGGCTTTCAAACTGGCCTCTGAACTGTGTGCCTGCTACGAGAGCGGTAAGGTCGAGGAGCTGAATTTCTTTATTTTTCAGTCTGTGGGGAACGTTGCCGTTCGCAATTCTGAGCGCCAAGCCCTCAGCGATTGCGGTTTTACCAACGCCGGGTTCACCGATAAGGCAGGGATTGTTTTTGCTGCGGCGCGAAAGGATTTGGATAACACGCTCAATTTCGCTGTCTCTGCCGATAATACGGTCAATTCTTCCCTCTCTCGCCTTTGCGGTCAAGTCCTCGCAGTAGAGGTTGAGGTGCTTTCTCTTTTTACCGTTTTTTTCTTTTTTTGAATTATTAGCTCCGCCTGCGGTGTTTTCTCCGCCCTTTTTGCCGCCAAACATATTGTTAAAGAAGTTCGGAAACGCGGGAGCGCCGTGAGAAAAGTCGTCGTCATCGCTGCCGGACTGTTCCTTTTTGAATTCCTCCATCTGCTCAGCGAGGTTCTCCGCTCCGCCGAGCTGCTCCATAAGCGCGGACATATCGCCGCCCTCGCCCATATTCTGCATAAGGTTATTCATCTGATCCTGAACAGCTTCGAGGTCGTCGTCGGAAATTCCCATTTTTTTGATTAAATCCTCAACGGGCTTTATACCCAGCTCCTTGGCGCAGGTAAGGCAATAGCCTGTTGTAGGAGCGTCCTTTGAGTTGTTGTTGGTAACAAAAACGACAGCCTGCCGTTTTTTACATCTGCTGCAAAGCATATTTTACCTCCCTTTTAGTAAATTGGTGCTTAAATTACTCTTTGTTCTTATTCTCTTTTAATATATCCAGAAA
>ONMK01000102.1 GCA_900318905.1 uncultured Eubacteriales bacterium | reverse complement strand
CCGCAGGCGATTGCCGCAGCGGTCAGTCGCTTGTAGTACGCGCAATACGCGACGGTCGCGACTGCGCGAGAGAAGTTGACCTCAGCCTGATGGGCTATACGAATTTATAAGGAGACAAAATGACAAAGTATATTTTTGTAACAGGCGGAGTTGTCTCGGGACTCGGCAAGGGAATAACCGCCGCCTCGCTCGGCAGACTGCTGAAGGCAAGGGGACTGAAGGTTGCCGCTCAAAAGCTCGACCCGTACATCAACGTAGACCCGGGCACAATGAGCCCGTACCAGCACGGCGAGGTTTACGTTACTGAGGACGGAGCCGAAACCGACCTTGACCTCGGCCACTACGAGCGCTTTATCGACGAGGACTTGAACAAATACTCAAACCTAACCACCGGCAAGGTGTATTCAAACGTTCTCGCAAAGGAACGCCGCGGAGAATACCTCGGAAAAACGGTTCAGGTTATTCCGCACATCACCGATGAGATTAAGCGCTTTATCTATTCCGTCGGCAAAAAGACCGACGCCGACGTTGTAATTACAGAAATCGGCGGCACAATAGGCGATATCGAAAGCCAGCCGTTTATCGAGGCAATCCGCCAGGTCGGCCATGAGGTCGGACAGGACAACAGGCTGTACATCCACGTGACGCTTGTGCCATATCTAAAGGCTTCGGGCGAGCATAAAAGCAAGCCCACTCAGCACAGCGTTAAGGAGCTTCAGGGCTTGGGAGTATCGCCCGACATCATAATTCTCCGAACAGACGAGCCGATTAAGGACAGGGCGATTTTTGAAAAAATTGCGCATTTTTGCAACGTCTGGCCCGACTGCGTAATCGAAAATATCACGCTTCCGGTTCTTTATGAAGCGCCGCTTATGCTCGAAAAAGCGCATATTTCCGACATTGTATGCCGCGAGCTGAACCTTAAATCGCGCAAGCCCGACCTTGCCGATTGGGAGCATATGGTCGAGCGCATTAAGTGCCGTGAAAAGACCGTTACAATCGGCTTGGTCGGCAAGTATGTAGAGCTTCACGACGCTTATTTGTCTGTAGCCGAGGCGCTCCGCCACGCCGGCTATTACCTGAATTCAAGCGTTGAAATAAAGTGGATTGACTCCGAAAATATCACGGAAGAAAATGTAAATTCAATCCTTTCCGGACTTGACGGAATTATCGTCCCCGGCGGCTTCGGTCAAAGGGGAATAGAGGGTATGATTTTGTCGGCAAAATACGCCAGGGAGAACGGCGTTCCGTACTTCGGAATTTGTCTTGGTATGCAGATTGCCGTAATCGAATTCGCGAGAAATGTTGCGGAAATCGAGAACGCAAACTCAGGCGAATTCGCCCAGAATGTGCCGAAGGTTATCGACTATATGCCCGGTCAAAATGATGAAATTGACAAGGGCGGAACGTTAAGGCTAGGTGCTTATCCGTGCGTGATAAAGGAGAAAACTTCAATGCACCGCGCCTACGGAAAGATCGAAATCAGCGAACGCCACCGCCACCGCTACGAGTTTAACAACGACTACCGCGACGCGTTACAGTCCGCAGGCTTAACGCTCTCGGGATTGTCCCCGGACGGCAGACTTGTCGAGACAGTAGAGCTGACCGAACGCGATTTTTACATCGGCGTGCAGTATCACCCCGAATTTAAGAGCCGCCCCAACAAACCCCATCCGCTTTTTTCGGCGTTTATCAAGGCTGCGCTGAGGTAAACCGTTTCATCTGCTCCGTAATACAAAGAATAGTATATAATTAAACCGCCGGTTCTTTTTCAAAAGAGCCGGCGGTTTTTATGGTGTAAACTGTATAATCAATGAAATCTTGCTGTTCCATATTGGAACACCCTATAGTTAAAAAATGATGAATATAGTACAATATAAATGAATATTGCCTAAACGCAATGAATACAAAGGAATTTTTGAAATGAACATAAAACCGCGGCAACTCCGTGCACGCTAAGCGGAAAGGGTAATGTGCAATGAATAATATCCAAAATATATATTTTTCAATCGAAATATGGGGCGCATTGTTCAGCCTTATAGCCGCTTTGACAATACTGCTTACAAGGCACTTTGTCTCGTTTTTGACACTGCCGCTTATCGGTATCGTAATCAAGCTGTTTAAGCCCGAGACCCCCTTTGTAACAATCGCGATTGTTATCTCGGTTATCATATTGTTTGTATCCTATGAGGCAAGCTATGTTCAGTTCCTTGTTGAAAAGGAAAAGAAATTAAGCGAGGAAAAGCTAAAGCTTGTCAATCAGCAGATGAAACCGCATTTTATTTTTAACACGCTTACGCTCATAAGGTATCAGTGCCTTACAGAGCCCCAAAAAGCAGCAGAAACGGTGTCCGAGTTTTCGGGATACCTCAGAAGTATAACCGACTATCTGACCGAGGAGGACTGTATTTCGGTTGAGGCGGAGCTTGATATCGTAAAAAACTATTTGCAAATTCAGTCAAAGCGCTTCGGCGACGGAATAAACTGTGAGTACGACATTCAGGAAACCGATTTTGACGTTCCGCCGTTTTCCGTTCAGACCTTGGTAGAAAACGCCGTTCAGCACGGCTTTAAGAGCGGTCAAAAGAAAAACGGCGTAATCAGAATAACCACAAAAAAAGACGGAAAAAAACCGCTTGGTTGTTGTTGAGGATAACGGCGCGGGCTTTGATACTAAAAAGCTTAAAAAGAAGGACAAAGGCTCTGTCGGCATCACAAATACACAAAACAGGGTAGAAATAATGTGTGGGGGCGAGCTTAAAATTGAAAGCGAGCCCGGAAAAGGCACAAAGGCAGTCATTATAATTCCCGAATAAATTGCGGAGTTGATAAATATGAACATACTAATTGCAGACGACGAAATGAGTATGCGCTACGATTTGAAATTCGCGGTTGAAAGGGTAGCGCCGTTTGATGATAAAGTTTTCTTTTTTGCTCAGGACTACGACAGCGCCGTCGAGCAGATAAAAAGCAACAAAATAAACATCGCCTTTCTCGATATTAATATGCCCGGCAAAACCGGGCTGGAGCTTGCGCAGGCGATAAAAAGCTACGATTCCGACATCAATATCATCATGGTCACGGCGTACAGGGAATACGCTCTTGACGCCCTGCGGCTGTATGTCAGCGCCTACCTGCTCAAACCGGTTGACGACAACGAGCTCAGAGAGGCTCTCTTAAATCTCCGCAAGCCCGTCGGTGACACGCGAAACGATACAAAAAAGCTGTTTGTACAGTGCTTTGGTAATTTTGAAGTATTGGTAAATGACAGGGCGATAAAATTCTCCCGTCAAAAGGCAAAGGAGCTGTTTGCGTACCTCGTCTGCCTTAGGGGAACATCGGCAACAAGAGGGGAGATATGCGCCAATCTTTTTGAGGAAATCAACGAGAGTAAAAGCTATGAGCATCTTAAAAAAGCCGTTCAGTCGCTCAAAAAAGACCTCTCAAAATATAATGCCGAGGACGTGCTTGTGCACAGACGCAACGCGTATTCCGTCAACACAAACCTAATCAGCTGTGATTACTACCACTATTTGGACAGAAAGCCCGGTGCGGAAAAACTGTACAGAGGAGAATTTATCAAGCAGTACAGCTGGGCTGAGGTTTATGTATATCATCTTGAAAATTATTAAGGCATAATTAAAGGCTGCCGCGGGTAAATCACCTGCGGCAGCTTTGTAATTTAAGATATATTATTCCTCAGTTTCTCCCTTGTACTCTATGCACAGCATAGTCAAATCATCAAACTGCGGAGCCTCGCCGACAAATTTATCGACAGCCGCGTCAACAGCCGCGAGAATCTCCTTGGGAGATTTGTCCTCGGCGGTGCGCAGCGCCTCAATCATTCTGTCAGTACCGAACAGCTTTTCGTTGGAGTCTGTAGCCTCGGCAACGCCGTCGGTATAAAGGAACAGCTTCGCACCTTTGGTAAGCTGTAACTCATACTCCTTAAAGCGAATGCCGTCCATATAGCCTACCATAATTCCGTGCTTATCCTTCAACAGCTCAAAGTGGCCGTCCGCCTGCTTAACGGCAGGCTTTTCGTGACCCGCGTTGGCGGCGGTAAACATTCCTGTTCTCAAATCGAGCACGCCCAGCCAAACCGTAACGAACATTTCCTCGGGGTTGTTCTCGCAAATCTGACGGTTAACCTCCTCAAGCGCGGCTTTGGGAGTCTGCTTCACCATAGTGTAGCTTTTCAGCAAAATTTTGGAGTGCATCATAAACAGCGCGGCAGGGACGCCCTTGCCCGAAACGTCAGCCATTACGATACCCAGTCTGTTTTCGTCAATCATAAAGAAGTCGTAGAAGTCTCCGCCGACCTCCTTTGCGGGCGTCATAGAGGCGTAAATATCAAAATCATTTCTTTCGGGGAAGGCAGGGAACTTGTCGGGCAGCATACCTGCCTGAATATTAGTCGCAAGGCGCAGCTCGGTATCAAGCCTCTGCTTTTCAGCGGTAATTCTTGTGTTTTCGTCAATATAACCGATTAAATCCCTGTTCATATCCTCAAAGGAAACAGCAAGCTCCTCAATCTCGTCGCCGGTGCGGATATCTGTTTTAACAACCTCTTTGTTCTTAACGCTCTCTTTAACCGTGCGCACAGCCTTTGTCAGCTTAACAACAGGCTTGATAATATGCCTGCGGATAGAGAAGTAGAAGATAATCACAGACAGCAGCATAACGCCGAGCGCTACTCCGATAAGTCCGCCGATATATCCGAAAATAGTACCGAGCACCTTGTCGGTGGAGTAGCTCGCCGCAAAAACTGCAACGGCGTTTCCTTTGCTGTCAAGCACCGGAGTGTAGTAGGTCACGGTCTTAACGCCGTTCTTTTCGTTTTCGGTGTAGATGTT
>ONMK01000078.1 GCA_900318905.1 uncultured Eubacteriales bacterium | reverse complement strand
CCCTTTGAGCATTTTACACTCAGGGCGCCGCATTGGCTCTCCCTGTCAAATGAGCACAGCTCGAGCCTGTAGACCGTGACGCGCCTCGGCTCGCGCTCAACCTCTATCCCCTTTCGGGCGAGGTCGTAAAGCCGCTGTCCGTTTTTCTGAACAGCCGAAAACATGGGCGGTATCTGTTCTATCTCTCCCCTGAAGCGAGGGAGCACAGCCTCGATTTCTTTTTGAGAGGCGCGCTGTCCGCTCTCGCTTTTTACCTGCCCCCAGATGTCGAGGGTATCTGTCGTAAGCCCTAAGCGAAACTGAGCGAAATACTCTTTATCGTGGTTGACTATCAAATCCTGCGCCTTTGTAGCCGTTCCCAGCAATACCGGAAGAACGCCCGTAGCGTTTGGGTCGAGCGTGCCGGTATGCCCTGTTTTGCGCTGCCCCGTAAGCTTCCTCACAACGGCGATGACGTCAAACGAGGTAAAGCCCTGAGGCTTGTCGATTACGATTACGCCGTTCATAAAACCTCGCTCACGACTGCCTTCAGCTTTTCCTTTGCCTCTTCAAGGCTGCCGTTTACCGAGCAGCCCGCAGCCGCGGAATGTCCGCCGCCGCCGAGGCGCGCGCAAAGCTCAGCCGCGTTTACACTGCCGTTTGTTCTGACTGAAACCTTAAACTCATCCGGCTCCTTTTCGCGCATGGTGATGCCGATTTCAACGCCCTCTATCTGACGCGGAATCGACGCCAGCCCTTCAAGCTCGCCGTCGCCGACGCCGAGCTTTTTCTGAATGTCGAGCGTAACGGCGATGATAGCGCAGCGGTCGCCGAAGCAGTATTCAATAGTATCGTAAACCTCGCGTTCAAGCGCTATTTTCTTGCGCGATTTTGTCTCGAACATCACCTTGTTGATATAGGCGGTGTCGCAGCCGATGTCAATAATATCGGCGCAGATACGCATGATCTCCGAGGTTGTGTTTGTGTAGCGGAAGCAGCCCGTATCGGTTGAAATGCCCGTGTAAAGGCAATTAGCTATTTCGCGCGTTATCTCAACGCCCATCAGCTTATAAAGCTTGAATAGAATGGCGCAGTTAGCCGCCGCCGTGCCCTCAACGAGCTTTAGCGGAGCCTCTACCCTGTTTATAAGGTGGTGGTCGATGCATAAATCGATTCTGCCCGCGTATTTTTCGCGGTTAGCGCCGAGCAGCTTTTCGTCGGCTACGTCAACGCTTACAACGGTCTGAGCCTCAAAGCTCTGCTCAACGATCCCTTTTTTAAGGAAATCAAAATCCTTTGGAACAGAGGTAGTAATAACCCTTGCGTTTTTGCCCATCTGCTGCAATACAAGGCAGAGCGAATAGCCGCTGCCCAGCGTGTCGCCGTCGGGGTAATCGTGGGTAAGTATCTCAAAGTTGTCGCGCTCCTTTAAAAACGCGGCGGCTTTTTTCATATCGTCAGTCATCTTTTTCCTCCCCGCTTTCGGGAGCGTCATCCTTAATATCGAGCGAATTTAATATCCTGCTGATATTGGCGCTGTACTCAATGCTGTCCGTCGCCTCAAATATCAGCTCGGGAACATGCCTGAGCTTAAGGCGGTGACCAAGCTCGCGGCGGATAAAGCCCGAGGCGGACTTAAGCCCCTTTACGGCTTCATTGGCGCGGGACAAGCCCTCGATAGCGCTGACCTTGACGGTGCAGTAAGAGAGGTCGTTTGTCACCTCTACTCTGACAATTGACAGAAACGCGCCCGTAACGCGAGGGTCCTTAAGCTCGCGGAAAACAGCCGTAAGCTCGCGCTTGATATCTTCTGTTGTACGTTCAATTCTGTGACTTGCCATTTTATCTCCTGACGTTTAGAGGGTTTGAAAAGCAGCGTTTGATTTGCGCCCCTACGAATAAAGCAGAAATGATTGATATTATCATAATGCTCCGCTGACAATAACTAAACTCTAAACTCTAAACTCTCAATTAGTCTCTGTATTCCTCTATTGTATAAACCTCAAACATATCGCCTTCCTTGAGGTCGTTGAACTTTTCGAGCCCGATACCGCACTCGTAGCCCTCCTTGACCTCCTTAACAGCGTCCTTAAAGCGCTGGAGCGAAGCGATGCTGTCCTCGGCGATAACAATGCCGTCGCGGATAACGCGGACTCCGCCGCCGCGCTGGATAACGCCGCTCTTGACGTAAGAACCGGCGATAGTGCCGACTGACTTGATTTTGATAACGTTGCGGCATTCGGCCATACCCAGAACTACCTCTCTGGTCTTGGGCGCCAGCATACCCTTCATAGCCGCCTCGATCTCGTTGATGCAGTCGTAAATTACGCTGTAAAGGCGCATGTCTACGCCCGCGCTTTCGGCGTGGGAAGCCGCTACCGCGTCGGGACGGACGTTAAAGCCTACTATGATAGCCGACGAAGCCTCGGCGAGCATTACGTCGCTCTCGTTGATAGCGCCGACAGCGCCGTGGATAACGTTTACGCGGACTTCCTCGTTGGAGAGCTTTTCAAGCGACTGGCGGACAGCCTCAACCGAGCCCTGAACGTCAGCCTTGACGATGATCTGAAGCTCCTTGACCTCGCCCAGCTTCATCTGGTCGAACAGGTTGTCGAGTGTGACCTTGGTGCGGGCGTTGAAGATCTCCTCCTTCTTAGCCGCCTTGCGCTGCTCAACAAGGGTTCTTGCAAGGCGCTCGTCGGAAACAGCGTCGAATACGTCGCCGCCTACCGGAACTTCGTCAAGACCGGTGATCTCAACGGGAACCGAGGGACCTGCCTCATGAACGCGCTCGCCCTTATCGTTAGTCATTACGCGCACTCTGCCGACGGTAGAGCCCGCGATGATGATGTCGCCCTTATGAAGCGTACCGTTCTGAACAAGGACTGTGGCGATGGGACCTCTGCCCTTGTCGAGGCGCGCCTCGATGACCGTACCCTTTGCGGCGCGGTCGGGGTTAGCCTTGAGCTCTTTCATTTCGGCAACAAGAGCTACCATTTCAAGCAGGTCGTCAAGACCTTCCTTTGTCTTGGCTGAAACGGGGATACAGGGTGTGTCGCCGCCCCATTCCTCGGGAACAAGCTCGTATTCGGTGAGCTGCTGCTTAACCTGCTCGGGGTTAGCGCCCACCTTATCCATTTTATTGATAGCGACGATTACCGAAACGCCCGCCGCCTTGGCGTGGTTGATAGCCTCAACGGTCTGGGGCATGATGCCGTCGTCAGCCGCTACTACCAGAATAGCTATATCCGTTACCTGAGCGCCGCGCGCGCGCATGGTGGTGAACGCCTCGTGGCCGGGGGTGTCGAGGAAGGTGATCGGCTTGCCGTTTACCTGAACGCGGTACGCGCCGATGTGCTGGGTGATTCCGCCCGCTTCACCCGCGGTTACGTTGGCGTGGCGGATAGCGTCGAGGATAGAGGTCTTGCCGTGGTCGACGTGTCCCATAACAACAACTACGGGCGCTCTGCCGACAAGGTTGGACTCGTCGTCCTCGCTGTCGTCGATGATCTTCTCCTCTATAGTAACAACTACCTCTTTTTCAACCTTGGCGTGGAACTCCATAGCGATGAGCGACGCGGTGTCGAAGTCGATAGTGTCGGTAGCGGTTACCATAGTGCCCATAAGGAACGCCTTTTTAACTACCTCGGCAACCGTAGCCTTAAGGCGCAGAGCCAGCTCGTTTACCGTGATCTCGTCGGGGATCTGGACGGTGATGGGCTTCTGCTTGCGCTCAAGAGCGATCCTCTTAAGGCGCTCAGCCTCGGTCTCGCGCTTGCCCTGACGCTTGCCGCGCTGCTTCTGGGTGCGGTTAGAGAACTTCTGCTTCTTTGTTGTATGGTCGCGGTCTGTGCTGCGGGACTTTGAAGTGCCGCTCGCAAGATCGTCGTATTTTGAGTTGTAGCGCTCAACGTCAACATTCGTCGCTCTGGTGTCAATTACCTTGCGCTTGCGCTGGTGGCTGGGAGCCTCGCCCTTTTTCTCCTGCTGCTGAGCGGCGGGCTGCTTTGAGTCCTGCTTTTTGGCGGCGGGCTTAGCCTCTGCCTTTTCAGCCTCCCGGGACTTGGGAGCTTCCTCCTTTACGGGCTCGGGAGCGTTGTCGAGCTTTTCGTTCCGTGCCGCAAAATATTTATCAAAATTTTCTACGCTGTTTTCCCTGGTGATGACGTCAAAAATAACGTCCAGCTCACCCTCGGTCAGCGTCGTCATGGTTTTCTTTGAAACACCGCAATATTTTTCGAGAATCTCTGTAATCTTTTTATTCGGCACCTTTAAATCGGCTGCCGCGTCCTTAACCTTGTATTTAATCATCATATTCTCCTCTCTGTTTCACTCGCGATCATAGCGGCAAGCTTGTCGGCAAAGCCCCTGTCCTCAACTGACAGAACCGCGCAAAGCCTTCCCAGCGCAGCGCTCAGTTCATCCTTGCTTCTGCCTGAGTCCAAAACGGTGATACCGCGTTCGGCAGCGGCTCTTTTTACGCGCTTAAGACTGTTTTGCGAGGCGTCGGAAGCGTGCAGTATCAGCAGGGATTTACCCTCTCTTACCGACTGCTCGCAGATATCCGCGCCGATGACAAGCTTTTTTGCCCGTCTGCATAACCCTAAAAATGACAATACCCTGTCGTTCATATATTCTGTAACTCCGCACTCATTTGCTCGTAGACTTCCTCGGGGATCTTGCAGCTCAGCGAGCGCTCAAATCGGCGCGCCTTACGCGCCTTTTCAAAGCACTCGGCGCTTTTGCAGACATACGCGCCCCTGCCGGGCTTTTTGCCCGTAAGGTCAAGCGATACTCCGCCCTGCTCTGCGGCGCCGTCATCTCCCTGTTTATCGGGAGCCTTTACAACGCGTATAAGCTCGCGCTTGGGCTTCATTTCCCCGCAGCCCGTGCATTTTCTAAGTGGTACCTTTTTCATATTATTCTTCAGTCTGCTCAGCTTCTTCAGCCTGAGCCTCAGCCTTTTCGTCATCCTCATCCTCGCCGTAGAAGCCGCTCTCGGGACGGATGTCTATCCTCCAGCCCGTAAGTCTTGCGGCAAGGCGGGCGTTCTGACCTTTGTTGCCGATAGCGAGTGAAAGCTGGTCGTCGGGTACGGTAGCCTTGCAGCTCTTTGTCTCCTCGTCGGTGATGTCGACTTTAAGAACAGTAGCCGGAGAAAGCGCCGCCGAAACATACTTCTGCGGGTCGTCGCTGTAAACGATGATGTCGATCTTCTCGCCGCCCAGCTCGTTTACTATAGTATTTACGCGCGTTCCCTTGGGGCCTATGCAGGCGCCGATAGCGTCGACGTCGGGGTTGTTGCTGACTACCGCCATCTTGGTGCGCGAGCCCGCCTCTCTTGAAACGGACTTTATCTCAACAACGCCGTCGTAAATCTCGGGAACCTCCTGCTCAAACAGGCGGCGTACAAAGCCCGGATGTGAGCGCGAGATAATTGCGTGAGGACCTCTTTCGTTGTCCTTTACGTCGGCGATATAAACCTTAACCAAATCGCCCTCGTGAAGCTCGTCGATACCGACCTGCTCAACCTTGGGCAGCATTGCGGTGCTCTTGCCTATCCTTATGGTGGCAACGCCCGACTTCATGTCGATACGCTCAACGGTGGCGGTGACGATCTCGCCCAGCTTGCTCTGGAACTCGATAAGGCTCTGTCCCTTCTCGCCGGCGCGGATACCCTGACGGATAACGTTTCTCGCCGAGGAAACGGCGATCCTGCCCAAACGCTTCGGATCGAGCGGAACCTCGATTTCATCGCCTACCGCAAATTTCTTTCTCTTGTTGATCTGGCAAGCCTCCTCAAGGGTGACCTCAAAGTTAGGATCCTCAACCTCATCTACGATGGTCTTTACAAGCTTAACGTCGAATGAGTTTTTCTCGGGATCAGCCTTGAATACAACGTTTTCGTTGCCGCCGTAATAGCTTTTGCAGGCTATTTCAATCGCTTTTTGTATCTGCTGAAGCATAAAATCCATCGGAATGTCTTTTTCCTTTTCAAACATTCTCAGCGCTTCAAACAATTCCTTATTAGTCATTTTTTCAACCACTCCTTTTTTCAGTCCGAGCAGACAGATCGATCGGTTTTATCGGTTTATTGCCCGACCGCTGTCCGGCTGTATTCTGTTGCGTTTTTATACGGGCAGACAGATTTGTAATTATTTCAACGTTTTATGCCCGACCGCTGTCTTGTTCTGTAGATATCGTTTTGTGTTATGAGAAAGGTTTTATCAAAGCCGAAACGAATCCCGACCGAAACCTTTTTATATATACTTTTCCAACATTTTTACACCGGGGAAGAATACCTTGCCGACAATTCAATTTCTAATTGTTTTGACCCGCCGTTGAATAAACCTTTATATTTATGCGGGCTATCCAAAGGGGAAATCGGGTACAACATCACGCTATCTCGCGGGAACAGAAGTTTTCTGTCGCGCAAAGGTCTGATTCGCGTCATGCTTGCGCGTCACGCGCTAAAATCGTCCAGCTTAACCCATGCGGCTTCTTTTTTGTTAAACGTCAGCTGATTTTCGCCGCCGTGGTCTTCTACCGTGACCTCGCCGTTTTCATACGCCTTTAGGACTCCGTTGAATTCTCTGCCTACTCCCTCAACAGGTCTTAGCATTTTGACCATGATATCGGCGCCGATAAACTGCTCAAAGTGCTCGTCGCAGACAAGCTCGCGCTCAATTCCGGGCGAACAAACCTCAAGGCAGTAGGCGTTCTCAATAGGATCGAGCTCGTCGAGCGGGTCGTTGATCGCGCGCGATACGGCCTCGCAGTCGTCGATAGTAACGCCCTCCGGCTTGTCGATAAACACCCTCAGGTACCAGTCGGCGCCCTCCTTGACATAGCGGACGTCCCAGAGCGAAAGCCCAAGCCCGGCGACGATAGGCTCGCAGAGCGCCCGAACCTTTTGGACGGTAACGCCGCCCTTGCTTTTTGCCATACGAGGACGCAGGAATACTGACGTATTCCGAGGACGACAACGAAGTTATGCAGAATTTTACGCAACAGATGTTAAAGTGTTTTATTTGATAATAGTATAAACAACAAGGAGCGGGTTGACTGCCCACTCCTTTAGTTTCAAGTATTTTACGATAGGATTATACCACCCAATGAAGTAAAAATCAAGTGTTTTTGCGAAATTCTCCTGATTTTTACTAATTTGACAATTACTGCCCCAAGTTTGTTAAACGTTTGTCAATATAATCCATATACGGCTTGCGGTAATAGACGATAGACGCTGCCGGGGTTTTCGCGGTACCAGTCGAATTCCCGGCGCAGTCCATGCTCAAGCGGTACGGTGTCGGGCATTAGCTCATATTGGCGCGAAACGTCGAGGATATACTCGTAATTATAGAAGCAGAAGTATTCCCTCTGCTCGATATCCGCGTCAACGCTGATCAGCTCGGGCTTTTTGCCGGCGGCGGCATAACATAGCTCTACCCATTCCCTGACAGAAACGGTGTCCCTGTTGCCGACATTGAAAATACGCTGCTCAGGGCGCTTTTCAAGGAGGACTTCAACAAAGCGGCAGAAGTCAAGCACATTGAAGAACTGCAGCTTCATCTCTCCGTTTTTTGGGAGATAGAACGGTCTTGACTGCATGGCGCAGTCGAATACGAACGCCTCGCGGTAAAGGTTCTCGTAAACGCCCCATACGGAGTTTTTGCTGTAGGGTTGCTCCTCGGTAAAGGGCTGAGGATTCGTTTCGGGATAAACCGCGCTGGAGCTGACAAAAACAAAATCGTCAAACGAAACGCCCGACTCTATAAGGGTTCTGACATGCTCCTCGGTGTATGCGGTGATGTCGAGTATCAAATCAAAATGAGCGCCGCGCAGCCTGTCGCCGAGAGCTGTTCTGTCGCAGTTAATGAGCGTAACGCCCGCGACCTGCTCCCTGCTGCCGCGGTTGATAACCGTTACATCATCGCCCTTTTTGACGAAATACTCCGCCGTAAACCTGCTTACAAAGGTAGTGCCGCCGGTAATCAGAATCTTCATAATATGCCCCTTTCAGCTTTTTAAAGAAAATAATCAGTAGGGAATCCAAAAATTTTTCAAAAAAAGATTGAAATTTCAAATAATATATGTTATAATACCACTTGTGCAATAAAAAGCCGCAAAAATAAATACGCTGATATAGCTCAGTAGGTAGAGCGCATCCTTGGTAAGGATGAGGTCACCGGTTCAAATCCGGTTATCAGCTCCATAAAAGCAGGTGCTCCTTCAGGGGTACCTGCTTTTATTATACCTCGGCAAAAAGGCTGATAACCGGATTTGAAGCAGAGAGCTAATGAAACTTTTCCAACCGCACTGAATCCCTCACGCGAGATGAATATATAAAATAAATGGAAATAACACGAAAACAAAAAACGGTGCTGCCAAAACCTAAGTTCTGACAACACCGTCCGCCACGCGGCAGGAATCGCGTCTTTGGAGAACTTGTAATAACACAAAGGTTTCTGCAACGGCGCAACTTATCTCGCGGGAATGGAAGTGAATTTTAAATGCATTGTATGATTAGCGGATTGCCCCGTCGTGGCAACGACCGTCCTCAGCCGACCGCGACTATTCTTCCTCTTCGTCCTCAACCTCAACAGGTTCAACGTAGGTGCCGTTCATGATTTTTTCAAAGTCCTCGGCGCCCATTTTCTCGTGCTTCATAAGGTAAGCGGCGATTTCGTGCAGCTTGTCGATATTGGCGTTGAGTATACGCTCTGCCCTATCGTAAGCGTCGTTAACGATTGCAAGCACAAGCTCGTCGATTTTGGCGGCTGTAGCCTCGCTGTAATCCTGGGTCCTGCCGTAATCTCTGCCGAGGAACACGCTGCCGTCCTCGCTGCCGTAGTTGATGCAGCCCAGCTCCTTGGTCATACCGTACTTGGTGACCATTGCGCGCGCGGTCTTTGTAGCCTTTTCAATGTCGTTTGAAGCGCCCGTTGAGATGTCGTCAAGGATGATAGCCTCGGCTACGCGGCCGCCCAGCGACACAATAATGCTCTCGATCATCTCGTTGCGCGAGCTGTAGGACTTATCCTCGGTGGGCAGAGGCATTGTATAGCCGCCCGCCATTCCGCGCGGAATGATTGAGATCTCGTGAACGGGATCCTGAGTTTCGAGCTGGTCGAACAGGATAGCGTGGCCTGCCTCGTGGTAAGCCGTGAGCTTCTTTTCCTTGTCGCTCATAGCCTTCGACTTCTTCTCAGCGCCCACAACGACCTTGATCGTCGCCTCCTCGATCTCCTTCATGGTGATAGCCTTTTTATCCGCTCTTGCGGCAAGCAGAGCCGCCTCGTTGAGCAGGTTTTCAAGATCCGCACCGGTAAAGCCCGCAGTTGTCTTTGCGATGGTCTTGAGCTTAACGTCGGGAGCAAGCGGCTTTTTACGCGCGTGCACCTTAAGGATAGCCTCTCTGCCGTTGATGTCGGGGTAGCTTACAACAACCTGACGGTCGAATCTGCCCGGACGCAGCAGTGCCGGGTCGAGTACGTCGGGACGGTTGGTGGCAGCAATGAGGATTACGCCCTCATTTACACCGAAGCCGTCCATTTCAACAAGCAGCTGGTTAAGAGTCTGCTCGCGCTCGTCGTTTCCGCCGCCGAGACCCGCGCCTCTCTGGCGGCCTACGGCGTCGATTTCGTCGATGAATATGATACAGGGTGAGTTCTTCTTTGCCTGGTCAAACAGATCGCGAACACGCGAAGCGCCCACGCCGACAAACATTTCAACGAAGTCGGAGCCCGAGATCGAGAAGAACGGAACGCCCGCCTCGCCCGCTACAGCGCGCGCGAGCAGGGTTTTACCTGTACCGGGAGGTCCCACAAGAAGCACGCCCTTGGGGATACGTGCGCCAAGCTTGTTGAACTTGTCGGGGCTTTTGAGGAACTCAACGACCTCTTTGAGCTCTTCCTTTTCCTCGTCGGCGCCCGCAACGTCTTCAAAGGTGGTTTTGCGCTTTTCATCGTTTGTGTTCTTTATCTTAGCCTTGCCGAAGCTCATTTCGCGGCCGCCCAGACCGCCGCCGCCCATTCTGCGCATAAAGAATATCCACGCGGCTATG
>ONMK01000124.1 GCA_900318905.1 uncultured Eubacteriales bacterium | reverse complement strand
ACCGTAATGCCCGGCTACACCCACCTTCAAAGAGCGCAGCCCATCGTGTTCGGTCATCATCTTTTAGCTTACGGCGAAATGCTGCTCAGAGATGTTTCGCGCTTGGAGGACTGCCTTAAGCGCATGGACGAAATGCCTCTCGGCTCCTGCGCGCTGGCTGGCACTACCTACCCCATTGACAGAACGATCACCGCAGAGCTTCTCGGCTTTGACAGAATAACTAACAATTCGCTCGACGGCGTTTCGGACCGCGACTTCTGCATTGAGTTCGCATCCGTGCTGTCGATAATCATGGTTCACCTCAGCCGTTTTTCCGAGGAGATCATCATGTGGTGCAGCTGGGAATTCAAGTTTATTGAGCTTGACGACGCGTTCTCAACAGGCTCGTCGATCATGCCGCAGAAAAAGAACCCCGACATTGCCGAGCTGGTGCGCGGCAAGAGCGGCAGGGTGTTCGGCGACACCATGGCATTGCTCACCGTAATGAAGGGCATAGCCCTTGCTTATAACAAGGACATGCAGGAGGACAAGGAGGCGATTTTTGACGCGGTCGATACCGTCAAGATGTGCCTTACCGCCTTTACGCCCATGCTCGATACCATGCGCGTTATCCCCGAAAACATGCGCAAGGCTGCTGCCGGCGGCTTTATCAACGCCACCGACTGTGCCGACTGGCTGACAAAGAACGGCGTTCCGTTCCGCGACGCTTACAAGGCGACGGGCGAGCTTGTCGCGCGCTGCATCGAGCTCGGCACCGATTTAGAGAATCTGCCCATCGACGAATACAAGGCAGTCTGCGGCGTATTCACCGAGGATGTATATAACGCGATTTCGCTTGAAAAATGTGTTTCGGCGCGCACCGCGTTCGGCGGCCCCGCGCCTCAATTGGTAAAAGCGCAGGCACAGCGCGTAAAACAAATCGCAGAGAATTTGTAAAGGAATGATAATATGATAAAAGCAGGAATCGTAGGCGCCACGGGTTACGCGGGCGCGGAGCTTGTGCGCTTGCTCACGGCTCACCCGGAAGCGGAAATCGCCGCGATAAGCTCGGTTTCCTTTGAGGGACAGAAGCTCAGCGACGTTTACCCCGCCTACACCTTTTTAAACGATATGGTATGTGAAAACCAGGACGCTGTTGTTAAAAAGAGCGATGTTATCTTCGCGGCGCTTCCTCACGGTCTTTCACAGGAATTAGCGGCTAAGTGCATCGGCGCGGGCAAAGCGTTTATCGACCTCGGCGCGGATTTCCGCCTTGAGAGCGAGGACGAATACACCGAATGGTACGGCGGCACTTATCTTGACAAGGCGCTCCACGAACAGAGCGTCTACGGTCTGCCCGAGTTCTTCCGCGACAAAATCAAAGGCAAGCGCCTTATAGCTAATCCCGGCTGCTACACGACCTGTTCGCCTCTGGCTATTGCTCCCGCGATAGCAAACGGACTTATCAGCACAAAGGGAATCATCTGCGACTGCAAAAGCGGCGTTACGGGAGCCGGCAGAAAGCCCACTCAGGGCAACCACTTCCCCGAGCTTAACGAGGGCTTCCACGCCTACAAGGTGGCAAGTCACCGCCACACTCCCGAAATAGAGCAGACTCTTTCAAAACTCAGCGGCGAGGAAGTAACTATCACCTTTGTGCCCCACCTTCTTCCCGTTAACCGCGGCATTCTCGCTACAGTTTATGCCGACATCAAGGACGGCGTTACCTTTGAGGAGATCCGCAAGGCGTATAAGGACTACTACAAAGATGAGTTTTTTGTACGCCTGCTCGATGACGGCAAGTGCGCCGATATCCACAACGTGCGCTACTCAAACTTCTGCGACGTTTCCATCCACCACGACAAGCGCGCCGGCAAGCTTGTAGCCTGCGCGGCGATCGACAACATGGTAAAGGGAGCGGCAGGTCAGGCGATCCAGAATATGAACATCATTTTCGGCCTGGACGAAAAAACAGGACTTGTTATCGTACCGCCGGCATTTTAGGAACGTGACGTTTCATCCGGCGCGCCTTTGGAGAACATGATTTTACACGAGAAGCTTCTGCAACGGCGCATCATAACTCGCGATTATGGAAAGGTAGAAAATTACCCCCAAAAATCAAAACTCGGCACACAGCTATATAATTTATATTTTAGGTATCTATCATGAACAACTACACCTTTATCAACGGCGGCGTAACCTCGCCGCAGGGCTTTACCGCCAACGGGATCTGCGCGGGCGTAAAGCAGGCGACCTCCGCCGTAATCACCAAAGCTATAAAGGCAAACGACTCCGCCGTTATTCCCAACGGCAAGCGCGACCTTGCGCTTATCGCGTGTGACAAGCCCTGCGCGGCGGCGGCTATCTTCACAAAAAATCTGGTAAAATCCGACACTATCTACGTCACGCAAAAGCACCTTGAAAACGGTGTTGCGCAGGCTGTGATCGTCAATTCGGGCAACGCCAACGCCTGCAACCCCGACGGCTACGAAAAAGCGGAAGCGATGGCTAAGCTTGCGGCAAACGCCCTCGGGATCGGCGAAAACGACGTGATCGTAGCCTCCACGGGCGTAATCGGCCAGCCTTTGCCCTTGGCTCCTATCGAAAGCGGCGTAAATGCTCTTAAAAACATTCTCTCCAAGGACGGCGGCACAAACGCGGCTGAAGCCATAATGACCACCGACACCGTCAAAAAGGAGTGGGCGGTTCAGACCGTTATCGACGGCAAAACCGTCACGATCGGCGGAATCGCAAAGGGCAGCGGAATGATTCACATAAACATGGGAACCACGCTGTCGTTTGTCACCACCGACGCGGCGATCTCCGCCCAAATGCTGCGCTCGGCGCTTATTGAGGCGGCTGACGTGAGCTACAATATGGTGAGCGTTGACGGCGACACCTCAACAAACGACACTCTGGCCATCCTCGCCTCCGGATACGCGGGCAACAAAGAAATCACCGGGAAAAACGAAGATTACTACATTTTCCTTGAGGCTCTTACCGCGGCTTTCAAAAAGGTAGCAAGGCTTCTTGCCTCCGACGGCGAGGGCGCTACAAAGCTGCTCATCTGCAATGTAAGCGGCGCTGCCGACGAAAAGGCGGCGAAAACGATCGCCAAAAGCGTTATCTGCTCAAGCCTTGTAAAGGCGGCGATGTTCGGCGCGGACGCAAACTGCGGCAGGATCCTCTGCGCGATCGGCTACAGCGGCGCTCAGGTAAACGACATAAAGAAAATCGATGTTTTATATAAATCCTCGGCAGGCGAGATACCGGTATGTCAAAACGGCTGCGGTCTTGCGTTTGATGAGGAAAAGGCAGAAAAAAGCACATCATCCGCCGAAGCCTACGGCTGCGACCTGACATACGATTACGTAAAAATCAACGGCGATTACCGCACATGATAGAGAGTTTAGAGTTTAGAGTGGAGAGTTGAATTTATGTATCAAAGCAGTCCGTTAAAACAGAAAAGCCGTGCTTTTTCCATAAGAATTATTAAGCTATATCAGTATATAAGCTCAAACAATAACGAATATGTTATTTCAAAACAAATTCTGAGAAGCGGAACAAGCATAGGTGCAAACCTTGCGGAAAGCGAGTGCGCAATTTCCAAAAAAGATTTTCTGTCCAAGGTATATACTGCTCTAAAAGAATGTAACGAAACTCTATATTGGTTGGATTTACTGCATGAAACACAATATATTACAGATAAGCAGTTTTCTTCTTTATATAATAATTGTATTGAACTGAGAAAAATGTTGATGGCAACCACAAAAACTACAGCCAACAATCTCAATAACACCGAGAA
>ONMK01000040.1 GCA_900318905.1 uncultured Eubacteriales bacterium | reverse complement strand
GCCCGTTACGCTGGGAAGAACAGGGGCAAAAGCAGGGCGCTTTATACCCTTGATTCTTTTGATAAGCAGTGTTGCGCCTACGCACAAGGCTCCGCTGTTGCCCGCGCTGAGGAAAGCGTCGCCTTTGCCCTGAGCCAGCAAACGAAAGCCCACCGCCATAGAGCTGTCCTTTTTTGTCTTTACAACACTCTCGGCTGAATCGTGCATTGTGATCACTTCGTCACAGTCCTCGATCTCAATGCGGTCGAGCGAGATGTTATTCTGTGCGGCAACCTCGCGTATTTCGGATTCTTTGCCGGTAAGTATAATATCTACTCCGAACTTTGCAACGGACTCGGCACAGCCTTTGATTATTTCGAGCGGCGCGTTGTCGCCGCCGAAGGCGTCTACGATTATTTTCATATCAATCACCAATATTCTATAAAAGAATTTTATCTAAAGCGGCAAGCGCGCGTTCGCTGTACGCTGCCGCGCGTTCACGCTTATCACGCGGTCTGTTTTGAAGCTCGGGCAAAACTCCGAAATTGGCTCCCATAGGCTGGAATTTCTTAACCGACGAATCGGCTATATATCTCGACAAAGCGCCGATCATTGTGGTCTCGGGAAGCGTAAGGGTGCTCTCCCCTTTTAGCCGCCTTGCAGCGTTGATTCCTGCCATTATCCCCGACGCGGCGCTCTCCATATAACCCTCAACGCCCGTGATCTGACCTGCGAAGAAAAGCTTTTTATTTTCTTTAACGGAAAAATCTGAATCAAGAACCTTGGGCGAGCATAAAAAAGTATTGCGGTGCATTACGCCGTATCTTACAAAATCAGCGTTATGCAGCGCCGGGATCAGCGAGAATACGCGCTTTTGTTCGGGAAATTTGAGGTTGGTCTGAAAACCGACAAGGTTATACATCGTGCCTGCGGCGTTCTCCTTGCGAAGCTGAAGAAGCGCCCAAGCCCTGTGACCTGTTTTTGGGTTTATCAATCCCACCGGCTTCATCGGGCCGAAGCGCAGCGTTCCCTCGCCGCGCTGAGCCAAAACCTCAACGGGCATACAGCCCTCATAGACCTTTGGATTGTTCACATCAAAATCGTGCAGCGGAGCACGCTCGGCGTTGACAAGAGCGTTGTAAAAAACTTCATACTCCTCTTTGTTCAGCGGGCAGTTGATGTAGTCGTCATCTCCGCCCCTGTCATAGCGCGACGCCGTAAAAGCGTAATCCATGTCGACGCTTTCGGCGGTAACAATAGGCGCAGCGGCGTCAAAGAAAGACAGCGAATCGCCGAAGCACGCTTCAATAGCCTTTGCCAAAGTGTCGGAAGTCAGCGGCCCCGTTGCAATAACGGTAACAGCGTCGTCGGGAATTGAAACGATCTCCTCGTGATAAACGGTGATAAGCGGGTGGCTTTCAATGCCTTCCGTCACCAAATGAGCAAAAATATCACGGTCGACGGCTAAAGCGCCACCTGCGGGAACCTGACATTTATCGGCACACTTCATCAAAAACGAGTCAAGCCTGCGCATTTCCTCTTTTAAGAGCCCTGCGGCGCTCTCGACGCGCATTGCCTTGAGTGAGTTTGAGCAGACAAGCTCGCCGAATAAATCTGTTTTATGCGCGGGAGTGCGTTTTTGCGGCTTCATCTCATAAAGATGAACCTCTATTCCGCGGTTTGCTATCTGCATTGCCGCCTCGCAGCCGGCAAGCCCCGCGCCTATTACGTTAATATACATTACTTTTCTTCCGCTTTTGCTGTTTTTGTGTAGCCGCAGTCAGGATCAGCGCAGAACAGCGTCGGCTTCTTGCCCTTCTTTTTATAGAGTATCTGGCCGCACTGCGGACACTTCTCGTTTACAGGCTCGTTCCAGCTTACAAAATCGCATTTAGGATAATTTGAGCAGCCGTAGAAAACACGCTTTGATTTGGTGTTCTTTACAATTACGTCTCCGCCGCATTTCGGGCATGAAACGCCTGTCTTTTCAACATATTTGAGGATGTTCTTGCATTCGGGATAACCGGGGCAAGCGATAAACTTGCCGTATCTGCCCATTTTTACGACCATCTGACGGCCGCACTTGTCGCAGATAATATCGGTCTCGTCCTCCTTGAGCTTGAGCTTTACGCCCTCCATCTCGGCCTTTGCCTCTTTAAGAGTGTTTTCAAAGCCGCCGTAAAACTCCTTGAGAAGCTCAACCCACTGAACGTCGCCGTTCTCGACCTTGTCGAGGTCATCCTCCATCTGAGCAGTGAATTTTACGTCTACAATGTCGGGAAAACGCTCCTTCATAAGCTTGGTAATTACTTCGCCAAGCTCTGTGGGCACAAGGCTTTTAGCCTCGCGCTTAACGTATTCTCTGCCTGTGAGCGTTGTTATAGTGGCGGCATATGTTGAAGGTCTGCCTATGCCGTATTCCTCAAGGATTTTAATCAGAGAAGCCTCGGTATAACGCGCCGGGGGCTGGGTAAAATGCTGATTCTTTTTGAGCTCCTTGCATTTTACGGGCATATTGTTTTCAAGAGGCGGAAGCTGAGAAGATTTTTCCTCCGCCTCATCCTTGCCCTCAACATAAAGCGCGGTAAAGCCCGGAAACTCAACATGATAACCCGAAGCCTTAAAGATATATCCATTCGCTTCAATATCCGCCTGAGTGGTTTTCTGAACGCAGTCAGCCATCTGAGAAGCGGTAAAGCGGCTCCATATGAGCTTGTACAGCTTGTACTGGTCTGACGACAGGCTGCTTTTGATGCTGTCGGGAGTAAGCGACGGCATAGAAGGTCTTATAGCTTCGTGTCCGTCCTGAGCGTTGCTGCGCGACTTGAAGAAACGCGGTTTTGCGGGAAGGTAGTTGTCGCCGTAAGCGCCGCGGATATAATTTGTAACCTCTTCAATAGCGTAATTTGATATTCGCAGCGAGTCGGTACGCATGTAGGTGATAAGGCCGGTAGCGCCCATTCCCTGGATATCGACTCCTTCGTAAAGCTCCTGAGCTACGCGCATTGTGCGGCGTGACTGGAAGCCGAGCTTTCTTGATGCCTCCTGCTGTAAAGTGGAGGTTATAAAGGGCGGAGCCGGGGATTTTTTTCGGGTTCCGTTTTTGACTTTTGTAACAATATACTCGGCGCCCTGCAAATCGGCTTCTATTTTATCTGCCTGCTCCTGATTGCTGATTTTGAGCTTTCCGTTTTTATCGGCATAAAGAGAAGCGGCAAAGGTTTTTCTGCTTCCCTTCGGAATGAATTTTGCGTCGATCGTCCAGTATTCCTCAGGCTTGAACTTTCTTATTTCATTTTCACGGTCAACAATGATCCTGAGCGCTACGGACTGCACTCTGCCTGCCGAAAGACCGCGTCGGATTTTCTGAGAGATAAAAGGACTGAGCTTGTAGCCGACAAGGCGGTCGAGTACACGGCGCGCCTGCTGAGCGTTGACAAGATCCTCGTTGATAGCTCTGGGATGCGACATACCGTTTTGTACGCCTGTTTTTGTGATCTCGTTAAACTCAACACGCTGACAGTAATCCTCGGGCAGACCGAGAATATAAGCCAAATGCCACGAAATAGCTTCTCCCTCGCGGTCGGGGTCGGTCGCGAGATAGACGCTGTCGCTGTTCGCAGCCAAGCCCTTAAGCTCCTTGACAAGCTTTTCCTTTCCTTTTATTATATCATATTTTGGTGCAAAGTCGTTTTTGATATCAACGCTGAGCCTCGCCTTGGGAAGGTCGCGGACATGCCCCATAGAGGCCACTACCTCGTAACCGCTGCCCAAGTATTTTTTTATTGTCTTTGCTTTGGCGGGTGACTCTACAATTACCAAATCTGACATGAATTTCCTCCTATTTTAAAACAAAGTTTCTTCCCTGAAGCGCCTGAGCAAGCCCCTGCACTTCAAGCAAGGTAAGGGTGCCGAGCACCCTGTTCACGGGCATTCCCAAATCGTCCGCGATTTTATCGATATGAACGGGCTTAGCCGAAAGATAGTTATATACAAGCTTTGCGTCGCCCGTCAGCTTAATGTCTGTTTTATGCCGCGGCTCCTGTTTATCCGCCTTTGATTTAATCTCAGATGAGGCTTTTTTCGCAGGAGCTGCGGTGTTTTTAGATTTTTCTTTCTTCGTATTGCCGGAATAGGCGGATTTCTTTTTCTTCTTAACGGGAACGGCGTCTATATCAGACAGCAATATGCTGTCAAAGCCGACCGCGTCCTCCGACAGATTCTTGCAGTCGTAGTTTGCGAGAATATCCATAAAATCCGTTACCGGAATCGCAGTACCTTCCTTAATTCTGTAATTTGAACCGTAATTTTGAGGGCTGTTGTTGCCCAAAAGAGCAAAAATATCCTTTCCCATTTCAAGGGCGAGGTTTGCCGTGATAAGCGAACCGCTTTTCTCACCTGCCTCAATAAGCAGCACGCCGTCAGACAGCGCAGCGATTATGCGGTTTCTTGCCGGGAAATAGAAGTTGCGCGGCTCTTCATCAGGCGGATATTCCGAAATAACCGCTCCCTTAGCCGTGATTGCCTCTCTCATTTTCTCATTGTCGCGCAGATAACGGCTGTTTATTCCGCAGCCGCGAACGCAGACCGTTACTCCGTTGGCGGCAAGAACGCCTCTGTGAGAAGCGCAGTCAACGCCCAAAGCTCCTCCGCTTACAACGACCGTATTATACTTTGCCAAAGCGTAGGCGATTTTATAGGAGTTCTCAACGCCGTAACGGGAGGCTTGCCTTGTGCCTACTATTCCGATAGAAAGATGTTCGTCAAAATCGGGGAGCTTTCCGCTCACATATAAAACAGCGGGCGGAGCGTAAATATTATAAAGGCAGCTCGGGTAATTTGGGTCATCTAAGGTAATAACCGAATAATCAAGTTCCCTGCAACGATTTATAACTTTATCAGCGCCGTCGGACTTAACGGAAGAAAGCGCTTCAAGCTCAACCGGATTAAAAAGGCCGCAAAAACGCCGCTCGCTTTCACCGCCCTCAAAAAATTCGGATATATCGGTGTACATTTTAGCGAGCTTTTTCGCTTTAGGAGTATTATATCCTATTGCCTGAGTAAGCAATATCCAGTATTTTGCGTTTGAAGAAATCATTTACTTTACCATTTCCCAAATAAGGATCGCGGCGGCAGCAGACGCGTTCAGCGATTCTGCCTTACCGTCCATCGGAATTGTTATTTTATGATCGCACACTGCGCAGGTCTCGGGTCGGATCCCATTGCCCTCGTTGCCTATAACAACGGCACAGGGGACTTCAAAAACTGTTTCGTTTACCTTTACGGCGTCCCTGTCGACCACGGCGGCATATGTATTAAGCGCCGGATGCTCGGCAAACCATTCGGAAAGATTTTTAACCGACAGGATCGCCAGACGGAAAACCGCGCCCATGCTGCCTCTTACCACCTTGGGGTTATAAATATCGCAGCAATCGTCGGACATAATAACGCCGCAAACGCCGAACGCCTCGGCAGACCTTAAAATAGTACCGAGATTGTTAGGATCCTGAACATTATCCAAGACCAGATATTTTCCGCCATTGTTTATTTTATCAAAATAAGCGCTTTTGTCAAGTGTTTTTATTACGCAGAGAATGCCCTGGGGCGCCTGCGTGTCGCTTATATAGTCAAAAAGCGCGGAAGAAAGCACATAAGTTTCATCTGAATGAGAGCTTAACGTGTTATAAGCGTCGGCATTCTTTTCAATAGCCTCGTCGGTAATAAACAGAGCCTTTATCTCTGCCCCGCTTAAAACAGCGTCAACGCAAACGCGGAGCCCCTCGGCTATAAAACAACCCGACTGCCGCCTGAATTTAGCGCTTTTTTGAAGTTTTAAGATGTTTTTGATTTGAGCGTTGTCCTTGCTTGTGAGCGTTTTCATACAAATCTCCAAATACAGCAAAAGCGTTTGGAAAAACCAAACGCTGTTACGGTTAAATTATATTATGCGTTCTGAGCCTTTTCAACCAGAGCGGTGAAAGCGGCGGGATCTGAAATAGCGATCTCTGAAAGCATCTTGCGGTTAAGCACGATACCTGCCTTCTTAAGACCATTCATAAATGTTGAATAGTTTGTGCCGTTTGCTTTGCAGGCAGCGGAAATACGGGTGATCCAAAGACGACGGAAATCTCTCTTTCTCTGTTTACGGCCGATATAAGCGTAGTTGCCGCTCTTCATAACAGCCTGCTTCGCCATCTTGAAATGCTTGGATTTTGCACCCCAATAACCCTTGGCAAGCTTTAAAACTTTTTTTCTTCTTTTGCGAGTCATCATCGCACCTTTTACTCGTGCCATTATATGTTACCTCCGTTATATTTAGTGTAATGGGTCAAGCGTGATTATTTATAAGGGATAAGGCGCTTGATCTGAGCTGTGTTAGTTACGTCAGCAACAGTTGTCTGACGAAGACCTCTTTTACGCTTTCTTGTCTTCTTGTTCAGAATGTGGCTTTTGTAAGCGTGAGCGCGGATAACTTTTCCGTTCTTAGAGATTTTAAAACGTTTTTTGGCTCCGCTGTGAGTTTTAATCTTAGGCATAATAAAATCCTCCTTAATTGATTACTTGTTGGGCTTTGGCGCAAGAAACATTAACATATTTCGGCCTTCCAGCTTAGCGGGTTTTTCAACAACAGCTTCTTCACTGCATGCCTCGGCAAAGCGCTTCATTGTATCAAGTCCGATTTCGGGATGCCCCATTTCGCGTCCGCGGAAACGGATAGACACCTTTACCTTGTCGCCGTGCCTGATGAACTTAAGCGCATTGTTAAGCTTAGTGTTGAAATCGTGAGTGTCGATATTCAAAGAGAGCCTTACTTCCTTAATGTCAACAGTATGCTGATTCTTTCTGGCTTCTTTTTCTCTTTTTGCCTGCTCAAAACGGTATTTGCCGTAGTCCATTATCTTGCACACGGGCGGATTAGCCTGGGGAGCGATTTTAACCAAATCAAGGTTCTTTTGCTCCGCAAGATTAAGAGCGTCCCTTGAGGACATAATACCGAGCTGCTGGCCGTCCGAGCCGATTACTCTCAGCTCTTTGTCACGAATTTCCTCGTTAATCTGAGTGTTAATTTCTTTCTTGCCGATGATTGAGCACCTCCAAAGCACAAAAATAAATAATGCGGACAGAAATGCTCCGTCCGCACCAATACTAATCAAAAGAATCGCATTGACCCGTGCAGACGAAACCCCACAGGTGAAAGCATTTCTGCTTTGCTTTATTTTTCCTGATTATTATAATACATCAAGCATTACTTGTCAAGTGTTTTTTACAAGAAAAAGAGGCGTGTGGTTTACACGCCCCTTTAAGCTTTTAAATTAATACTCTCTTCTCTTTCTTGCAAGGAAGAATACACCGATAGCTGCGAGCATTACGCCGCCGATGATGAAGTAAATTGTGGTGTCCTCACCGGAAGTAACAGAACCGCTGCCGCCTGTTGAGCCGCCGCCTGTTGTGCCGCCGCCTGTTGAACCGCCGCCTGTTGAGCCGCCGCCTGTTGTGCCGCCACCTGATGAACCGCCGCCACCTGATGAACCGCCGGAAAGTGTGGACTTGGAAGCATCCCACTTGGTCAGGTCAACGCCTACAGACTTTGCTTTGTCCATGTTATCGTTAACGATCTTAGTTACCGTATCAAGAGACAGGCCGAGAGCCGCTGCTGAATCGTCAACAGTCTGCTGAACAGTTTTACCGTTATATTTGATAGCGTTGCTGAGGTTTTCTTTAGCGTTATCACTGGTAAGGAACTTAGTGAATACGGACTCAGCGGTTTCACCGGGCCAATAAGCCTCACCGATTACTTTACCTGTCGAGGTGATCTGTACAGGGTTGCTGTACTTGCTCTGATCAGCATTCTTCCACTTAACAACAAAGCTGCTCTTGTTAGAGTCAACGCTGTTTTCTACTGTTGTGCCTGTGCAATAAGCTGTGTCGCCGATGCAAGCGGAACCAAGGATGAGGTCGCAGGTCTGCATACCCCAGTCTGCTGTGAAGATACAACCGTAAGAGTTGCTTGAATCAAGGTTAAAGCCCTTATCTGCGAGGTCATATGACCATGTGTTGTTTCCTTCATCAGTCATCATGCCCTTTTTGGAACCCCAAGTAATCATTTCACCGTTCTTGTGATCATAGAGATACAGATAGATTTTCTTATAGGTTTTCCAACCGCTTGAAGCTGCGTCAAAGTAGATTTTGCTTCCCGCTGAAGTAGACTCGGAACCGTCGTCCGCTCCAACAGCAGAATCATCAGCAGCAGCAACAGCAGAAGAATCATCTGCAGCAGCAACAGCGCTGCCATCTTCAGCAGCAGTTGCGGCGATAGCAGCTGTGCTTCCGAGCATCATAGCAGCAATTGCAATGCTAACTATTTTCTTGAACATTTTAAACTCCTCCTAAAAATGTCATTAGTCCGAGAACATAATATCTCAGTAAATTCATTATACAATAAACGAAAAAAAACTTCAATACTTTTAAAAATTTTTTGTCCGTCGACTTTCACAAGAAATTGACTTTAAATTTGTAACAAATTAACAACCGGTCCTTGCAAAAAACTATGCATAAGTAAAACAGGAAAATTTTTCGTTATTTTATCATCTCAAGCAAAGCATCTTTAACTGCCGAAAGGGCTTCGGGGATTCTGTTTTCGTCCTTAGCGCCCGCCATTGCAAGAGTAGGCTTTCCGCCGCCGTTGCCGCCCGCGATCTGCGCCGCAGCCTTTACGAGCCTGCCGGCGTGAGCGCCCTGCTTAACAGCTTCGTCGCCGCAAGCCGCCGCAAAGTTGATTTTACCGTCGTTAACGGTAGCGGCAACAACAACTGCTTTAGAGTTATTTGCCTTTGCTTCCTCGCACATTCCGCGAAGAACATCTGCGCTGACGCCCTTAAGCGAGCCTGTAACAAGCAGCAAGCCGTCAACGGTCTCGGCATTAGCCATCAGGCTGTCCATCTGTGAAGCCGCGATTTTGGTGTTGAGCATTTCGATTTCCTTTTGCTGCGCCTTAATAAGAGCCTCTGCTTTTCTAACGCCCTCAACCAATGCCTTAGGATTTGAGATCTTCAATACGGAAGCGGCTCCGGCGATAAGCGCCTGAATGCGGTTGATATAAGTCAGAACAGCATTGCCCGTAACAGCCTCGATTCTTCTGACTCCGGCGGCGACAGAACCCTCCTGACGGATTTTAAACAGTCCGAGGTTTGAGGTGTTCTCGGCATGGGTACCGCCGCAGAACTCAATAGAGAAATCGCCCGCGCTTACTACGCGTACCGTGTCGCCGTATTTCTCGCCGAACAGAGCCATAGCGCCAAGCTTTTTAGCTTCTTCAATAGGCATTTCTCTGGTAACAACGGGAATGGCCTCAAATATCTTCTTGTTAACAAGAGCTTCAACGTCCATAAGCTCTTTGGCTGTCATAGCCTCAAAGTGAGTGAAGTCAAAGCGGAAGTAGTCGTCGGCAACAAGCTGACCTGCCTGCTGAACGTGATTGCCAAGAACCTCTCTGAGCGCTGCCTGGAGCAGGTGAGCCGCAGTATGGTTGCGCATAATATCCTCTCTTCGCGCCTTGTCAACCTGAGCGTTAACGGTTGCTCCGATTGAAACGCTGCCGTCGTTGATTGTGCAGGAGTGGAAATATATCTTGCCCGAAACGTCTTTGGTGGTATTATCAACGTCGGCGGTGAACTCGTTTTCGGAAATAACGCCCGTGTCCCCTACCTGACCGCCGCTTTCGGCGTAGAAAGGAGTTTTGTCAAGGACAAGGATAACGTTTTCGCCCTCGCCGGCGGACTCGATCCTCTCGCCGTCCTTAACGATAGCAATTACCTTAGCCTCTGTTTCAAGGTCGGAATAACCGACAAATTCTGTCGCTTCAATGTCCGACATATCCGTGCTGTCGCTTACCCAGGCGTCCGCGCCCGCGTTCTTTCTTGCTGCGCGCGAACGCATTTTCTGCTCTTTAAGAAGCTCACGGAAGCGGTCGAAGTCAATGCTCATTCCCCTTTCCTCGAGTATCTCGCGGGTGAGGTCGATCGGGAAGCCGAAGGTATCATTGAGCTTGAACGCGTCCTCGCCGCTGATCGTCTGAACATCATCGCGCTCGATCAGATTTTGAAGCATTTTAAAGCCCTGGTCGATCGTTTTGGCAAAGCTTTCCTCCTCAACGCGGATAACCTTTGTAATAAACTCCTGCTTTTCCTTAAGCTCGGGATAAGCGGTGAGGTTCTCTTTGATGACCGTATCGCAGACTTTATAAAGGAACGGCTCCTTATAACCTAAAAGTCTGCCGTGACGCGCGGCGCGTCTTAACAGACGGCGGAGCACATAGCCCTTGCCCTCGTTGGACGGCATTACACCGTCGCCTATCATAAATGTAGTTGAGCGGATATGGTCGGTGATAACGCGAAGCGAAATGTCGCTCTTTTCGTTTTCGCCGTATTTTACGCCCGTGATCTCGCTGATGTGCTTCATTATATTCTGCACGGTGTCAACGAGGAACAGGTTATCGACCTCCTGCATAACGCACGCAAGGCGCTCCAAGCCCATACCGGTATCGATATTCGGGTGGTCAAGCGGAGTGTAGTTGCCGTTTCCGTCGCTCTCAAACTGAGTGAATACAAGGTTCCAGACCTCAACAAAGCGGTCGCATTCGCAGCCCACGTGGCAGTCGGGCTTTCCGCAGCCCTTTTCGGGACCGCGGTCAAAGTAGATTTCGGAGCAGGGACCGCAGGGACCGGAGCCGTGCTCCCAGAAGTTATCCTCCTTGCCCAGGCGAACCATATGAGAGGGGTCAACGCCGACTTCTTTTGTCCATATCTCAAAAGCCTCGTCGTCATCCTGATAAATGGAAACATAGAGCTTGTCCTCGGGCAGCTCCAGCACCTTTGTAAAAAACTCCCACGCCCATGCGGTGGCTTCCCTCTTGAAATAATCTCCGAACGAGAAGTTGCCCAGCATTTCAAAGAATGTGCCGTGACGCGCTGTGATTCCGACTCGCTCAATGTCGGGCGTGCGGATACACTTCTGGCAGGTGGTAACGCGCTTGCGCGGCGGAGTTACCTCGCCCGTAAAATACTTTTTCATAGGCGCCATTCCGCTGTTGATAAGCAAAAGGCTGTTGTCGTCTTTAGGAATCAGCGAAAAGCTGGGAAGTCTAAGGCAACCCTTGCTTTCAAAAAACGAAAGAAACTTTTCGCGTAACTCATTGAGTCCTGTCCACTGCATTTTTAATTACTCCTTTTTTGCACCTTAGTACCGGCGCGATATGATAAAAATAATAATATATATATTAAACTAATCCCTTTTTCTGCGGATAACCGAGCCCGCGGGAACAGGCTTATCGCCTGTCATGGTAAGTATCTCCATGGGGTGAGGCGCGCTGTCAACGCTCTCGCCTTCCGCGTTAATAAGGCTTTCGCATTTTATTAAAAACGGATACCCGTCGGGAGGTAAAACATCAAGCGTATCGCCCACCCAAAATTTATTGCGCTGTGAAATCACCGAAGTTTGCTCGCCCACGCTCTTTTCGCACACCGCAACATTGTCATAATGGCGAATATAGCCTCCGTTGCCGGTAGACTGACCGGGCTCGCCGCCGAAATAAAAACCGGTGCTGTACTCGCGGTGGCTGATTTTTTCAAGCTCCTCTTTTATCCACGGTTCAAGCACGAAGGGATCTCCCTGCTCAAAATAAGAATCGACAGCCTTGCGGTAGGCGTTGGTGGTGACCGCGGTATAATAGGACGATTTGGCTCTGCCCTCTATTTTAAAGCTTGAGATTCCGGCTTTGACAAGCTCGGGAATGTGCTCTATCATGCACAGATC